>JAFGRE010000061.1 GCA_016935335.1 Deltaproteobacteria bacterium
GTCAAAGAGCAAATTATGAACCCAGCTGCATAACCATCACTATCGAAGAAGGACTGACTGTCCGGAAAGTCCTTGATTTTTACACATAATGGAAATCCCAAAGGGGGCGTCCTCAGCCAATGCCTTGAACAACTCCTCGCTTTCTCTCAAGGCCTTTTCGACGTTTTTACGGGGAGTGATATCATTGCCGATGCAAAGGGTTTCAACGATTTGTCCGGTTGCGTCATATATGGGCTTGTTGGTCCACGCGATCCAGACGCGGGTGCCGTCCTTACGCATGTTTTCGTTTTCATTGTTGGTATAGCGCTCCGGGTGTTTCCCGATATCTTCTATCATTGTACGAAGATCGCGTCCTGTTGTCTCTTTTTCCGGAACAATGGTGCCAACCACGCTGCGGCCCAGGATCTCCTTTTGCTCATAGCCGAAGAAAGTCCGGGCAAACTCGTTAAAATAGGTAACATTCCCGGTAACGTTCATGCGAAGAATGATGCTGTTGGCATTATCCACAAGCTCCCGATATTGATCCGCCGTATCCTGCAAGGACTTTTCGATTCTCTTCCGTTCGCTTATGTCCCGACAGAGGGTGAGGATCCTCTTCCCGTCCGGAGTCCTTACGGCCATGGCGTTGATTTCAACCGGGGTGCAATTACCGGCTCCGTCAGCATAGGAAATCTCTAAATCCCTGATGAATCCAGTGGCAAGACAGCGGTCCAGAGCCTCCTTGTTCTTGGTAATCTCCTGCCGTGCCGTCCAATCCAGGACGCTCTTGCCTTTAATCTCTTCCAGGGTGGTATGGCCCGTTAAACGGATATACTCTGAACTGGCGTCTACTATGGTGCCGGCCTCGTCAACAATAAGGTAACCAACATTTGCAGCCTCAAAAAAGGCGCGAAACTTGGATACATCGGTTCTGAACGCCTCCTCCCGTTGACGCATCTCGGCAACTTCTCGTTCCAACCGTTTGACTTTTGCCTCTAATTCTTCAGACGATAATTTTTTAACCACGATGAACAGTTCTGCCTGTTTTTAAAAAGGATTCATAATAGTGATACCTGATACCAACCGCGCTCACTCCGAGACATACTCCCATGATTAAGGTTATCCCTGAATAACGAGAAAAGCAAGGTAGCCGCCATATAACAGCAGAAACGAAAGCCCCTCCCATCGGTCCAGTAAGCGCGTTCTTCCGGTGAACATGCAGAGAAACAGCAGGAAGCTGGCGAGAATCACCATCGCGATATCGATATTGTTCTTCGGCTGGAAGGGTAATGGATTAATGGTTGAAGTTATTCCGAGGACAAAAAAAATGTTAAAAATATTCGATCCCACGACACTCCCCATGGCAATCTCTGCGTTTCGCTTAAACGCAGCCACCGCTGCTGTCGCCAGCTCGGGAAGTGACGTGCCGATGGCCACAATTGTCAATCCTACGAAGGACTCACTCAATCCAAAACGCAACGCTATGCGCACGGCACTGTCGACAATCCAGCGAGCACCCACCGTGAGCCCGATCAGACCTCCACCTATCATCAGGATCGCCACCAGTATCCCGTGACGTTTGGCGGGCACAAGGTCTTTCATTGGCTCCGAGACCTTCGCAATCGAAAACGAATAATACATAAAGATCATAAAAAATGAGAGGAAGACCAATCCATCAATTCTGGTCAAAGCCGAAAAACTGGCACCATCGATCATTGTGTCGTTGGCTAAAACGCCCAAGACACAGGCAGCCAAAAGACCCAGGGGGATTTCTTTCCATGCCGTGCCTTTTTGCACCCGGAGAGGATAAATCACCGAAGCCACGCCGAGGACAAGAAGAATGTTCGCTATATTGCTGCCCAGGACGTTCGCGATAGCAATCTCCGTATTTCCCAAGGAGCTGGCGGTAACATTTACAAACAATTCCGGACTCGATGTTCCGAAAGCCACCACTGTTAATCCGATGACGAGATCGGAAACACGCAGTTGTCTGGCGACTGACGAAGCTCCTTGAACGAGCAGGTCTGCTCCTTTGATAAGGAGGCCGAATCCGATGATGAGCAGCAGGTAAGGCATCATCAACAATATCCGGAGGGGGAGGTTGGTTCAGGGAAAACCGGTACTTGTAACGGCAGAACTTTTACCACCACCGCCCTCGTTTGTTAAAGGCAGTAACAAATGTCTCGATAGATCGATCATAAGTTCTTTCAATATCATCGGGGAAAAAGCACGCCGGTAATTCTCCCATTTGCCGATGATAGTTCAGACACTCGCAGCAGATGCCTTTTCGTGAGCAGGGTTCGTAAGAACAATTGCACTGACGCTTGTTGGCTTCGATAGAACATTCTCTCATGATTCCGCTCCTTTCAACTCCACGACGGAGTTATGTTTTTGCCTGATAAAGGTGGTCGATCCGTTTCGGGTGGACAGAAATTCAAAACCACGATTTTTGAAAATCGCACGGTAACCCCACACCCGAAAAAATCGGGTGATGGTGAAAAAATATGCGTTCACACCGGCAACCGTTTGGATAGTCACTTGACGATGTCGGAGATACGTTGGCGCTTGGTTATGAATTCCTTTTCCCTTATTCCGGGGGGATGAATGCGAGAACGAGTCGTCCTTTGTTTCATTCAAGATATCCCAGTCCCCTCAGCCGCATGAGCATATCCGCATCCACATCCGCTGCCTTGGGTTTCGCCCGGTAACGGTGTTGGCTTTCCCGGAAAGGCTCGATGAGTGCCTTACCCTGGGCAAGCAGGGTCCGGGCCACCGTCGGCTCGTGATTTATAAGGTTATGAAGTTCGCCCGGGTCGCCGGCAAGGTGATACAGTTCTTGTGAATCAGCTCTCATATTCCAGATCACCTTGTATTCGCCGTCACTCACCGCTATGGTCGGATCCGTGGTTGACTGCTCGCTCCCGATTTGACTAACAGCGAGGCGGTCTGAAGATAGAGAAGAGGTGAAAAGCGGGCAGAGCGTTTCTCCGTGGTGGCCGGGCTGCGGGGGAAGCCCCACGAGGTTTAAAATTGTAGGGAGAATATCAATAGAACGCACCTGGGTGGGGACAGATAGTCCGGAAGGAATAGCTTCTGGCGATGAGATGATGAGCGGGACTCGAAGAACTTCTTCATAGAGGTGTTTGGCGTGGAAGCTACCGCCGTGATCCTCAAATTCTTCTCCATGATCGGAAGTGACTATGTACAGTGTCTTTTCGCTCACTCCTTTTTGAACGAGAATGTCTCTTATGAGTCTGATATGGTGATCAACGCAACGAATTTCTCCGTCATAGAGACTTTGGGCGTCAGACCCAAACTGTTGATACATTTTCGAGGGCTCATAGGGATGGTGGGTATCGAGAAGGTGGAGATACAGAAAAAAGGGGCTCCCGCCAAAATAGTCGATCCAGTCGGAGACTATCGGTATCATTTCCTGAACCCGGGGTTTGTAGACTCCCGGGGCGCTGTCAAAAAGTTCGATGTAATGATCGAATCCCTGAGCAAAACCGGCGGCGGTCGTAAGAAAGGGATTGGTTTGGACGCAGCCGGTGACATAACCGACGTTCCGGAGGATTGTCGGCAGGTAGGAATCACCACAAGACAAGCAATCAGATATTGTCTTGACTCCGTGTGACTCAGAAATAGTCCCGCTCAGAAGAGAAGCCACCGCGGCCTTGGTCCAGGATGATTCACTGACAACCCGTTCAAAGCGGACACCCTGTGCGGCAAGGGCATCGATTTCCGGACTCGTTTCCCGTTCGTATCCATAGCAGCCCAAATGATCGGGACGAAGGGCGTCAATAACGATAAGGAGTATATTTAAAAGTTTGTCGCCTGTCATTGAGAAGGTCCTCATTTTTCTTCTAAAAGGCCGGTTCGAGGAGTACCGTCACTTCCGATAATAATGAATTACTTTTTTCACCACCGCCACTACGTCGTGCAGATCTTCGTCGGACATACTGGGAAAGAGAGGAAGTGAGAGAATTCTCTCCGACGCGTCTTCAGCCACCGGCAACCGTCCGGGAGCGAAACCAAAGGTCTCGCGATAAAAGGGATGAAGGTGAACGGCTCGAAAATGGATACCGATGCCGATATTCTCCGCCTGAATGGCGGTCATAATCTGATCTCGGTTTGCCGTGAGCATAGCCACGTTTAAGAGTATGGGGTAAATATGATAAGCATGTTTGACATCCGGTTTAACCGCTAACGGCTCGATTTCCGGCAGCTCGTAAAAGGCTGCATTATAGTGATGTACAAGCCTTTTGCGGCTTTCCCAAAAATGCTCGATCCGGTCCATTTGATGCAGTCCCACTGCTGCTTGGAGATCGAACATGTTGTATTTGTACCCAGCGCACAAGATATCCCAGTGTCGATAGCCTTCATCGGAATACCGTTTCCAGGCGTCCCGGCTGATACCATGGAGGCTTAATATCCGCACTTTGTCCGCCACTTCATCATCAGCCACCGTCACCATGCCTCCCTCGCCGGTGGTGATATTCTTGGTGGCGTAGAAGCTAAAAGCGGTAAAGGGACTTATCGTTCCGATCTTTTTTTCGCGATATGCAGCTTCGAGGGCGTGGGCGGCATCTTCGATAACGGTGAGGTGATATTTTTGAGCAAGAGCGGTTACTGAATCCATGTCACAGGGATGACCCGCAAGATGAACAGGGATAATGCCTTTCGTGCGGGGGGTGATGCTTTGTTCGATAAGCTCGGCATTGAGGTTAAGAGTCCCCGGCTCAACGTCAAC
>JAFGRE010000062.1 GCA_016935335.1 Deltaproteobacteria bacterium
AGCGCTCACCCGCGCCTGTAGCTCAGATGGATAGAGCAGCGGACTTCTAATCCGCAGGCCCCGTGTTCGAATCACGGCAGGCGCGCCCGTAAAATCAAGCACTTATAGCATTTCTTGATGTCTGAAGTGATTTGAGCAACGCCTCTAGGTGCCTTAGTGCTGCAGACAGAGGCAAAAACTTTTTGTTTATCTATTCCCACCTTTAACCCCATTCACCATCGGAGCAGACCTTAAATCCAGTTCATCTACTTCGGCTTTCTTCCCTCCCGGGACCCAATGCGTATAAACGTCAAGGGTGAGTTTCAAAGATCCTGGAAAGGGAACGTTCGTGCAGAACGTGCATAACTTATGGAATATACCTTTTCCTTTCAGGCCCTTTTTTGATCGATGCGGCTCTCGTCACACAAGAATTGGTCACCCCTAGATGCGGAGAACCTCTACCCCGGAATACCCCGCTCGTAAAGGATTCAAGTGAATATAGCGTACCAACTTGGTCAGATAGGCGTCCTCTTGGCAGACGATGGACTTATAGCGATTCTGGAAGAGATGCCCATGCCCATGACATGATGCAGAACACCCGGCGAATCTAATCGCGGTAACCGTGGCATGGTGGTAGAGTGCCGGGTAACTCACTTGGTGTCGAGCACGTTCTGCACGAATGTCCTCCTTCATTCACACAGCAGATCAACGCGGGATAATACCAAGTATTTCAATGCAACCATTTAGGAATGGGTGACGCTCATTCAACATTTCTTCACTGCCTTGTTCGTCTCGTGCAGAAAAGATATTTGAACGAGAAAGTAAAGCAACTGAATTACCGGTGCAAGAAAAGGTTTCACCATCGCATGAGCCGCTTATAACTAGCGAGCCCTCTAAATCAATTTGGGAGCCATTGACTGTTCCATATAGGTTAATATTATTGGTTATTGCAGTACAACCAGGCACAAGAACCGCAGCAATGCCGGACATCTGTATATTGTTTCCCTCTATACTGCCTTTTCTCTCGAAAGTACCATATTCGGCTAATTCCATATCATAACTGATATTACAGCCATTTTGTTCAATAGTTATACTGCCGTCTCCGGTAAAGCTATCGGATTCACAATCACCATCCATACAACAGGTAATGTTTACAGTCTCCTGAGCATACCAGGTTCCGGAAATGTCGGCACAAAGAGAACATAGAGGGTCACTCCCATCGCAATCCTGGTCGATACCATCCCCGCATGTTTCCGGTGCACCCGGGTAAACGCCGGCGTCATGATCATCGCAATCCCCCTGGCTTTCCGTATAGCCGTCTCCGTCATCGTCAACACTGTTAGGATTGATCCCGAAAAGTTCAAAACCGGTGATTGGTCTTGTTGCCTCTATCCACATCCAGGCAGCTTCCTCATGAAAATTCAATTGACGCGCTGTTCCAACATATTTTTCCTTTCCTTCAAGCGGGACGGTTCGCGAGGGCAACATCGTACCGTCACTCTTAAAAGGTCGAATGGTAAGGTTGCAGGGCGTAGCAGAGGGATTGTATGCCACGATCCCCGTCTCCCACACCGAATCGCCGGCAAAGTGGGGATAATAAATCGAGCTTGTAGTGGCGCTGCTTAAAAGAATCCCACTCAAATAATTCAACCCGCTCGCCTCAGTAGTGCCGAAAATTTCAAGACCGACGACGCCGTTCCCGTTTTTAATAACAGCCGACTGAATGCCTGCAGGAACCTTGTTGTTGAAAAGCTCCCGAATAGTGAGCGCCCGATGTTCGTTTGCAGCAAGGCTTATCGTTCGTGTCATCCCATTGTTAAATTCAATGGAGAGCACTTTGGATGCTAAAGTGGTGTTTAAAAGGCTGATCCCTGTAACCCAACTTTCATCCGAGGCAATATGAGATATATAAATGTCCCCGGAATTGATCTCGGAGGCTGCAGGAATGGCTACCCGAGAATCCCCGTCTATGTAAAACTTCAAATACCCGCAGGTATCTCGCGAAAAAGTGTAAAAATTTACGTATCCTATGCTGCTGGGATTGGGGAATTCATCGCCGACCCTCATCTCCCTGCGAGCATTGGGCCCTATATTGACAGGGATTATGGCAACCTCTTCCCCTGAATCAGTATAGGCTATTAGTTCACCGAAGATGCTCCCATCTCCCGCGTTGATCATACAGATCTCGGTTTCCCAAATGCCGTCACTTGCGATATGCGGGAAATAAAGGGTAGAGCCGCCGGCATGAAGCCCGGGAAGCGCGTCCAGCATCATGCCTTCTTTTGAAGTGTTTATCTGAAACCCAACGATTTCCCTGTCCGATAAGTACGCTATATAGGTTGCGGCAGTTATGGCCTGAGCAAAAATATCCTCCGGTGATCCGACGATCTTTTCATAGGGGGCTAAGATTCTGACCACGGTAGCGACTCTATCACCGTCATCGCGATAGGCGGTCAGGGTGACTGTAGCAAACGCATTTTGAATATTGGCAAAGGCGATACCCGTATTTCCGTTCCTGTCCATCTTTGGAAACACACCCGCCGTTCCACTGATTCCAACCCCGGTGTAACCTGCCAGGTAGTCCGAGTGAGCATTGTCAATTTGAGAGGACGAAAACACGAAAAGTAAAGATAGGATTGTAAAAACTCTTTTCATCTTCATGATAATTCCTCCCGATTATTTGCTTTTAAAGGTTTCCCGGGCCGGGCCCGATGCTGTTTGAAAGAGCGCTAAAACCTAGAAGCGTCATCCTTCCGAATATGTGGTTAGGTCCACAAGCAGCTTCATCTTCTCTCCGTTTTCCACAGCAGTGACCTCGGATTCTTGCTGGCGCTTGATGAGGGAGATCATGTCTTGACTCTGAGGACGGCAAAAACCCCAAGCCCTCTTGAATCCCCTTTTCCTGGCGGCTTTCAGGATCAGATCCAACAGCTTGGCTCCCACTCCCTGCCCTTGCCAGGCATCCGCGATGGTAATGGAGACCTCCGCCTCGGTGAGGTCCGGATCACCGAAGTAGCGCGCGAGACCGATGATTTCACCACTCCCGTCGGGGTTGGTCACGGCTACGAGAACCATGTCCCGATCATAGTCGATCTGGGTCAAACGAGCGATGAATCGATCATCGAAGTCCTCGAAACGACGAACGAGCTTACCGAGGCGGCTTCTTTCGGAGAGGGCTATGAAAAACTCCGTCAGTGCGGGAGCATCCTCGGGCCGGACCGGCCGGACCAGAAGACGGCCTCTTGGACCGCCCCTGACTTCTTCCACATACTCCTCGGGATAGGTGCTCAGCGCCATGTGCCAAGGCGCGGGCTTTGCAGAAGGCCCCACCACCACCCTCGCATCAAGGGCATAGGCTCCTGTGCCGGTAGCGAGGAGAGGATTGATGTCAAGCTCCCGAATCTCAGGAAAATCAGTAACCAGCCGGCTTAGTCGAATCAGGATCTCTTCCAGGACCTCGATATCGGCTGCGGGTTGTCCGCGGAATCCTTTCAGCAACTTGTACATTTTGGTGGAATCGAGCATTCTTCTCGCCAGGAGCCGATTCAACGGCGGCAGCCCGACGGCACGGTCCCGGATGATTTCAGTCATCACTCCTCCCATACCGAAGACAAGCACCGGGCCGAAATCAGGATCCAACTTGCTTCCCATAATGACCTCGTAGCCTTTTTCCTTTACCATTTTCTGGATGGTGACTCCTCCGAAATGCTCTGCAGGTGCCCTGGTTCTCACGGCTTCCTGAATTTCATGGAAGGCATCTATCACGTCGTCGGCATTGCGCAAATCGAGTCGAATGCCGCCTATATCCGATTTGTGGGTGATGCTGTGTGAATGAATCTTAGCTGCCACGGGATAACCAATCTGTCGTGCAAGTTCGACAGCTCGCACAGGGCTCTCCGCAACATATGTTTCGTTCACCGGTATGCCGTAAGCACTCAGCAAGGTCTTGGATTCGAATTCAGTCATCAGGCCGCGCCGTGAACCCAGGACGCCCTCCACCAGCGATCGCGCTGCATGCCGATCCACCCTTATGACAGTTCCGGTAGGTCTCGGTACCTCGGTAAGCATCTTTAGACTGCGCTGATATTCATAGAGGTATATAAAGGAACGGACAGCCGACTCGGGGGACGGAAAGGTCGGGATCCCGCTTTCTGCGAGCCGCTTTCGACCCGCTTTCGCTTGCTCACCGCCGGCCAGCACAACAAAGATAGGCTTATCTGCGACCAATTTTTCGGAGACCAGAAGCTCCGCGAACTTCACCGGGGGGAAAAGGCCGTTGGGCAGGAAAATAACCGATATGGCATCGATTTCCTCGGCCTCGGCACAGATGGAAATGACCTTAGGAATGTTCTCGAATTTCATTGCTCCGGTAACGTCGATGGGGTTGCCCCGACTCCAGAAGGGGGGGCAGTATCGGTCGATGGCCTTGATCGTTTCCGGCCTCAGGCCGGCAGGTTCCAGACCATACTCGGCCAGATAATCCGTCATCATCACTCCCAGGCCCCCTGCCGCGGTGATGATGGCCATGTTCGGCCCCCGCGGCAATGTTTGCTTGTCAAGCAGGTCGGCACAGCTAAACAAATCAACCAGCATATTGGCGCGGATAATGCCAGCCCTCTTGAATGCCGCGTCGTAGACAAGGTCTTCACCCGCCAAAGCCCCGGTGTGGGACTGAGCGGCTACGGCCCCGGCCTGGGATCGTCCGCTTTTCAGAACAATGATGGGTTTAATTCGACTGACCGCCCTGGCAGCGCTCAGGAACTTACGGGTTTCCGTTAGACCTTCTATGTAAAGAAGAATGCTGCTTACATCTCGATCGTTGCCGAAATAATCGATAAGATCCGCAAAATCCACATCTATCATGGAGCCTACGGAAACGAAATGGCTGAATCCGATATGTTCGCCTAAGCCATAATCCAGAACCGTTGAGCACATGGCGCCGCTTTGAGCGGCGAAGGCCACTTGTCCTTGTTCAGGCATGGCGTGAAAGA
>JAFGRE010000063.1 GCA_016935335.1 Deltaproteobacteria bacterium
TGCGTGCCGGAGAAACGGGAGAAGCTTTCCATTACCAAAGGCCGATAACGGCTTTTAGAGTAAAGACCCGGCGTCAGAGAGGACCATTCGCTTTTACTTTGACATATCTCTTTATTTTGCTTATAATTTTTAGCGTTTGCCGGGGAAGAACGTTGATGGAGTTGTGGAGGATGGGTGAGGGGGGCAGGAGAATGGACAAACGAGAACGGGAATTGATCGCTCAACTGGGGATCCACGTGGATTCTTTAACGTCGGAAAATGAGAGTCTGCGCCGGCGAATACAGGGAGAGCGGTCCTTTCGGGATAAAGTCCAGGAAAAATCGAGAAACACCTATTCGGTTGATGAATTTCTTCGCGAGATTTTCCTGCAGCTTCAAAAAGTGATGAGTTCTTCACGGGGCTCGATCGTGCTCCGAAGCCAGAATATCCTGGATGCGGGAACTCATTTTTATGTGGTCATCCAGGAAGGTATCTCCGAGCAGGATATCGAGGCCAAACTGATAAGTCTCGACAAAGGCAAGTATATCAGCACGGTCCTTGAATCCGGTGAGAGTGTTGTTGTCGACTCCAAGAAGACCGATCATCACACCAACTCCATTATCGTTCCCTTCGGCTGGGACGGGAAAACCCAGGGGGCGGTCTGTATTTCGAATAACCGCGGCCGCAGTGACTATTCCGAGGAAGACAGGCAGGCGTTGATCAGCTGTGTCCGCGATGTCGAACACGGCATCGGAATTATCATGAGAGAACGCCGGCATCTTGAAGGCATTGCTTCTTTTGTTGAGCAGAAAGATCCCTATACCGCGGCTCATTCCCGCCGGGTTGCCCAGTTGGGACGATTGATCGCCGCAGCCGACGGGTTGTCGGTGACCGAGCAATACGTCATTGAAACCTACGGCAGGCTTCATGATATGGGTAAGATCGGCATTCCGGACGCGATTTTATTGAAAAACGGCTCCCTTGATGATCAGGAATTTTTGGACATTAAGCGACATCCTGAAAAGGGTGAGTCGATGTTGTTGAGATATAACAAAAGCAGTAACGGGGCGTTTAAAAACGGCCGGGATATTCTTCGACACCACCACGAACGGTTCGACGGCAAGGGTTATCCGGACGGATTAGGGGGAGATGATATCCCGCGGTATCCCAGGATCCTCAATATCGTTGATTCCTTTGATGCCATGGCGAGCAATCGATGCTATCGATCGGCCTTATCGATGAATGAGATCGTGCGGCGCATCAAACAGGGCGTGAGCAAGCAGTTTGATCCGAACTATACGCGACTTTTCCTGGATTTCCTCCCCAGCATTGCCTATGCGGACATTAAAGACCAAAAGAAAGTCTACTACAGTCCTTTTGCCCCCGAAGCATTAGAAATCACCGCCGATTCTTTTCTGGCGGCGAAACGATCGGATTTTGAAAAACACGGCTATCAACCGGCCAAGAATTTTTCCAGGGCGCATTAGCGGCTTCTCCCGCACCTGTAGTCAGATGCGCATTACCGACGCAATGGTTGGGGTAAAGGCGGTTCTTTTTCCGTACCCTGGGTAATTAGGTCGTATCGTTCTCGGGTCATTAACCGGATAGCTTGCTGAAAGGCGATCCTGCCTCGATTGACATCACCCTTAATGCGGGATTTTATTGATACGTACAGGCAACCGAATGCCTGCCGAATGGCGGGGTAGGCTGCCGCCCTCATTTCCGATTTCTCGCACCATTCCAAAATCGCCACGTCAGGGGTCTCCGCCCGGAAGAGTTTATCGAGGAACTCCGCCACCAGGGAGTCGAACTCAACAATCAACTCCATCCGGCTTTCAATGGTGGTGTCGCTCACCGTGGTTACGTCGGCGACGGCGGCTGCCGCAGCGCACATGACGATTATGACTGTCACGAAGAACCCTTTCATAAGCCTTTATCTCCCGCTTAGACGTTATCTCCTTTTCCGTTTCAAGGCATATTCCTCTCTGTAATGTATCGACAGCACCCCAAAAAAACTTTACCTTTTCGTGCTCACGGCACGATGACGATACAGACGCAGATGGTGGAAGCTGGTTGTAAATCATTGAAGTTCCCTTAATAATCTTCCGATTGCCTCGATTATTCTCCGCATCGTGGAAAAATGCAACGGGACTGAAGGCTCCGACGAGTCACGGGGTTTTCCTTCACGACGGGAGGATCAAGAGGGCATCATGTTTTTTGAAAAACGTTGCCAAAGGGTGCCAAAATGATTTATAAAAAGAAATAACGAATTCGAGAAAATTTCCGCTCTCATACCGCCGTTGCGCGGGGTGTAATGAAAAGGTTTACGGAAATGAAAGACCTGAAAAGCTATTTTACGGAACCCGGCTCGTCCCCCTTGGAACCATCCGAGGCCTACCGCCAATTTGACCAGTTTGAGGCTACCACGTTATTTTGTTCTCGCTGCCGGCAAGCCGTTCCGGTTCGCAAGAAGCTTCTCCTGGTACTGCCTGATGGGGAAAAATATGATTATCTCTGCCCCTATTGCGGCAGTTCGGTAGGCACAAAGGTTGAAAAAAGGGAAATTCCGGACCAGGTCATAGTAACCTAGGAGAACCAGCTCTCCTCACTTCCGCTTATCACACACCGAGAGAATAGCACGGGCATCGAGGAGCGATCATCCAGGCCGGGTGTTGCATCAAGGAGGGCAAAAAATGCATATTGCCGTGATCGGTTTGGGCAGGATGGGCATGAATATCGCCAGGCGCCTGGTGCAGGAAGGGCACCGGGTAATTGCCTACAATCGATCACCGGAGAAGACGAAAGAGCTGGAGCAGGCCGGGGGGATTGGGGCGTTTTCCCTTTCGGATGTTGCCGAGAAGCTTTCTCCGCCGCGGATTGTATGGATTATGCTTCCTGCCGGGCAGACGGTCGATGATCACATTGATCGGATCAAGGGGTTCCTTTCCACCGGGGATATTATTATCGATGGGGGAAACAGCTTTTACAAGGACGACATCCGGCGGGCTGAAGCTCTCGGGAAAGAGGGTATTGCCTATATGGACATCGGGGTGAGCGGCGGCATATGGGGGCTTCAAATCGGCTACTGCCTGATGGTGGGAGGGGCGGAAGGAACCTGTCGTTTTCTGGAGCCGCTCTTGCGCTCCTTGGCCCCTGATGACGGGTACCTCTATTGCGGACCGTCCGGGGCCGGACATTTTGTCAAGATGGTTCACAACGGGATCGAGTACGCCATCATGGAGGCCTACGGAGAAGGGTTTAACATCATGGAGGCTTCTCCGTACTCGACATCGCTCAGGTTTTCCGAGGTGGCGCACCTCTGGAATCACGGAAGCGTCATCCGCTCATGGCTCCTGGAGCTTGCGGAGGCGGCTTTTGCGAAAAATGAGAAACTTGCCGACATCAAAGGATACGTGGAGGAATCAGGAGAGGGGCGCTGGACGGTGCAACAGGCTATCGAAACCAAGGTATCCGCTCCGGTGATTGCTCTTTCATTGATGCGTCGCTTCCGTTCCCAGGAAAAGGAATCCTTTGCCGATAAAGTGGTGGCCGCCCTTCGCCGTGACTTCGGGGGCCACGCGGTACGTCCGGCGGAACCAAAACGCCACGGTGATTGAAGCACACGCAGTCGTTCCGGTGGTGGTATTTGCGAAGACCCGCTCGGCGGGAACCGGGGAAATGAGCCATGAAAAAATCTGACCAGAAGACGACAACGGATGCTGCTCTCTTTGCCGCCACCACGACTCCCGATTTGGGCATTCCCTATGGCTCCTGCCTCCTTGAAGACTCCCCTGATCCGTGTATGATAGTCGTTATCGGCGCGTCCGGGGATCTCACCGCCCGGAAGCTTATGCCCGCTTTATACAATCTTTATCTTAAAGATGCCTTGCCGGACCCGTTTGTTATTGTGGGATGCAGCCGCTCGGATTTCAGTGACGAAGGGTTTAGAGAAAAAATGGGAGTGAGTCTTCGGGAAAAAGGAGCCATGGACGAATCGAAGTGGGAAAGCTTTGCCTCGCGCCTCTTCTATCGGTCGATTCAATACGATGATCCCTCCTCGTTTAGCGCCCTTGCCCGGAATCTTAACGAGTTGGATATGCGATACCATACTGCGGGTAACCGTCTTTTCTACCTGGCGATCCCCCCTTTTCTCTACGAGACAATCGCCCGGGCACTCGGAGAGGCCGGTCTTTCCGCCGGGACGGGAGAGAATGAACCATGGTCACGGGTTGTCGTGGAGAAACCATTTGGCAGTGACCTCGAGACCGCCGTGGCGTTAAACCGAACCCTTCACAGCCACTTCCAGGAGAAACAGGTTTTCAGGATCGATCATTACCTGGCCAAAGAAACGGTCCAGAACATCCTGATGTTTCGATTCGCCAACGCAGTCTTTGAGCCGGTGTGGAACAGGACGTACATTGGGTCTGTGAGCATCATTTCGGCGGAAACGTTGGGAGTCGAACACCGGGCTGGGTACTATGAACAGGCGGGCGTCCTGAGAGATATGTTTCAGAACCACATGATGCAGCTGCTGGCATTGATCGCCATGGAGACCCCTTCGCGTTTCGAGGCTGATCAAGTCCGGGACGAGAAGGTTAAGGTCTATCGAGCCTTGCGGCCTTTTCCGGTCGACAACATTAACGATTTTATTGTTCTTGGGCAGTACGGATTGGGAACAATCGATAACCACGAGGTGCCGGGCTATCGGGATGAACCGGGTGTGGACCCGCATTCTCTCACCCCCACCTACGCGAAGATGAAAGTCTTTATCGATAATTGGCGCTGGCAGGGGGTGCCTTTCTATTTAACGTCCGGCAAAAGATTGGCGAGGAAAGTAACGGAGATTTCCATCCAGCTCAAAGAGGTTCCCCATTCCATGTTCCGTAACGTGCTGGGAGAGCATATCACGGCTAATCGACTAATCCTCGGCATTTACCCGGATGAGAAGATCTCATTGACCTTTCAGACGAAGAATCCCGGCGCGAAGGTATGTCTCCGCTCGGTTACCATGGACTTTTATTACCGGCAGAATTATACCGGACCGGTACTCGATGCGTATGAAAAAGTACTTCTTGACTGTATGCTCGGAGATCACATGCTCTTTTGGAGACAGGACGGTGTGGAACTCTGCTGGTCCTTTTTAACGCCGATTTTGCAGAGCTGTGAATCGTGCGCTAACCTACCGGATATGCTCAGGATTTACGAATCCGGGAGCTGGGGCCCTCCATCTGATGCCGACCCGACAACAGAGGTTGCACATTCTTAGGCTGATACTGGATTTCAGAAACGGACGATAGCGAAAACCTGCGAGGTAGGAAATAATGACGGAACTGGATCGACTGTGCGTAAATACCATACGGATGCTTTCAGCTGACTGCGTTGAAAAGGCTCGTTCAGGTCACCCGGGGATGCCTATGGGTGCGGCGGCCATGGCCTATGTTTTATGGAGCAGATTCTTGCGCCATAACCCCCGTAACCCCCGATGGCCCGACCGAGACCGGTTTGTGCTCTCTGCCGGTCATGGTTCGATGTTGCTTTACAGCCTTCTTCACCTGACCGGGTATGATATTTCGCGGGAGGATTTGATCAATTTTCGCCAGTGGGGCAGTAAGACGCCGGGGCATCCGGAATACGGGGCGACCCCGGGCGTGGAAACGACCGCCGGTCCCCTCGGTCAAGGGTTTGCCAGCGGCGTGGGGATGGCCATAGCGGAACGCTTTCTGGCTGCTCATTTCAACCGTCCCGACCACGAGCTTATCAGTCATTGGACCTATGGAATCGTCAGTGACGGTGATCTTATGGAAGGGGTGTCTCATGAAGCCGCTTCCTTGGCAGGGCACCTGGGACTGGGCAAATTAATATATCTCTACGATGACAACCGAATTTCCATTGAAGGAAACACCAGCCTGACGTTCACTGAAAATCGGATGGCACGGTTCGAGGCCTATGGCTGGCACGTGCAACAGGTCGACGACGGTAACGATCTTGATGCCGTTGAA
>JAFGRE010000064.1 GCA_016935335.1 Deltaproteobacteria bacterium
CTATATATGATTTCTGCAACGTCAAACAATTCCTTCAGATAGCACAAGATACGGAGACCTTAGCATGAGCAAAGCTAAAGTCACGCCGCGCCGCGTCAACATCCACGAGAACGGTATCACCATCGGCGAACGAACCTTCAAGAATTTTCAGGGCAAGAGGGTCCTGGATGTATTTCTGAATCGCCCGCTTCAACGGGCGCGCGCCGTAATTAGGGTCGTATCCCCGCTCGCACAAGAGATCCTTGGCAGCTTCGCTCAGCTCAATATCCATATCTCTTTCTTGGAGGCGTTTTTGTAAGTATGCCATCTGAATATCGACAATTTTTTTAAGGTGTTCGCGGGTCAAATTGTTGAAGATAATGATTTCGTCAATGCGGTTGAGGAACTCCGGTTTAAAGGTGTTCCGAAGGACTCCCATCACCCGTTCGCGCATTTCCTCACGCTTTTCCCCACTCAGATCCTGAATCCATTGACTTCCCACGTTGGAAGTCATCATAATAATGGTATTCTTGAAATCCACTGTTCGTCCGTGTCCGTCGGTCAGCCTTCCGTCGTCTAAAATTTGAAGAAGAATATTGAACACTTCAGGGTGAGCTTTCTCTATCTCATCAAAAAGAATAACCGAATACGGACTTCTTCGTACTGCTTCCGTTAGATAGCCTCCTTCGTCATAGCCGACGTAGCCGGGCGGAGCGCCAATAAGCCGAGCCACCGAGTGTTTTTCCATGAATTCCGACATGTCGATCCTTACCATCGCCTGCTCATTATCAAACAGGAATTCCGCTAAGGCCCGCGCCAATTCGGTCTTTCCCACTCCTGTCGGTCCTAACGATATAAACGAGCCGATGGGGCGGTTAGGATCCTGCAGCCCCGAGCGTGAACGTCTGACAGCGTTGGCTACCAGGGTTACCGCATCACCTTGCCCTACCACCCGCTCGTGAATTCGCTCCTCCATGTGGATCAACTTCTCAACTTCACCTTCCATCATCTTGGAAACCGGGATTCCGGTCCAGCGGGCAACAACGTCGGCTACATCCTCTGCCCGGACCTCTTCAGTGAGAATTCGCTCGTCTTCGGGAATTTCCTGGTATTGTTTGATTTTTTCAGCCAACTCTGCCTGGGCTTTGGTCAGGGCAGACTGGGCTTCCGCTGTTTTTTGATAATCCTCATTCAGATTTGTTCTGCGTGCGTTTTCATAGGAGCGTTCGTAATTAGCTTTAAAATTTTCAACCGCTTCACGTAATTTCTGGATGCTTTGAATCAGATCTTTTTCGTTGTGCCACCGGGCTTTCATTCCATTGACTTCGTCTTTCAATTCCGCCAACTGTTTTTCCAACGTTGTGAGTCGGGTTTTCGAGGCTTGGTCTTTCTCCTTTTTCAAGGCCTCTCGCTCAACTTCCAGTTTGGTTATTTTTCGCTCAATCTCGTCGATTTCAGCAGGAAGACTGTCGATTTCAATTCGTAGACGCGAAGCAGACTCATCGATTAAATCGATAGCCTTATCAGGCAAGAACCGGTCGGAGATGTACCGGTGGGAAAGAGTGGCCGCAGCGACAAGCGCAGCATCCTGGATTTTCACCCCGTGGTGGATCTCGTACCGTTCCTTGAGGCCGCGAAGGATGGAAATAGTATCCTCCACGGTGGGCTCTCCCACCACGATCGGCTGGAAGCGCCGCTCCAGTGCCGCATCCTTCTCGATGTATTTTCGATACTCATTCAGAGTGGTGGCGCCGATACAGCGAAGTTCTCCGCGGGCAAGGGCGGGCTTGAGCATATTGGAAGCATCGATTGATCCTTCTGCAGCTCCCGCACCTACGACCGTATGAAGTTCATCGATAAAAAGAACGATGCTCCCTTCGCCTTCTTCGACCTCTTTAATGACTGCCTTAAGGCGGTCTTCAAACTCTCCCCGGTATTTGGCTCCGGCAACGAGAGCCCCCATGTCCAGCGCGACGACTTTCTTGTCCTTCAGGGTTTCAGGAACGTCTCCTTTGATGATTCTTTGCGCTAATCCTTCAACAATCGCGGTCTTGCCGACGCCTGGTTCTCCGATAATGACGGGGTTGTTTTTTGTCCGACGGGAAAGCACCTGGATGACACGACGAATTTCATCGTCCCGTCCGATCACCGGATCAAGCTTCCCCTTTCGGGCCAAATCAGTGAGATTGCGGCTGTAGCGCTCCAATGCCTGATACTTCTCTTCCGGATTCTGATCGGTTACTCTCTGAGAACCCCGTATCTCCAAAAGAGCCTTAAGGATTCGGTCCTTGGTTACTCCGGCATTCTTCAGGATCAGTGCGCTTGCTCCCTGTTTTTCGTCAGCCATGGCGATGAGAATCAGTTCAGCACTTACATACTCGTCCTTGAGTCGATTGGCCTCATGTAACGACTCATTCAGAATTTTTTCCGTCCGGAGAGAGATAGAGGCCTGGCTGCTTCCCGAACCATAGACCTTAGGAATTTTTGTAAGAGCCGCCTGCAAATGCCCCCTCATGACTGCAGGATCAGCACCGAGTTTTTTCAACACCGGTGCAGTTAAGCCTTCGGGTTGATCCACCAGGGCCAGAAGGAGATGCTCCGGCTCCACTTGCTGGTGGTCATACTGTTTTGCCAGCGTATGAGCTTCGACAATTGCTTCTTGAGCCTTTATCGTAAACTTATCCAATTTCAGCATAGTAACTATCTCCCATTACAAGATAACTAGGTAACTGGTCAAATTTGCTTAAAAAATAATCACGGTCCGGCTATTGTCAAGCAGAGCAATACGTGATAATTTACGAGTTGTTTGTACCTCACGAGGAGAAGAAGGGCTCGCTGGTGTTGTGAGATTTATTTTTATACAAGAAACTCTTGCGGAAGGAGAACCCATGCCCCCGGTCGTTTCGATTGTCGGAAAGTCAGACAGCGGGAAAACCACCTTACTGGAAAAAATTGTTACCGAGATTACGCGCCGCGGCTACCGTGTCGGCAGTATAAAGCACGATACTCACGGATTTGATATTGACCATAAAGGGAAGGATAGCTGGCGGCACAAGCAGGCTGGTTCTTCAACGGTGGTCATTTCCTCCCCGTGGAAGCTCGCGGTCGTCAAGGATACTGATCAAGATACCCCATTGAATCACTTGGCAGCTACCTACTTCGACGATGTAGACATTATCTTCACGGAGGGTTTTAAGCGGGAGGCCAAA
>JAFGRE010000005.1 GCA_016935335.1 Deltaproteobacteria bacterium
AGGGCGCGCTTGATAATCTCGCGCGGGTAGACCGGAGAGCTGTTGAGAGTTCCTTCAAAGAGGTCCTCGATTTCGATGATCCGGTTTTTCCCGTCGAGGAAGATGACCTTGAAGACCTCCTTTTTGAGGTCGCGCATGGCGTGATACAGGTAGTCGAATACCGCCCGTGATGATGAGCAGAGAGGCTTCTCCATAACCTTTTCCTTGAGAAACTTCCGGGCGACTTCCTGGACAAGCTTGATGCCGAAGACATTATGAGGACCGATGCCCTTTATCTCCTGAAGCTCGTCCGGGGACGCTTCCAGTGTACCCCGGAGGGTTTTAAACTTCTTTATCGCCGCCTTGGCCTGGGCCTTACAATCCTTCCGCGGTGTTCCCACGGTTAACAGCAGTTCGATGATCTCATAGTCATGAAAGCCGCCAAGCCCTGATTTTAGGAATTTTTCTCGCAGCCGCTTTCGGTGTCCTTCGCCTTTGGGTTGTGATTCCTCCATGTGCTTCTCCTCCGGGAATGGTTTCGGGGGCGGTTTTTTTATACAACTATATCTATAGTAGGAAGAAGGGGCGGCGTCAACCAAGAAATAGAAGGAGGTGTCGGCGATGAGAACTTATAAGGCGGAAAGAGTTGACTTATCGCATAGCTTCAGGAGGAGGTAGAGATTGCTTATGAAGGAAATGCGATGCTGGCGAAGGTAACCGCCCCGGCGCCGCCCTGATCGGTCCACTGGCTGTAATTGAGAAGGTTCCCCTTGCCGTCATCCAAGAGCCGAAGGAGCGTGTAGATGGGGGAGAGGCCGCAGATATTGCGTTGGTCGTTTTCGCGCAGTATATACTCATAGAAACCCTCAGCATCACCGTGTACGACATGGTCGAGCATTTCCAGGTCCTTCTCCTTCACCCTGTCCATAACCGCAGGAGAAGCCGGAAGTGAATCGCCGAATTGCGGGCCCACGTGGGCCAGGTCGGCGCCGGCGACCAGGCAAATACTCCGGTCGTCCTCGGCGATTGCCTTGCGCAACGCATCAATGAATCTGGTGATCTGTTCGTCTTCGTGAGGATGGAGTCCTTGTGCCATTAATTCGTAAAATGACCCGCAGAGGACCGGAAGGATACTGATATTGCGCCGGTCGTGAAAGAGGTAGTGAAGATAGACGGCCTGAAACTCCAATGAATGCTCGTTGCGATGCAAAAGCTCATCGGTAAAAAACTGGGTACCGAGCGTTTCCTCGAGATCACCGACGATGACGGGGTCAGTGGGAAGGGTTCCGAAAGGCGTCGCAAAATCTTTTTTGGTGAGGACAAAATATTTTTCCGCGGGCATATGGGATGTGCCCAAGAGGATGAAGAGTTCGTCGGCGGAATTCTCGGCAACTTCTTTATAGGCCCACGCATAACAGGGGCCTCCCCGTGAAAGATCGATATGGGGAGCGATGACTGCTTTTAACCCGGAAGGAGCGCCTTCGACACGAGGCGGACTGCCGGGCCCCCCCTCGGCGAGGAAGAAATTGTCCATCTGAGCTTTGAGATTTTCCGGGTCAGAATCATAACCATTACCGGCCACAATCAGCTTCCGAGTCGGGGACCGAAGAAAATCTTCTTCGATTTGTTTTCGGCGTTCCCGGTACCGGTCATTTTCCAGAAGGTAATAACGATCCAGGTTCTCGGCGATTTCAACAAGAAAATCACTGTGAATGAGGTCGCCGAAGGCGCGCATATATTCAGCTTGAATATCGCGGATTGAGTGGCTCCCGTCAAACAGTCTGACAAAGAAAAAGGTCTCCTGAGGGAGGAGAACCATCTCCTCGGCAATTCTTTGGGGATCTCGAAAACAGATGAGTTTCCTTTCCTCCATTTCAACCGGAAAAATTTCTACACTTCGAAGCTTGGGGTAATCCATCCTTTTATCCATTGTGTTGGTGACGGCAAATAATATAAAGGAATGCCGTTAGAAAGACACGAAGCCATCTGGGCCGGAAATCAGGATCCCCGGTTTATACCGGTTCACTTCGCAGCCGATGTGGAAATACCTGAAGTTACTCAGCGCTCAAAAGACGTCGGCCGAAAAAATATAGATTTCAGTATCGCTCTCTTTCCAGGCATCCTTGTGGAGGCCGGCCTTACTGCAGGTGTGCTCCAGAAACTCAAGTCGATCCCAACCGTATTCAGTGGGGACCTGGGGAAGCAAAAGACCTGAATAAAATCCCTTGACCATATAAATGCCGTGTTTACCCACCTCGATTTCATCAATAGCAGCGATTTTTCTCAGGGGTGTGAGAGCGGAAATCTCAATGTCCACCTGGTCAAGCTCTTCAAAGGTGAGCGGCGGAAACCGGGGGTCTTCAAAAGCGGCCGCACACGCCATCTCTTTAATCGTCTCGTGGAGAGGGCGATCGCCCCTTATATGGCCGATACATCCCCGAAGCATGCCCTTTTTATGAAGAGAAACGAAGGCGCCGCGTAATTCCTGGAGTTTTTCGGACTCTACCGTATAATGGGGCGGCAATTTTTTCTCCAAGGCGCTCCTGATGGCCTCTTCCGCAATCCGGTGAAGCAGTTTTTTTTCATTCTCATTCAGCCCCAAATCGATACCTCTCTTTCTTCTTCCGCCTTTTGTCTCGTGCTGATCCTCAGCCCTGTAAATGATACCGGCCGCATAGCCGACAACCCCGGCATAGTCTCCGGTGACATCGCCGGAGTTGGCGTAGGTAATGACCTGAGCACGATTCGCCCCCAGGTGTTGTCCGATGAACAGTGCCGTCATGATTGGTCCGCCGCCGCATGCCTCGACTCTGTGCTGGTGCAACTCCGAACCCAATCCGCGTGGATCATAGCGGTTAATATAGTCAACAACCTGCTGATCCAATTGCTTGGCCTCATTATAGGAATGGTAGTGGGAAAGATCGGAACTGGCAACGATGAGGCAGTTTTGGTTTTTTACGAGACCAGATATTGCTTCGGCTACACCTTCACAGGTGGGTATGTCCTGGTCGCCCATGATTATGGGAATCAGCATAAATTTCGGTAGCGCTTCTTGAAGAAACGGAAGCTGCACCTCAAGGGAATGTTCCTGCATATGGGCCTGAGGGTAATGAGAAATCAACGAGGATGATTTGATAAGTCGACGGCACAAATCGATTTTTATCGGGATTACCCCGAGGGGCGTGCGATATCCCTCCATGGTGTCCACCGAGGCTCCGGTGAAAAAAGCGTGATGGCTGGGGGCAATTACCAGGACAAAATCATAGTCTTTTCCCTGGACCTGCTTATAAGCATGGGCGGCTACCTGACCTGAGTACATATAGCCGGCGTGGGGAGCGATTAACCCAATCGGCTTTTCGGTAAGGCTTGGCGGGGGAACATTATCGAGGTACTTCTTTATTTCGGTCGACAGAGACCTTGGGTCGGACGTATAAAATGTCCCCGCCACTACCGGCTGCCGAACATTGTTTTCGGATAATTCTGAAGTCATCATTTCCCGCTCTCTTTCTCGTCACAAATGGACGATTGAGAATTGGTGCCGAAGGGACTATTGCGGTCGAAGATCGCGTTTTATTCGCTTCGGTGTCTGTGCTGACGACGCATTTCGATATTTTTAGGATACCACTTGCTGCCTGGAAAAGGAAATGAAACCATGAAAGAACGGATGAAACTGAAAAAGAGCATATCTCTCGGGGTTACTGTGGCGAAGGGTTCCCCTCGCGCCTGATGCGGACGTCTAAAACCTTTGCCATTCCCGCCTCGGGCAATAACCGGAGCGGATTAAGGTCGATTTCGGCAATGTGCGGATTGTCGAGAAGAAGTTGTGAAAAACGGACGAGTATCCCTTTGAGAGAATTGCGCCACAGGCATCCTATGGTAACCTCTGCTTCCAGGGTATCGAGCATATCGTCAGCCATTCCCGGTGAAAGCGGAGCAAGGTAGCAAAGAACCGATTGTTGCGCCTCGACATCAGACCCTCCCGGCCCCAGAAGAACAACCGGGCCATAGTGGGGATCCCGTTTGCCGCCAAGGAAAAGGTCCGGTCCGGGTGAAACCATTTTCTGAAGCAAAAAAGAATCAATGGAAGCCCCCTGCTGGTTGACATTTCGCTCAATCTGGCGGATAGCATCGCTCAGTTCCTGTTTATTGCGCAGATTCAGGGCTACCGCACCATGGGCATGCTTGTGGGTAAAATTAGGAGAAAGTGCTTTTAAGACTACCGGATAACCGATGGTTTCGGCTTGGTTTACGAGTTCATTTTCTTCTCGAGCGATACCAGGAAATTCACAGGGGATGTCAAAGTGCTCCAGCAACCGGAATCCATTTATTTCTAGTGAAACCCGGCTGTTGAACCGATAAAGGGTGGGGGCATCCATTCCCCGAAGCTCATCCCACCGCTCGGTTTTCTGCCGCAACATTTTAAAGATCCAGAGATTCTTTAAAGCGCCCACTGCCTCCTCAATCGAGTCGAAGAGGGGATAGCTTACGGTGGTCTTGATTTCTTCTCGGGTAAGGGGGTCGCAGAGAAAGTGCAGGGCAATAGGCTTTTTAGCCTCCCATGAAAGGGCGGATGCTTCCTTCACGATCTCCTCTACCGAA
>JAFGRE010000065.1 GCA_016935335.1 Deltaproteobacteria bacterium
CCTTTGCCCTAAGTGCATCACCGCAACGGAATTTCGGTGAAAGACAGATTAAGGTCTTGTGCGAGGCTCTTCAGGTCATCCTCCAGGGTTATAGTGGATCCGTCATCGTGCCGGACGAGCGTTGTTTTATCACCCACTACAAAGACTTGCAGTTTGCTCGGGTCAAGAAATCTTCTTGCCAGGGTTTCAAGTTCGTCGCTCTTTGCGTTCATAAAGGAATTCTGGATTTTATCGAGCGTATCAAGCGGTTCGCCACGGAGACAATAACGGCTATAGACGTCGACAAGGGCCGCCGGAGTATCAACATTGAAAACGAAGCTGTTCAACACATCCAGCCGTTTTTGCTCAAGTTCCTGCGAAGGAATATTGCCGTGGAGCGACTTCATAATTCTTACCGTCTCACCAATGGCTTGAGCGGTCTTATCCCCTTTACAGCCGATATACCCGACCAGAATTCCCGCCTGCCATTTGTATGTCTGGTAGAACCATGCGGCGTAGACGAGTCCCAAGTCGTCGCGTAAACGAGTATACAGCAAGGAATCGCTTCCTCCGAACACATCCAGTAAGAGACTTGCTTTCCAGTAATCGGGATGCGTCCGCTTTAGGCTGGGTAAGATAAGCGTCATTTGGGGTTGCACCTGTCCCGGTTTATGAATAAGGGCAATAATCGGTTCGTTATCGGCCGGCTCATTGATGGTTCGCTCCGGGGCTTTTCCGTGGGGCAGTGCCTTCAAGAGTTTTTTTACACCTGCCTCCGCTTGGGTTCTCTCAATATCTCCGGAAACAGCTATGACCATGTTGGATGGCACAAAATAGGCGGTGAGAAACCCTTTGAGATCGTCGGAGGTAACCGTCGGAATAGTCTCAAGACCACGCAGGGGGTCACGACCATAAGGATGTCCCCTGAAATGCCAGATCATCCCTTCACGATGTGCAACGGCCCGGGCATCGTCGGTTTCCCTGGTAAGGGAGGTCAGCAATTGATTTTTGACCGCCCTGAGGACTTCGAGGTCAAATCGGGGTTTGGTGAGGATCTCCTGCAAAAGCGCCAAACCCCTTTCCCACTCTTGTTTCATACAAGAAAGGGTGATAACGGATTCCTCCACGTTGATCGAAACCCCAAGCTGTATCGCATTTTCGTCCATTGTCACGGCCAACTCGGCGGGGGGATACTTCTCGGTACCGCCGCGGATAATGGATGCCTCGAGTACCTGAGAAAGTCCGCTGTGGGTTTCGGCAACATCCACCTCGCCCGCCTTAACGTGAATTGAAAGGTCAATCAGGGGTAGCTCACGATCCGGCAGATAAAAGAGCGAAGCCCCTTCGACGGTTGCTATTTCGGCCTCCGGATAACGAATTTTCTCTGGAGTTCGATCGAAGGAAAGGGGGTTTCTCCACCCTTCCGGCGTTGGATAGATGGAGTGGTTCGCAAAGGTTTTCGGGCGTATCGCATTTGCAGCTGCTTTTCCGCTGATGGATCTGACTTCGCTGTAGTCCTCCGGGGGACGATCCGGGGTGCCCCCGGGAATGACATAAATGGTGGTTTGATTTTCCGGGCGAAGGTATTTCCGGGCAACGCGAACGATGTCTTCCGGCGTGACCTTCGCGATTTCGTCCAGATAGGTGAGGAGATACTGCCAGCCAATCTCAACTTCTAACGTGGCCAAGGTGCCTGCCAATGCTTCGTTACTCTTCAATCTGTCCATAAAATCGCGCTGGTTAAGTTTCTTTATCCGATCCAAATCACGTTGAGACACAGCTTGTTCCTGTAGTTGTGCGGCTTCGGCAAGAAGAAGCGTTTCCAAATCTTCACACGCCTTCAGGAAGACGTGCCGTTTCTCTTCCTCGGAAAAAGTTTGCAGCCGAGCAGGCTCCTTTGGTTCGGTGGGCGACCCGCCGAAGACGATTATCCCCCCGTATCGATTATCCGGGTTATACGCCCAGGCTTCCATTGCCAGTCCTCTGTTCACGATATTTTGCGTCATCCTCGCTCCGCGTCCATGGCTTAGGATCATTGTCAGGGCATCAAGGGCATAGAATTCCGGTGTGCTCATTCGAGCGGCATGAAAGCCGATCCTGATTACAGGCGTGCGCGCTCCTGTAAGAAAACGGATGCTTTTGCGCGGACCGTGCTGCTGCGGTTCTTCCGTAACCTTCTCAGGAGAGCGGGCTCCTCCCGGATACCGTGAGAAATATACGTTTGCCAGCCGCTGAGCTTCTTGTAACGTGACGTCGCCGACGAGAACACATACTGCATTGGTGGGATTATAGAATTTTTCATGAAAGGCAATGGCATCGCTGGCACTAAACCGCTCCATATCAGTTTTCCATCCAATGGTTGGATTGCGATAAGGATGTGCAGTGTAAGCGATAGCATCCAAATCGAGCCAGGCCGCCCCCTCGGGATTGTTTATATATCGAAAAGCCCACTCCCGCTGCACCACCTCTTTCTCGACGTAGAACTCTCGCCAGGAAGGTTCAAATAGTTGTTCACTGATTATGGAAAACCATTGCTCCAGCATATCAGATGGGACAGCTGCGGTGTACTGCGTTTGGTCCTTGCCGGTAAATGCGTTCACGTCGACGGCTCCATTCCTTCCGAGCTGGGAGGAAAAGGCCTGAGGCACGAAAATGTTTTGTACTTCAAGCCTGAGCCTGTTCATCTCGGCACGCTTGGTCTTGATCAGGACTTCATCGGGAATGCGGTTCTCTTTTTCTTTGCTGATAACCTGATAGGCGGCCTCGATTTGTTCTTGCAATTCCTGATCCTTTTTGAAGTCGGTGGTGCCGAAATTCTTAGTACCCTTGAACATCATATGCTCAAGCATGTGGGCGATGCCGGTTTTGCCCTGCTCCTCATGCGCTGATCCCGCGCGGATAGCAACCCGGCAGGCAACCTGCGGAGTCGTGGGCCGTTCCACTACCAAGAAGAGCATACCATTGGGAAGCGTGAACTCCTGGACATTCAGCCGCATCCGTGGCGACTGCTCGTCGGCGCGGCAGGCACCAACGGTGACAGCCAGCACCATGAAAACCAAAAAAAGACGTCTCAGACTCCGCATTGACATTCGTTCCTTTCCGTTTGTGAGCCGAATATTAGTCCCTTTGTCGTAGTGTAAATAATCAAACTTTATAAATATACTACAAACGAGCCGGTATGCGAAAATCAAATGTTGCTGAATGCCGGTTTTGCACGAGATAAATAGTGTCCGGGACGGAAAACACTACTATTCTGTCGGGCCGGTATTGCTAAATCAGGGCTGTCAGGAG
>JAFGRE010000066.1 GCA_016935335.1 Deltaproteobacteria bacterium
GGGGGGCCTTTTTTGTTGCCAGTTGGGCAACGCGGCAGGTAAAGGGAGAGATTGGCAAGAGGTTTGACGACAGCACCAAGGAGCGTTCGATGTTTTCGACAACAGATTTTCGAAGAGGTCTCAAGGTAGAGCTTGAAGGCGTCCCTTATACGATAGTAGAGTTTCAGCATGTGAAACCAGGGAAGGGGGGGGCTTTTGTGCGAACAAAATTGAGGAACTTGATCACCGGGGGCGTGGTGGACAAAACCTTTCGCGCGGGAGAAAAGGTTGGCCGGCCGGATCTGGAAGAACGGTCCATGCAGTATTTGTATGCCGAGGGCGACCAGTACTGCTTCATGGACACCGAAAACTATGAACAAATATCGCTAACCGAAAAGCAGTTGGCAGAAGGCAGAAAGTATCTTGAGGAAGGCATCACGATAAATGTTCTCTTGTTTCAAGGGAAGCCCATCGGTGTAGATTTGCCGATTTTTGTGCAATTGAAGGTGGTTAAAACCGAACCCGGAGTGCGCGGGGACACGGCAAGCGGCGGAACCAAGCCCGCGACCCTTGAGACGGGGGCGGTAATTCAAGTCCCGCTCTTTATCAACGAAGGAGAAACGCTCAAGATCGACACCAGGACCGGAGAATACGCCGAAAGAGTAAGCTAAGAAGTTCTCCTCGCAAGACCGCTGGACTTTAGCGCGCTGGATTTGTAACCCGCCATCTTTCCTCATCATCCCGCCAAGACCTCGTTATAATTTCATTCCCATCGGTGGCCACGGTTATTGCGCCGTGAATATCGGTTCTGTAGACGGAACAGGCGTGGTTCTGATAGCACCTGATCGTTTCCGCGGCGGGGAGCCCGAAGGCATTGTTCTGTCCAACCGAGCAGACGGCGATGGAGGGGCTTGCCCGCCCAAGAAAAGCCTCGGTGTTGGAAGCTGCGCTTCCGTGATGGGGTACCTTGAGAATATCTGCAGAAATATCCGCCCCGGTTGACAAGAGGAAGGCTTCGCCATGGTCGTCGATATCGCCGGTAAAAAGATAGGCCCGATCGCCGTATGAAAGCCGCAGGACCAAAGACCGGTTGTTGAAGCCATCCTTGTCTCGGGAGGTTCGGGGGGAAAACGACGGGCTTGGATGAAGAACGGCGACAGTAACCCCCTGTATAAGCATCCGTGGCGACAAACTGTTGAGCCTGCGGACAGGGATATTCTTTTTTTCAAGAACAGCCTGGAGCGCTCCGAAATCCGGACCATCTGCCGCGTCGCCATTGCTCCAAAACTCACCAACGAAAAAGTGTTTTGCGATATACCGCAGCCCGCCGTAATGATCGGGATGGGGGTGGCTGAGCACCAGAAAATCGATCTTTTTTATTCGGTTTTTAAGAAGAAAAGGAGCGATAATGTTTTTGCCGGTGTCGAAGCCTTCGCGATGGGAGCCCCCGCCATCGATGAGCATGGTTTTGCCGCCGGGGAAGCGGACAAACGCGGCATCTCCTTGCCCGACGTCTAAAAATGTTACGGAAAGGCCGTGCGGTCGATGAAAAAACTGCGGGGAAAAGCAGGCAATGGTCACTAAAATTAAGGGGAGAAAAAGATGTCGTGGGGAAAGCCTGCGCCCCAAGCATCGGCAGATGGCGAGAAGAAGGATGTAGCAAAGAAGCACTTCTGTTTTTGTGGGGGTGGAGACCAAGAAGGTTGTCCACGGTATCTGGGCGAAGGTGGCCGTGAGCGTTATCACGATGTTCAAGGCATGGGCGGACCCTCGGAATAAGAGACCCGACAAAAAAGGGACAGGCGAAGCCAGCGCGCCCAGCAATCCAAGCGGAACCGTTAAGAAGCCGATCAGGGGAACGACAAGGAGATTGGCTGCGACACCAGACAAGGAAACGCGATTAAAATGATAGGCGACCAGAGGGCCTGCGGCCAGGGTTGCAGAGAAGGTTGCGACCATAAAAAGGGTGGCCCCACGCTTCGCGGCCCTGGTGAGGCGACCTTCGGAATTTTGGATGAGTTTATCCCGTTGTGGAAGGAGGGAGAGGATTGGCGGAGACAAGAGGAGCATTCCCAGAACCGACACAAAGGAAAGCTGAAAAGAAGCCTGAAAAAGAGCGCTTGGCTCAAGAATCAGGATAACAAACGCCGCAATACCCAGCGCATTATAGGTGTCTCGCTCTCTGTCGAGAGCGAGGGCGAGGATATAGGCTCCCACCATGAGAAATGACCGCTGGACAGAGATCCCGGCTCCGGCAATTAAGGAATAAAAAAGGATTGGCACGAGGGAAAGAAGCGCCGACAGCTTATGAACATTGGTAGCCAGGAGAAGCGTTTCTGAAGAGTTCAAAAGCCTCCGAAAAAGAAAGTACGCCCATGCGGCAATAATACCGATATGAAGTCCCGATATGGCGAGAACGTGGGATGTTCCGGACCGGTCGAAAAGCTCTCTCACCTCATCGGGCACCATGTTTCGCTCCCCCAAGATTAACGCTCGCAGCAGATGGTCGGATGGCGAAGAGGCCTGGGCGTCGATCGTTTTGCGAACCCGATTTCGGAATTCATCAATCTGCCGCGGCAGGGAGACCCCCCCGTCCGCGCCAAAGGGGGCTATATTTTCATCGCCGGAGAGAGAGCCGGTAACATAAATGTCTTGAAAGGCAAGCCACCGCGCATAGTTGAACGCGCCGGGATTTTTAAAATTTTGAGGCCGCCTTAGGCGAGCGGAAAAAACGATATGATCGTTAAGAAAAAACTGTTTCTCACACCCCCTTACCGTTAAGGAGATATTTCCGACAACGGGATATCGTTTGTCGAAAATCCAGATGTGGCGGGCCTGAACGTGGAGGCGGATTTTTTCCGGAGAAAATTCCGGGGGCCGGAAGATGCATCCCTCCACTGTCAGGCGGCGATTGTGGGCATAGTGGTAGATATGTTGATCGGGAAAGTCGGGGTAGAGCCGGCGGCCGATGAAGAGGGCTCCGACCAGAAATATGGCGAGGAGGAAGAGGGCTGACGCCAGACGATCGCGCCGCCTGAACATCAGGCAAACTCCGCCGCCGAGAAGAACCAAGGCGCCCCCGAAGGGGAAAACGCTTAGCGGATGCCACCAAAGGCCGGCGACCAGCCCGGCTCCATAGACGCAAAGCGCGGGAAAAATCGGACGGCAGTGTTTTTCAACGGCTTTTATGGGGGGCAATAAGGACACGGGCGGGGCTCCTTGTTGATGCTTGGGTAGCGACAATTCTTCAAACTTATTCAGATTATCAGGAATAGTCAAGCAGAGAGAGTGGCGGGGAGCGGTTTGTGCACCGGACGCGCTTGCGATCCGCGCGTTCTTTAGGCTACCTTGAAGCGAACCCAAGGATAAATTTGGGGGCATGACATTTTTGCTTTGATTTTCTTTAAGTTTTTTGCTATGGATGGTCAATATTTCTTTTTTGCCGCGGAAAGGGGGTGAGGGGGAGTGCAAAGTCTGCCGCTGAAGAGCGGCGAAAAACGAACTGAGTCGGCGGAGTCAATCCGCAGAATGGTGAACCGAGATATTCGTCCTTGGTAAAAGGAGGAAATAGAGGGGAGAACAATGATGCGAACAGGAGAAAGGAGTTTTTCTATGAGAGTCCATTGGAGAGGAGTGCTTATTTTGTTGGTGTGTGGAGGGTTGCTGGGTCTGGGGGGGCCGACGTGCAAACCGGCTTTGGCGGGAAAGCGCACGCTACCAGCGTGGGCGCAGGAGGCTAAACAGCCGGTGCCGTGGTTTGACTGGGGCATGGATTTTCGGGCTCGCCTGGAACGATTTCCCAATGTCATCGACCGGACCCCGGGATCAACCGATCCGATAGGTGAATGGTATCGGCTTCGCACTCGTGTCTATTTCAATATCAAGCCCAGCGAGGATTTTAAGCTGAAGGTTCGTTTTACCAACGAATCCCGGCCGATCATGAGGCCCGATCATTATCGTTCCGCCAACCCCCACGACATGTACGATCACTTTGACGAGGTCCTGGTGGACAACCTGTCCATAGAGTGGCGCAACGCCTTCGACTTGCCCATTACCTTGCGCATCGGGCGCCAGGATATGCTGGCGATTCCCGGCACCACCGGCCCCAACGGAACGGGCTTTGGCAACGGCTTCATCTTCATGGACGGCACGCCCGGAGACGGCTCCCGAACGTTCTTTTTCGACGCCATTCGGATCACCCTCGATCTAAGCTCTTGGATCGAAAACTCGAGTCTCGATATCATCGCCATGAACAATGATAATTATACCCACCACCACCTGCCCGTTATCGGGAATACGGACTACCGCAAGGTGAACGAGTGGAGCGACGAATCATATACCCTCTATTTTAAAAACGCCTCCTGGATTCCCCGAGCGCAGCTGGATTTGTATTATATGTATGAGAAGAAAGAGTATCAGCACTATAAACGATGGGAGAGAAGAGACGCATACCTTGCGTATGGTACCCACATCAACATGATCGGGGCATTTTTGGCAGGGAAGCTAGATGATCGCACTACGTATGTTTTGGAGGGTGCGGTTCAGTTTGGTGCCTGGGGTGGCGCTGATCGCCGCGGCCTCGGCACGCAGGCAAGCATTGAGCGAACATTCCCCGGATGGGGGAACCCGGCCCTTAAGCTGCGGTACATATTTTTATCCGGTGACGATCCGGACACGTCCAGAAACGAAGCCTGGGATGTTATGTACTCCCGATGGCCCTATCTCGATACCGAGCTGAACGAGTATTTGGGAGCGCGGGAAAATGGGGTATATTACCTCACCAACTTGCACGCCTTCGCGGTGCAGGGGAAAATCTCTCTTTCCGAGAACGTAACCTTTAAAGCCATCTCTCAGTTTCTGTGGGCAGACGAAAATACTTTTGAAAGCGGTTTCGGCGCCAAGTCGGCACTTTTCGGCCACGGCAATTACCGGGGATGGAACCCCATCTTCATCGTCAAGTGGGAGCCTGCGACCTATTTTAACACCCACATTCTGTGGGAATACCTGGACGCCGGCGATTATTTTGAAGGTACCGCCAAAGACAACTATTACTTCCTGCAGGTACAGGTCTATATGAAGTTTTAAAAGCGGTCCGGTTTCGAGATGTGCGCCGCAAGATTCGGCTCTCGGCGGGACGGGGCTCGGGCAACCGCTCATCATGCGCAGGCATGGGGGGGGCTTTCCGCACCCATCCCGCCGTTTGGTTTTTTTGGGGGGAATTGTCTATTTTAGGAAGCCCATAACGCGCGGGAGCCAGAGGGCCGCTTCGGGGACGTAGGTGATGAAGAAAAGCACGGCTATTTGTATGGCAATAAACGGTAGGACTGCCCGGGAAACATAAACGATGTTCTTGTTTGCGATGGAACCGGTAATGTAAAGACTTACTCCCATAGGAGGAGTGCAGTAGCCAATAGCCAGATTGATGGTCATGATCAGCCCAAAGTGCATAGGATTAATGTTGAACGCATAAACCATGGGCAGAAACACGGGTCCCAGGATAAGGGTGGCCGAAATGATATCCATAAACATCCCCACGACTATAAGCAATATGTTTATGGCGAGAAGAAACACAAGGGGAGAATGAACGCTCGCCAGGACCGAGTCGGTAATCACCCCGGGGATGTTTTCTATGGTGAGGTAACGACCAAAGCTGGTGGATCCCGCAACAATTATCAGGAGCGTTGCCGAAGTTACGGCAGAGCTGACCGTAACCCTTTTGACATCGCGCAAATTCATCGATTTATAAATAAAAAGCTCTACAATAAAAGCGTAAACACAGGCAACAACGGCAGCCTCGTTGGCTGTAAAGGCCCCGCTGAAGATACCCCCAAAAATAATAACCGGCAGCATAAGTGCCCAGAACCCTTCCCTAAAGGCATTCGCTACTTCGGCGAGGCTCGGAACCGGCATGCGAACGATCTCCGATCTCTTGCGGAATACAAAGTAAGAATAGAGACAAATACCCACCATGATAAGGACACCCGGTAAAAACCCGGTTAGGAAAAGGCCCTCCAGAGACACATTGCTCACCATGCTATAGAGAATCATGCCGATGCTGGGTGGGATTATAATCCCCAGATTGGGGGAGGTTGTCATGAGCCCCACGGTGTAGCTCTGGTCGTATCCGTTCTTCAGGAGGGCGGGAATCATGAAGCCGCCGAGCGCCACGACGGTGGCGACCGTTGATCCTGAAATAGCCCCAAAAAGACCGCACGCCAAGACCCCGGCCATGCCGAGACCGCCGGGCAACCAGCTTACCAATACATTAGCCACCTTGATAAGTTTCTCGACAATCGAGCCGGTGGTCATAATGTTGCCGCAGAGGATGAAGAAGAGAACCACCACGAGAGCAAACTTGTCGAGGCTGCGAAAGAGACTCTGGACAAGAAGAAGGATCGGCAAGTCGGTAAAAAGGAGGAAGCTGATGACTGCCGTAAAAAAGAGACACATAAACACAGGAACATAGGCAGCCATTGTTCCCAAAAGAATCAGCAGCGTTATGAGGTGACATAGTTCCAAAGCCAGGATCTCCCTTGTGTTGCTAGCGGAACAAAGAGCCGGAGTTACTGTTGGGGATCGATGGCTCGTTCTTTGGTGAAGTCTTCATACACAACCTGGACGGTCCGAATAAACATCATTGCCCCCATGAGCGGCAGGATCGCATACAAATATACGAGGGGGATTTGTAGAATAATGCTCTTTTGGCCGGTTTGAACCTGAAGAGCAGCCATTTGCCAGCCGTAATAGAGCATCATGGCCGAGAAGGTCA
>JAFGRE010000067.1 GCA_016935335.1 Deltaproteobacteria bacterium
GCTTAAAAGTCCTTACTCTTTCGGTGGGACCAAATGATGAAATCGCAAGTCTTTGAATCGCAGCTTTTCAAGAGAAAAAGGAAAGGTCTTAACCGGCAGGAGATATCTTCTCTGGATAGTGAAGTTCAGCTCCTTATGAAAAGCCCGGAAATGGGGGAAGGGAAGCGGGGTGAATACGAAGGTGTTTATATACATAGATTCAAGGGACGGCAAAAGATGTTAATCGTGGCGTACGAGGTCGGGGACCGGGATATTTCCCTCCTCACCCTGGGAGAGATGAAACTACGTCCGGACAATTTAAGGTAAAACCTCTTTTGGGGTCTGGCATTACTCTTTCTTACTTTGCTGGTAGGGGTTTGAGGAGATGAAAATATTTATCATTGTCGGTATGCCGGCTGCGGGAAAAAATATTGCGCGAGTCTATGCGGAAACAAAGGGGATACCCTACTTCGCGACGGGTGATCTTGTGCGACATGAGGTTCGGAGGCGGGGACTGGAACCAGACGCAGCAAACACGGCATTGGTTTCCACAGAGATGAGAGGAAAGGACGGTCTGGGAGTGACACGACTGGCACTCGCCGAAGCCGAGCGCGCGGCGAAACCGATTGTTTTTATTGAGGGGATGCGCTCGTGGCCTGAGATCTCGCTGGTAAGGGAAAGCGCGTCTGTGGTGGTCGTGGCATTTATTGCCCCACGTTTAGTAAGAAGGTCCCGCATTATGGAACGGGGTAGATCCGATGACTCGGTGGAAGCCTTTGTTGAGAGAGACGAACGGGAATTAGCCTATGGTGTTGCCGTGCCGATTGCATTGGCCGATGAGTACGTTCTCAACACTGGTAGCATTGACAATGCGATGGATGTTTTTGGTTGTGTTGTTCGTCGTGAGAGCACGGCGTGAGACGATGCGTGCATTGTTTTAAGACGTTTTTAGATTGAGGTTATAAAATGAGAAGAACGATTGTACATGAGGGCGCGGAACAACTCACGTATGAAATCAGGGAAATTGTGGCGGTTGCCCAGGAATTGAAGACATTCGGCGTTGATATAACCTGGGAAAATATCGGGGATCCTATTCAAAAAGGGGAAAAAGTCCCGCAGTGGATAAAAGACATCATCATAAGGCTGGTCTCTGATGATAAGACATACGGGTATACCGCAACCCAGGGGGTTCGTGAGGCGCAGGAATTTCTTGCGGAGAATGTTAACAAGCGCGGCGGATATCAGATTACCCCTGATGACATAATCTTTTTCAATGGGTTGGGTGATGCGGTGGCTAAAATATTTGGTTTTCTAAAGAGAGAGGCGCGGGTCATCGGGCCGTCTCCGGCCTATTCAACGCATTCATCAGCCGAGGCCGCACATTCAGGATACGATCACCTCACTTACGAATTGGATCCTCTCGCCGGGTGGATGCCCCACCTTGGTGATCTTGAAAATAAGGTTAAGTATAATGATTCAATTGCCGGAATACTTCTGATTAACCCGGATAATCCAACTGGGGCTGTATATCCGCATGCCTTGCTTGAGAAAATGGTGGACATAGCCCGTCGCTACAAGCTTTTCATGATCTGCGATGAAATATACATTCATATCGTTTACAACGGGGCAAAGACGGTGCATCTCAGCGAAGTGATCGCTGATGTGCCGGGCATTGCGCTTCGGGGCATATCTAAGGAGTTTCCCTGGCCCGGGTCCCGATGCGGCTGGATCGAGGTTTTTAATCAGGATAAATTGGATTTTAAGCGGTATATTAAGAGTCTCATCAATGCAAAAATGCTCGAGGTCTGTTCAACAAGTCTCCCTCAGTACGCCATTCCCCTGGTGATAGGTGATCCACGGTATTTAGAGCACTTGGAGACTAGGAAAAGTATCTTCGAAAGACGGGCCAATGAAGCATTTGAGATATTTGCCTCAGTTGAGGGGATTCGAGTTACTAAGCCTCAAGGGGCTTTCTATATGACGATCCTTTTCGAGGACGGCGTACTTAATGACGCTCAGACTCTTCCGATATCTAACACGCTGGCAAGGAATTTTATCGAACATAAGGTACTGGATGTAGAAACTGATAAGCGGTTTGTGTACTATCTTTTAGGTGCTACGGGGATCTGTGTGGTACCGTTGACCGGGTTTTGCTGTTCCAAAAAAGGATTTAGGATAACATTGCTGGAGATGAATGATAGTAAACGCCGTTGGACGTGGAATACCATTGGCGATAGTATACATCAGTACCTTTCTTCAGCGTCGTGATTCCTTCTCTATTATTATGCCGACAGATGCAGGATTCTGCAATCCTTCAGCAGCTTGATAGGAAAATAGTGAAGTGCAGTAATGATTGATGAGTTCCAGACCATAGTTTACTTCCTGACGGGAGGCGGGGGCCGAGACGAAGCGCTTGGAGTCGTTGACCCCTTAGAACAGTTTGATGCGTCGTCGGATGACCCTATCCACATCGGCCGATCTCTGAATGCGGCATTCCTCATTATCCTTGCGGGGGAAAAGCATTCGGCTTTTGAACGTGCGCATTCATTCCTGACGGGAATGAATAGTTCATCGGAATGGGGAGAAATTGCCAAGTTTTATTTGAAGGGGAAGGATTGTCTTTGCCGGGAAGTCGAAAGAGTTGGCAAACAGGAGCCTAATTTTGCGTGTCGGGTGAGAGCCTTATCTGACTGGATAGCTGCTGGTAATCACTCGGCACAAAGCGAGGACATTTCCGAGAAGCTATGGTCGGTTTTTTTCCCGGAGGCTGTTGGCATCCGAGAAAACAGAAAGGACTACAGAGGGAAGATTAGAAAAAAACGCACGGTGACGATTACCAAAGAGAATCCTTGGCCAATAACTGACCCGGCTCGACAAATACTCTTCACCGCGAACATTCTTCTTACGGTTCCTTTTAATGCCAAAGACTGCGAAGATTGGCATCTCAGCGCTGAATTAAAGAGGAGAATTTTCAAGGTGCTGGGTGAGCCCCAGCTATATTGGTATGACCACCCGGTTCAAATAGGGGGCGCGCCCGAAGAAACCGAAGTCCTTTATGGGCTTCGGGGCTTGGATGCCGCGGTCGGTTTTGAAAGATTCCGTAGCCCCAAATCGGATGATAGGAAGGTGACGTGTATTTTATCGGTATCAGTAACTCATCGTGGTCTTCGCGACAGTAGTCGGCGGTACCTCGAAGAACTGCTTGCCCTTGCAAACGGTATAAGGAATATTGATCTATACGCCTTCACCGAGGCTGACACCGACCGAATTATCGGCGATGTACTTTCTCCCGCCGCCCGCCGATTCCTCGGAAAATCAGCGACGGCGGATCTCTTGCAGGTATTCGGTGTAGATGGTGAATACGGCAGGCATTACAACTTTCTGAAGGCGATTGCTGCATTATGGAAGGTATTCGTTGATCCTGAAGTACGGGGAACATTCAAGATCGATCTCGACCAGGTCTTCCCGGAGGAGGACCTGGTCAGAGAGACGGGATCTTCAGCATTTGAACATCTGGGGACCCCGCTTTGGGGGGCAACTGGTCTCGATCAAGAAGATGGGGCGGTTGAACTGGGAATGATTGCCGGTGCCTTGGTTAATTACGATGACATCAATCATTCCGTTTTTACCCCTGATGTCCCCTTTCCGCACCAAGCACTACGGCTGGACGAGTACATTTTTTATAGTATTTTGCCGCAGGCGATATCAACCGAGGCAGAAGTGGTAATGCGCTATTCACCTGATTCGATCAATGGTAAAAAGACGTGCCTCCAGCGTGTCCATGTTACCGGCGGCACCACCGGAATTCTGATAGATTGTCTTCGTCGTCATCGCCCGTTCACGCCGTCTTTTATAGGCCGCGCCGAGGATCAAGCATATATTATTTCAGTGTTGGCTCATAGGGGGATCAGACTGGCTTATCTTCACAAAGACGGGCTTATAATGCGCCATGACAAGAAGAGGTTCGCTCACGAAGCGATTCGCAGTGCTTCCGTCGGCAAGCTGCTTGGAGACTATGTTCGAATTCTTTACTTCTCGGCATATGTAAAGGGAATGAGTCGAGATCATGGAATGATTAAGTCTTTCCTTGACCCCTTTACCGGATGCTTTGTCTCGGCGATTCCGGTAACCGTTGTCTATCTTCGCTTTGCCTTAAAGGTAGCGTCCCTTTTCCGTGATGGCCAAGGAGATGAGGGGCTCCGGTTTATGCGTTTAGGGGTTCAGCGCATAGGGACGGCACTTGATTTTGCTATGGACGATAAGGGAGGACTCATGAGACAGGTCGCGAAAGAGAGAAAAACCTGGGATCTCTTTTATGACACGCTGACGGCGATTGAACAGGGATTGATGAAGAACGATTCGTTTGCCGTGCGATTAAAGGAGACATTTAAAGATATAATATCAGGATGTCTGCTACGCGTTCCTTAGTTTTAAGGCGCTTCCCTGGCGCATGAGGAGGTATATAGATTGGCAGTCCACGCTTTAGCCGGCAAATTGGCTCCACGATCTTTGCTTATAAATGTTGAACGGTTAGTAAGCTCGTATTATACGAAACACCCCGAGGTTACTGATACGAAGCATTTAGTTTCCTTCGGAACGTCAGGCCACCGGGGGTCTTCTCTGAAAAACAGTTTTAACGAAGATCATATACTGGCTATCGCTCAAGCTATTTGTTGCTATCGAAAAGCCCGGAGGATTACCGGACCCATTTTTATGGGGATGGATACTCATGCCCTTTCAGAGCCGGCTTTTAGGACAGCAGTTGAGGTTTTGGCAGCTAACGGCATTGATATAATGATAGAGGAGAGCGGAGGATATACACCGACACCGGTTATTTCTCACGCGATTCTTACCCACAACCGGGGGAGGCAGTCGGGGCTTGCTGATGGCATTGTGATTACTCCTTCACATAATCCTCCGGATAGCGGGGGTATTAAGTATAACCCCCCTGAGGGAGGTCCTGCTGACACTGACATCACCCAATGGATAGCCGACAAGGCAAATGCTTTGCTGAGGAGCAAAAATACCGAGGTGAAGAGAATTGTTTACGAATCTGCGATAAAAGCGGAGACGACCCATAAATACGACTATGTCAAACCCTATGTGGATGACCTTGAAAATATAGTTGACGTGAATGCCATAGGCTCGGCGGGTCTCAAAATCGGCGCGGACGCATTGGGAGGGTCGGGAGCAGCCTATTGGCAACCGATTGCGGAGCGCTATAAAATAGATATCGATGTGTATAACAATTGGGCTGATCCGACTTTTAGTTTTATGACCGTCGATAGGGACGGCGTTATCAGGATGGATTGCTCTTCCGAGTATGCGATGGCAAGCCTGATAAAATTGAAGGATACGTATGATGTGGCTTTCGGAAATGATCCGGATTTCGATCGGCATGGAATTGTGAATCCCCGTATGGGGCTTATGAACCCTAATCATTATCTATCCGTGGCGATCTGGTATCTTTTTCAGAATCGGCAAGGGTGGAGGATGGATGCAGCCGTAGGGAAGACATTAGTAAGCAGTGGCATGATAGATCGGGTTGCTCGGTACCTGGGAAAAAAAGTTTGTGAGGTTCCCGTGGGGTTTAAATGGTTTGTCAACGGCTTGATAGACGGTTCATTCGGTTTCGGTGGCGAAGAGAGTGCCGGAGCTTCATTTTTGCGATCAGATGGAACAGTCTGGACTACCGATAAGGATGGAATCGTTATGGATTTGCTTGCAGCGGAAATAACGGCGAGGACTGGAACTCATCCGGGTGAACTTTATCGACACCTGACCGAATTGTTTGGGGATCCGGTTTATGAGAGAATTGATGTTCCCGCCTCCGAGGAACAGAGGAGACTGCTGAAGGGGCTTTCCCCCGCTCAGATTGTTAGCGGTACCTTGGCAGGAGAAAAAATAGCGGCAGTTCTGAGCCGCGCTCCTGGGAATGATGCCCCGATTGGAGGATTAAAGGTTGTGGCTGAAAACGGGTGGTTTGCCGCCCGCCCATCAGGTACGGAAAATCTCTACAAGATCTACGCTGAAAGCTTTAACGGTAGAGAGCATTTGACTCTGATTCAGGAAGAGGCGCAAGCACTCATCAACAGACTATTTGAAGCCGAGGGAGTGTAAAATGAGTTTTTTTGAGATGCGAAGCCGTTTATTCTCTGTCGGGGCCTCCCATGTTTACGATTAAGGAAATTCTGACGGTTGCGGTCAAGGTGGAAAAGAATGGTGAGGACTATTACCGCGAAGCGTTGGAGAAAACAGCACGCACCCCCATGGGAAGGCTCTTTGAGTTCCTCGCAGATGAAGAGAAAAGGCATCGGCTGTGGTTTTTAGAGCAGAGCGAAAAGCTGGTCTGTTCCGCCGATGGCGGTCAGCTTGGCGAAATGGATGAAGCGCTTATAGAAAGCCTTTTACAAACGAAAGCTTTTTCCCTTGATGATATTGATTTGGTCGGACTCACGGTTCCACAAAGCCTTCTGGAAACGGCAATTGAGTTTGAGAATGACACTATTCTCTTTTATGAGATGATAAGCGAATTTATTAATGAAAAAGATACAGTGGAACAACTGCGGGATATAATAGCGGAAGAAAGGGGACATTGTAAGCTTATTCAAGAGTTTTTTGAAAAAAGTTCGAAAGGAAAGGCTGCTGAAAATCAAAGATAAATTGTGATGATGAGGAAAGGGAATGGAAAGGAATCGAAATCGGGAGAAGCTTTTAAAAATAATTGAAAGAGCCCCGGCAATAAAAGAGATAATGCTGTCACCAGAGCCGTTGGAGGTGAAGAGGAAAAAGGTCAGGACCTTTCTCTCCGATAGACTTATGGCGACCTTTGATAATGACCCTTCGATTCACTCCCTGGAGTGGGTTTTGACGCGTGATGCCATAGGCGTATTGAAAAATATCCTCTCCACACGCAACGAGAGAATCGCGGGCTTCAGTTTTCTGCGATACGTGAATGATTTAATTCACAGTGGGAAGGTAGATGATTTTGAAAAGCCAAGCGCTGGCTTTTTCGCTGAACTTGAACATCTGTTCCGAGGAATTATGGGGGAGACGAAGGTTTACACGGAAAAGGTCCCGGCGTTTCTGAAATATGAAGGGATAAGGGCTGCCAAACTACGATCCTCAGATCTTTCCCGTTTAGCGCGGACTGCCCAACGGTTTATCGACCGTTATCCCTCGGGTCTGGAAGGCGAGGTACTTTCAAGACGGGAGCGGAATAAGGACCGGATACTGGAATATTTTCAGGGAACGGAGGAAGATTGGGAAGACTGGAAGTGGCATACGCGACACATTATTCGAGATGCAGATACTCTCAGCAGCCTTATAGAGTTGCCCCCCGCCCAATATGAAGCCGTGAAAACGGCACGAAAAAATAAAATTCCCTTTGGCATAACTCCCTACTATCTGTCTCTAATGGACTTTAAGGTAGGTAGTAAACATGACGCTGCCGTGCGCGCCCAGGTTATTCCCAGTCTGCATTATGTTCGGACAATGATGAAGATCAGGGAGTCGAACGAGCGTTCGATGGATTTTATGCTCGAGCGGGACACGTCGCCGGTAGAAGGGATAACCAGGCGATACCCGATGATAGTGATACTCAAGCCCGTATTGACCTGTCCTCAGATATGTGTCTATTGTCAAAGAAACTGGGAGATCGAAGATGTATATTCCCACCATGCCGCAATTACGAAGGAGAAACTTGACCGTGCATTGCGATGGATCGCAAAGACGCCGGAGATAAAAGAGGTCCTCGTTACCGGCGGAGATCCGCTTCTGCTGAGTGATGAAAAGATCGAATATATACTTCACAATGTGTCGGAGATCAATCACGTTGAACGGATAAGGATCGGATCCCGCATCCCGGTGACACTCCCGCAGCGAGTAACGGACTCGCTCGTGGATAAGATAGCCGAGGTTCATGAGCCGGGACGGCGAGAGGTCGTTTTTGTTTCCCATTACGAACATACTTATGAGGTCACCCCCCAATCAATGGCGGCTGTGCAAAAGTTTAGACAGCACGGGATCGGAGTATATAATCAACTCGTGTACACATTTTTCAATTCGCGGAAATTTGAAGCAGTGGCTTTGCGCCTGAAACTCCGTTTGATAGGGGTCTCGCCGTATTATACGTTCGACACAAAGGGCAAGGATGAAACTAATGAGTATCGCGTTCCGATCGCCAGATTACTTCAAGAACAGAAAGAAGAGGCTCGCCTCCTGCCGGGGACTGTCAGGACTGACGAAATCGTTTTTAATGTGCCTCGACTTGGCAAGAATTATCTGCGGGCGGTTCAGCATCATGATGTTATTTCTCTGTTCCCCGACGGGAGAAGGGTTTACGAGTTTCATCCCTGGGAGAAGAAGCTTTCCCTGGTGGATACGTTTGTTTATACGGATGTCTCGATTTATGAATACCTGCAGAGACTGAAACGAAGAGGGGAAGACCTCTCCGATTACCGAACCATCTGGTACTATTACTAGACAGGGTAAGGAGCTATACGGGCAGGCCCTCTTTGGTGTATAATAAAAGATGAGGTTTGGAGGATTGAAAAATGTGTAACTCGGTCAAAAGAGGAGGAATGTAACCGTGGCACAAGACTACGATATTGAACAGTTGCTGCAGTTTGGGATGGAGGTTATCCATGAAGCGGGTGATAAGGCTCTTTCCTATTACGGTAAGGGGAAGCCGAATGTTAAATTTGATGAGAGCATAGTCACTCAAGCGGAACTTGATATCACCGAATGCTTTCAGGAACAGCTCAAAGCACACTTCCCTGAACATCAATTGTTTAGGAATTTTCAAGAGGAACGAGGCTATAGCCATGATGATAAGAGGTATTTGTGGGTGTTTGATCCACTGGACGGGGTCGCAAATTTTCAGGCCGGCATTCCGATATGGGGCATGTCCGTGGCGCTTGTGGAGAATTTTTGGCCTTTGTTTGGAATATTCTATATGCCCGTTACTAATGATCTTTTTTATGGCCGTGCCGGAGAGATTGCGTTTCTGGGCGACGATAAGATACGGGTATCGAGCCAAGCAAGCATTGATGACGAGAGTCTGATGCTTACATACTCTCGATTTCATCACCGCTTTCACACCAGCTTTCCCGGAAAAATACGCGATTTTGGGTGCACAGGTGCCCACATATGCTATGTTGCTATGGGTCGCGCTGAAGCAGCTCTGATATTCCACGAGTCCTATCAAGGCCTCGCAGCTGCCCGAGTAATTATCGAGGCTGCGGGAGGGAAGAGCTATAAATTAGATGGGAAGGAGCTATTCCTCAATGAGTATCTCGACGGCGACAGGATTAACGATCACTTGTTGGTTGTAGCTCCTGATAAGTTCGTGCAGGTGAGAAGCTGTTTGAAGGAAGTTACGCCACAACCGTAAATGATAGCCGTTGTAAATGCGCAGGGAGGGAAAACCGAGGGAAACGATGAGGGGACTTATAATCAGGTGGTTGATCCTAACGGCAGCGATTATGGCTGCGGCGTATCTTATTGAGGGGATCAGAGTTGCCAGCTTTTGGAGCGCTTTTTTTGCGGCTGGAGTTCTGGGTGTGTTGAACGCGGTTTTTCGTCCGATTGTTATTATTTTGACACTTCCCATCAATATATTGACCCTCGGTCTCTTTACTTTTGTGATAAATGCTCTGATGCTCATGATGGCGTCCGGGGTTATTCCCGGATTTTTTGTGGAGAATTTTTGGTCGGGTGTTTTTGGGTCACTGATCATCAGCTGTGCAAGTTGGCTTTTGAGTTCGTTTGTGAATGAGAGGGGAAGGGTTGAAGTTATTGATTTGAAAAAAGGAGATGGTGATCGTTGGGTGTGAGGGTATGAATGGAGAAGAAGAGGAACTGTTTCTATGACCATCACCGAAAGATATCAGAAGATTCGCACAGAGATACCGGAGGACGTGACGATTGTCTTGGCTGCCAAAACCCGGTCGCTGGAGGAGGTGATTGAAGTCATTGACGCTGGGGCTACTGACATCGGGGAAAACTACATACAAGAAGCTGAACAGATTTATAGGGCGTTGGGGGATAAGGCGGAAAAAGTCCGATGGCATATGATCGGTCCGGTGCAGAAAAATAAAATCAATAAGGCTCTTGAAATCTTTGACGTTATCCAGACCATCGACTCCTTAAGAAAAGCAGACCAGGTGAATAAGCGGGCTGAAAGAATGGGAAGAGTTGTTCGGGTACTGCTTGAGGTAAATGTTGGGCGCGAAGCGACCAAGGCAGGAGTCGACCCCTTGTATGGAGACATCACCCAGTTAGCTGAAGATATCTCTAGGTTGGAGCATGTAATGCTCTGTGGGTTAATGACGATGGGACCGCTGCGTGAGGACCCCGAGGAAAGCAGGATTTTTTTCAAATTGACAAAGAAGCTTTTTGATGAAATAAAGGCACGAGGAATACCTGGCATTAATTTTGATACCTTATCGATGGGCATGTCGAATGATTTCAAAGTAGGGATAGAAGAGGGGGCTACTATGGTACGTTTAGGAACAATTGTTTTTGGGGCGCGGGGGTGAAAAACAGTAAAAAGAACCGGTGGAGCCATGAACGAGCTTGTGTCGATCGTAGAAGACGAAGAAGACATACGGAAACTTCTCTGCTTTCATCTGAAGAAGTCGGGTTTTAGGACCAATGAATTTTCGGATGGGAGCAGTTTTTTGCAAGGGATTGCAAGCCATTCGCCTGACATGGTCATTCTCGACTTGATGCTGCCGGACAGCGATGGGTTGGAGCTTTGCAGATTCCTAAGAAGTCGGGAGGAGTACAAGCGTATCCTGATTATTATGGTAACGGCAAAGGATACGGAGTTGGATAAGGTTTTGGGATTGGAACTCGGCGCCGATGATTATGTAACGAAGCCATTCTCGACAAAAGAATTAATTGCCCGAGTGAAGGCGTTGTTGCGAAGAAGGCAAAATGAATCGGAACAGAAAGAGAAGGCAACAGTAATAGAGGTAAACGACCTGATAAGGATCGACCGGGAGCGATACGAAGTCAGTGTTCAAGGGGCAAAAATCGATCTTACCTCCACGGAATTCAGAATTCTCGAGTTGCTTGCCAGTCACGATGGGAGAGTATTCAGCCGGGATAATATTTTGGATTATCTCTGGGGGAATGAGAAGGCCGTGGTGGATAGAACAGTGGACGTACACATAAAAAATCTAAGAGAAAAACTTGGCCCAGCAAAAGAGATCATCAAGAACGTCAGGGGCATAGGATACAAACTGGAAAAATGAAGAAGACTTTTTTCCCAAAATTGTTTGGGGGATTTATTATCATCATTATAACGTTTTCCGTGTCCCTTTCGGCGTTGTCGTTTAAGATGATCCGGCGTCACTACGTCGATGCCATGACCAGCGATTTGCAGGCGGTGGCGTTGACCCTTGCGGAGACGGTCGAAGTCGATTTGATTGCCGACTCTTATGATTCGCTGCAGCGATTCATCACAAAAACAGGGGAGAGCCTCGGATTTCGCATCACTGTCATTGACTCAAAAGGAAGCGTCATTACCGATTCGGAGAGCAGTGCAGAGATGATGGAGAGTCATGTGAATCGACCGGAAATCATCGAGGCCTTACAAGGAACTATCGGCGTGTCTCAACGGTTCAGCACGACGGTGAAGAAGGACGTTCTTTACGTCGCGGTGCCGATTTTTCACAACGAGAAGATAGTCGGGACGGTGAGAACGAGCATGTTGCTTGATGAAATAGAGGTGCTTTTGGGTGCCCTGAAAACGGCCTTATTGCAGGTGCTCGCAGTGAGTATTTTTGTGTCATTGGCGATTGCGTTTCTTCTTACGCGGAAATTATCCCGTCCCTTGAGAGAATTGCGGGACGCTTCAAAAATGCTTTCGGAAGGCGATTTTAATGCGAGAGTATACCTCAGGAACGATGACGAATTTAGGGAACTCGGAGACTGTTTTAATAGCATGGGAGGCCAGATCCAGTCACTTTTTAAGGAACTGTCTCGACAGAAGGAACATTTGAGCGGTATGATAGCTGCTGTCCGGGAAGGATTCATTGCGCTTGACGGGCAAGGCAAAATCACTCTTGCCAATGAGAGCTTTAGGCGGATGGCAGGGAAGGACGGTTTGGTGGGGCGCTTTTATTGGGAGATAATCCGTGAACCAAACTTCAAAAATCTCATGGAAACTCTTCACGGCGGGAAGCAGGATATTTGCAACAGTGAAGTTGAGTTGAAGGGGAGAACGTACATGTGCAGCGGATCAGTTATACCCTCGTATGAAGAGACTGTCATTGTCTTTCACGATATTACCGAAGTCAAAAGTCTAGATAAAATAAAAAAGGATTTTATCGTTAATGTTTCACATGAACTTAGAACACCACTCACCGCTATCAAAGGATTCGCTGAAACTCTGGAAGAGTTGATCGGAGATGATGAGAATCGTCAGTATGTAGAGATCATCAAACGGAATACAGATCGCCTCATCAACATTGTGAAAGACCTCCTGTTATTGTCTGAACTGGAGGAGCGGGGCACGAGGCTTATTATTGAAGATATTGATGTCAAAGATATGATCGAAAGCACCATGACCTTGTTCAAAGGGAAAGCTGCTGAGGGGGGCCTGGATTTGACAGCGGTTATTGGAAATGACGTCCCCACAATAAGAGGTGACCGTTTCAAACTGGAACAGGTTATCATCAATTTGCTGGATAATGCCATCAAATATAGCGAGCAGGGCTGCGTTGGTATTAATGTCGCAAGAAAAGGAGCAATGGTTGAAATTGCGGTTAGCGATACCGGGATCGGGATTCCTGAACAAGAACAAAAAAGAATTTTTGAGCGCTTTTATGTGGTGGACAAATCACGTTCTCGGAGAAGCGGAGGCACCGGCTTGGGTCTTGCCATTGTTAAATATATCGTGCTGCTACACGGTGGGAAAGTCGAGGTGAGAAGCGCCCTCGGCGAGGGGACGACCTTTACAGTATTTCTACCGCAGGTAATGGGGGAACAGGAAAAGAGGGTTTGACATGAATGACAAATCGCGTGTGAAGCAGAGCGTTACCCAGAGGCATGTGGTTGGGAGATCGGTGCTTGTGATGTATTTGCTAGCTGTTCTCTGTGCCACCGCAGCGTCATCTACTTTGGCTGCTGATAATCTCCTTGCCATCAAAGGTTCAACAACCCTTTTGCCGATTATACAGTCAACGTCGGAAGTGTATATGGATAGAAATCATTCCGTTGACATTTCCGTACAAGGAGGTGGCTCGGGAGTTGGGATAGCTTCCCTTATCGATGGTACGTGCGATATTGCCGCCAGTTCCCGCCCCGTGAAAGAAAAGGAAATACGGGGAGCGAAAGAAGACGGAGTAGAATTGGTAGGAACTACGGTTGCGCTTGATGGAATAGCAGTGATCGTGCACCCTTCAAATTCATTGGATACATTGACAAAAGCGCAAATTAGGGACATCTATAACGGTAAATATTCCGCGTGGTCTCAACTGGGGGGGACAGCGGGCAAGATCGTGATTGTTTCTCGTGATACCGCGAGCGGTACCTTTGAAGCATTTACCAATATGATTTTGGGTGGTATGCGTATGCGGCCGGATGCTCTCATGCAAACATCGAACAAAACAGTAGCGATGATAGTGAGTCGGACTCCCGGCGCTGTCGGATATATCGGCATTGGGTATCTTTCTGAAGAAGTTAAAGCCCTCGTACTAGACGGCGTTTATCCGTCAAGAGACACTGTCTTATCCGGAAAATATAGTCTTACGCGTCCCCTTTATCTTTTTACGAATGGTCAGCCCCAGGAAGAGGAAAAGCGCTACATCGAATTCCTTTTGAGTGAAGAGGGGCAGAAACTCGTTGAGGAAACGGGATTCCTCAGGGTTCGGTGAAGACTTTTTTTCCGTTCCCTCTTACCATAACCAATTGTGTTTCCCCACCAATAAGCTGAATACCATCCGACAAGGTTAGGGAACAGCCCTACCTTTTTGGTA
>JAFGRE010000068.1 GCA_016935335.1 Deltaproteobacteria bacterium
GCCATCATTGTAACGGGCGCAGGCAAGGCGTTTGTAGCGGGAGCTGACATCAAAGAGATGCTTCCGTTAAGTCCGGCTGAGATCAGGGAGTTTTCCGCTACCGGTCATAGGTTGATGGACAATATGGCAAATCTGGGCAAACCCATAATAGCGGCGGTTAACGGGTTCGCCTTGGGTGGAGGTATGGAACTGGCAATGGCCTGCGATTTTATTTATGCCGCGGATAATGCGAAGTTTGGGCAACCGGAGATCAGTCTGGGGATTATTCCCGGCTTCGGCGGAACCCAGCGACTCGCCCGCCTCATCGGGAAGGCCCGGGCGAAGGAGCTTGTTTTTTCGGGTGACATCATCGGCGCCGGGGAGGCTCAGGAATTGGGGATTGTCAACAAAGTTTTTCCTGCAGAAGAACTCCTCGCGAAAACCAGAAGGGCTGCTCAAGCGATCGCCTCGAAGGGGGCATTATCCCTGCGTTTGGCGAAATCGGCAATCGATTCGGGATATAATGCCGATCTGAAAACCGGTTGCATCATTGAACGTGATTCGTTCGCGCTTTGTTTCTCTCATCCGGACCAGAAGGAAGGGATGACCGCATTTCTTGAGAAGCGCAAGCCGACGTTTACCAGTAAATAATCGACTATGAAGCCGGGAATGGTTGTTCCCGGCTTTTTTTATAAATACGTTTACATTTTCCCCGGGTTACCATAAAATAATAGCATGAAAAAACCCGGAGGTGGATTGAAGTACCTGCTTCTCCTGTTTTTTATAATTGCCCTGATGGTCTATTATACGGTGTTTGGAGAGCGAGGGTTGCTGTATCTGAAGGAGTTGAGGGGGGACGTGGCGAGAATTGCGGCCATGTCGGAAGAGGTAAGTCAAGAAAACGAAAAGCTGAAAAAAGAGATTGAACTTCTTCAAACCGACAAGCGCTATGTTGAGAAAGTTGCGGGGGAAGAGCTTGGTTTGGTGAGAGAAGATGAAATTATTTATAAGAAGGCACATTAGTCATAACGAATAGTGGTGAGATTTGGCAGGATATATTTTTACGAGACGGAAGACAAGAATACTACCGAAGGAGGCATCATGATACCGGGTTTAGGAGATAAATTTAAAGCTTTGGAAGAACGCCTTGTCAGCTTAAGGGGGTATCTTTGATGTCGACGGCAAGATTTCCCGGTTAGCTGAGCTGGAGAAGGAGTGCGGTCAGTCCGACTTCTGGAAAAACAGTGAACAGGCCGAAAAATTACTCAGGCAAAGAAAGTCGCTCCAGAACGCAATTGAGGCATGGGAGAGACAATTTCGAACGCTGGAAGATAACCAGGTGCTTTTTGGCCTAGCGCAGGAGGAGAACGACGAGGCCACCGCACTGGAAGTAGAAAAAGATCTCGAAAAAATAGAAAAAGAGATTTCCGGACTCGAGTTGCAGCGGATGCTTCAGGGTGAAGAAGATCATCATGACGCCATCGTTGTTATTCACTCCGGTGCGGGGGGAACTGAAGCTCAGGATTGGGCTTCCATGCTGTTTCGCATGTATTTGCGCTGGGCGGAAAAGAGTGAATACCGAACAGAAATCATTGACATGCTCCCCGGTGAAGAAGCGGGAATTAAGAGCGTGACGTTTATTGTGGGTGGAAAGTATGCCTACGGTTTTTTAAAGGCCGAGATCGGCATTCACAGACTGGTTCGGATATCTCCGTTTGATGCGGGGCGTCGACGCCACACCTCCTTTTCTTCGGTTTTTGTCTATCCCGATATCGAGGATGAGATCACCATAGAAATCAATGAATCCGATCTTCGGATCGATACCTATCGATCAAGCGGTGCCGGAGGCCAGCATGTGAATAAAACCGACTCAGCGGTGCGGATTACTCACATTCCCACCGGGATTGTCGTCCAGTGTCAGAATGAACGATCTCAACATAAGAACAAAGCTTCAGCGATGAAAATTCTCAAGGCCCGCCTCTACGAGTCTCAGATGCAGGAAAAGAATCAAAAAAAAGAAGAAGTTCATGCCAGCAAGAAAGAGATCGCCTGGGGAAGTCAGATTCGGTCATATATCCTTCAGCCCTACCGAATGGTGAAAGATCATAGAACGGGAAAAGACGTGGGCAATGTTGACGCGGTCCTTGACGGAGACATCGATGGGTTTATCCAGGCGTATTTATTATCGCAAGGACCAAAGGCCGCGTGAGGTCCTCTTTTGTCAGCGTTCCATTCCCTTGCAAAGCAGAACGCGCAGCGCTCTTAGAAGCCGGTGTGCACCGGACCTGACTGCTGCCGATCTACCCCCCCCATTGATATGCTGGAAAACAGGCGTAACGAGAGATAAGAAAACCTTCTCCGATTAAGCTATGAAATCTCTTCGCGGTATCCTTTTTATGGTGTTATCGGCAGGGGTGGTGCTGACGGATTTTCCACTGTATCTCATCTCGCCCGCATATGCCCTTGATCCTCATAAGACCTTCAGCCAGTATCATTATGACGTCTGGCAAACGGACGACGGCCTGCCGCACAACTCAATAACCGACGTTCTTCAGGACGGTCGCGGTTATTTGTGGCTCGGAACCTATGAAGGGCTGGTTCGTTTTGACGGGGAGAACTGTATTCTCTTTAGTCAAGAGAATACCGAGGGCATCCGGAACGACCATATTACCGCCCTCCATGAAGACAGTGAGGGAACGCTGTGGATTGGGACTCGCGGCGGTCTCACTCGATGCCAGAACGGGAAATTTAGCACCATTACGAACGATGACGGGCTTGCGGATGACGTGGTGTTGTCGCTGTGTGAAGATCCGGGCGGAGGTCTTTGGGTCGGAACGCGCAATGGTTTAAGTCATCTCGCCGAAGGGACGTTCGCAAACTATTCCGTCAACGACGGGCTTTCTAACAGCTTGATCTGGGCGCTTCACGCCGATCCGGATGGTTCGCTGTGGATTGGAACCAATGGCGGCGGTCTCAATTGTCTCCGGAACGGAATTTTCACGGCCTTACTCAAAAAGGACGGTTTGTCGCATACTGTTGTGCGGACCCTTTACAAAGATCGGAGCGGGAGCCTGTGGATCGGAACGGCCGGAGGAGGATTGAATCGATTAATGGAGGGAAAACTCACGGTCTACACTTCTCGGGAGGGATTGTCCAACAACCTGGTGAGGGCATTGTGCGAAGACAAGGATGGAAATCTGTGGATAGGGACCAGCGGCGGATTGGACCGGCTGAGGGAGGGCAAAATTAGCAGCTTTACCGCAGAGGACGGTTTGTCAAGCGACGTTATCTGGTCGGTCTGCGAGGATCGGGAAGGAAATCTCTGGATCGGCACGGGGGGCGGAGGGTTGAATCGGTTGCGGGATGGAAAGTTCACCGTCTATACCACGCGGGAAGGATTAACCAATAATTTTGTCTGGACCGTATGCGAGGGCAAGGGGGGAGGCCTTTGGATCGGCACCAATGGCGGCGGCTTGAATCGTTTGGAAAACGGAGAGGTTATTGCTTATACCAGCAAGGATGGCCTTTCGAATGAGATCGTGCGATCAATCTATGAAGACGGAAACGGAACACTTTGGATCGGTACCGGCGGCGGGGGGCTTAATCGCTTCGAAAATGGTGTGTTTACTGCTTACACGACTCACGAAGGATTATCTGATAACGTTGTGTATGCGATCTGTGAAGACAGCCAGGGCAGGCTCTGGGTCGGAACCTCCGATGGCCTTAATCGATTAGAGGGAGATAAATTTGCTGTCTATACTACGGCGGAAGGGCTTTCCGATAACGTCATCCACGGTATTCATGAAGATCGTACCGGCGGCCTTTGGATTTGTACGAATAATGGTTTGAACCTTTTGAAGAACGGGGTATTTATCGTCTATTCAACCGAACAGGGGCTCTCTCACAATCGAGTGCTCACGATCTATGAAGATCGACAGGGTACTCTCTGGATTGGAACTCGGGGCGGACTTAATCGACTTTGGAACGGGGAAATAACGGCATATACCAAACGAGACGGTCTCATTGATGATGTAATTTTCCAGATCGTTGAAGATTCGCGAGAAAACTTGTGGATGAGCTGCAACAAAGGGATTTTCCGCGTCAGGAAAAAGGAGTTTGATGATCTGGACAATGGGACGATCCAGGCGGTTACTTCCATTCCTTACGGAAAACTGGATGGTCTCAAAAGCAGCGAGTGCAACGGTGGTAATCAACCGGCCGGATGGATAAGTCGCGATGGGAGGATTTGGTTTCCGACCATAAAAGGAGTTGCCGTCATTGACCCGGAGAAAATCGTCATCAATGAGCGACAGCCTCCGGTTGTTATTGATCTGATGCTGGTTGATAATGAGCCTGTTCCCCTTGAATCCGAGAACTTTCGCGTTTCACCGGGAAAGAAGAAGTTTGAATTTCACTATACCGCACTCAGCTTGACCGCCCCGGAAAAAGTGAAGTTCAAGTTTCAGCTGGAAGGATTTGATGCGGGATGGGTTGATGCCGACACGCGACGGATTGCTTATTATACCAACCTTTCTCCGGGAAACTATCTATTCAGGGTAGTAGCGTGCAACAATGACGGAGTGTGGAATCTGGCCGGAGCCGCCGTTTCATTTGTCGTAAAACCTTTTTTCCACCAGACAGTCTTATTCTATGTGATCTGTGTGGGGGCAATCGGCATCGCCGGTGTCGGCGGTTATCATCTTCGCGTGAAGCAAATCCGACTCCGGGAGAAGTACCTTGAATGTCTTGTTGATGAGCGGACCCGGCAGTTGAGCGACGCCAATCGAAAATTGGAACGTCTGGCCACCATGGATGGGTTGACGGGAGTGTCCAATCGGCGGCGGTTCGATCAATTTTTGGAGGAGGAATGGAAGCGGGCGGTGCGCTCTCAAAGCCCTCTTTCTTTGCTGATGATCGACATTGATTTTTTCAAGGCTTATAACGACACCTACGGACATCAGGCGGGTGACCGGTGTTTACAGCAGGTAGCCCACCTGTTTCGAGCAATGATACAGCGCTCCACGGACATTGTCGCCCGATACGGCGGTGAGGAATTCTCGATCATCCTGACCAACACTTCTGCTGCGGGCGTTGCCAAAGTAGCGGAACATCTTCGTCGCCAGGTCGAGGATTCGAAGATCGAGCACCGCAACTCGCCGGCTAACGATTATGTGACGGTCAGTGTGGGGATAGCGACGATTGTGCCGAAGCGCGGCGATTCGCCGGCTTCTCTGATTGCGGCGGCGGATCGGGCATTGTATGGCGCGAAACAGGAGGGTCGGAATCGGATCGTGTGTGCTGAATACGCACCGCCTGTAAACTAAAGAGATTTTTGTTAGGGGTCAAGATTATGGTCAAGGGATAAGAGAGTTCGCGGCCGGTCAATAACCACTAACGAGAAAGGAGAAGGAACGAATGAAACCGATAAAGATCAC
>JAFGRE010000069.1 GCA_016935335.1 Deltaproteobacteria bacterium
ATCGTATCTCTCTTATCGGATCAAAAGGGATGATGAAATGGTGTTGTGCCGTGTCTTTGGGTGAAATGGTTCGAAGTCAATCTTGGGTCTGTTTTTTCTTGACTCAAAGATTGCGAGTCTCTATAATAAAAAAATTTAGCACTATAACATGATGAAAATACACTATTAAGGTGGTGAAATGCATGCCGGGTATCATGGTAAGCGACAATGAACCCTTTGAAATTGCTTTGCGACGCTTCAAAAAACAGTGTGAACGGGCAGGAATAGTCTCGGAAATCCGAAGACGTCAATTTTACGAAAAGCCAAGCATTAAAAGAAAGAAGAAGACTCTCGCTGCAAAAAAGAGGGTTCAAAAATTTTTCCGTATTGATTAAAGGGGCCCAGCGAACGTTTACTGAATCGGGTGCTGATTCTTTTCTTTTCCACGACGAATAGTTGTTTATATAAGTATCCTTTCCCACTCTTGGATGAAGGGTTTTGACTGTTTCCTTTACCAAAGATAAAATAGAAGAGATAAGAAGCCGCGCCAATATTGTAGATGTAATTTCTGAATATGTATCCCTGAAAAAGGTTGGTAAGAACTATCAAGCTCTATGCCCCTTCCATTCCGAAAAAACCCCCTCCTTCAGTGTTAATGAAGAAAAGCAGATTTTTTATTGTTTCGGGTGCCGAAAGGGTGGAGATGTCATAACGTTTTTGCAGGAAGCGAGCGGCATCTCCTTTGTTGAAGCGGTTCGACAGTTGGCGGAGAAGTACGGCATTTCCTTCCCGTCCTCTTCGCAGGGACAAGCCCAGGGAACGCCATACGAAACCCTGATACGAATTAATGAGCAGGCAATTGCGTATTATCATCGAATGCTGGTTGAAAGACCGGAAGGTGAGGCAGGACGGACCTATCTGGAGAAGCGGGGGATCCATGGTGAGGTATGGAAAGTTTTTAAACTTGGATATGCACCCGACCGATGGGACGGCCTCGTCAGGTTTCTGGCATCGGAAAAGCTTCCTTTGGAATTAGGCAAGGAACTTGGTTTGATATCTTCCCGAAAAGGAGGGGGCTTTTACGATTGTTTTCGGGGCCGGATTATGTTTCCCATTTTTGATGTGAGTGGGAAACCCATTGGATTCGGAGGACGAGATCTGGGGGGGGGATTTCCCAAATACCTTAACTCGCCGGAGTCTCCGATTTATAAAAAAAGATTGAGTCTTTTCGGGCTGCCGATAACCCGGAAGGCTATTCGTGACGACGACCGCGTTTTCATCGTGGAAGGCTATTTTGACTTATTGAGTCTTTATCAGGCTGGAATTTTCCCGGTTATAGCTCCGTTAGGTACGGCTCTTACCAACGAACATATCCAGACATTGAAACGATTTACCACCAACTTTTACATAGTTTTTGATGGCGACCCGGCCGGCCAAAATGCAGCCCTTAGGAGTCTGGAAATGTTTCTGGACCAGGGTGTATCTCCACGCGTGTTGCTCTTACCCCCGGGGAGTGATCCCGATGAGTTTATTAAGATTGCGGGTCCACAAAAGTTCCACGAAGAAGCAAAGCAAGCTCCATACCTGCTTGACCATTTTGTCGATGTCGCCGTCAAGAGCAAAGATATCTCGAATCCGTATGACAAGGACCAGGTTATCAGAACAGTGATGCCGATGATAAACCGCATCGATCAGGCAGTTGTGCAAGACGACTATATTCGCCGCCTCTCCGAAAAATTGATGGTCAGAGAAGATCACATACGGGTACTTAAGGAATCTTCTGCGCCTTCGAGGGATGGAGAGGGGCGTCATTACGTGTCTGATAATCGACGAGAAGAATTTTTGCTGACGCTGATGCTTCATGTGCCAACGGTAATCCCGGTGGTGGACAAAACTCAGGTGGTGGAGGATTTTAGCGATCCTGATTTAAAAGAGATCGCCGTTATTATCCTCGAAGCTTTTCGAGAAGAAGGTACGATAGAGATAAAAAGCATACTCGGTCGTTTCGAAGAAAGGCTCAGGGGAATTCTCATCGAATTAAGCATGAAGGAAGAGAATTTCGGAAGTCTTCGGACGAGCCTCAAGGACTGTATTTGCCAAATTAAGAGAACAAGCATGAAAAGGCTTCAAATGCAGTTGACTCAGGAAATCAGGAAAGCGCAAGACGGTCGCGATGAAACTGAAGTTCGTGATCTTACGAGGCGAAAGATTCAATTAAGCGTACAAGAAAGAGATTTGAACAACACTATTGGAGCATTATTGGATCTCTAATGTATTATTGTGGGAGAGAAACGTATGCCAAAAAAGCCGAAACTCGATAAAGTAAAAGATCTTATCAGTTTGGGGAAGGAAAAAGGATTTCTTACCTATGATGAGGTTAACGACATTTTGCCGGCAGATGTGGTATCCCCGGATCAGATCGATGACTTGATGGGCATGTTCGGTGAAATGGATATAGAGGTTGTTGATGAAACGAACAAACTGAAGATCGCCGAGCAAGAAATAACACCGGATGCGGAAGAAGAAGAGATTGACGACAGCGAGACGGATGAGAAACTTTCTTTACACGCAAGCGCCTACGGGCTTTCCGCGGATCCGGTCAGGTTGTATCTCAAGGAGATGGGTAGCCATTCCCTTTTGACGAGGGAAGAGGAAGTCAAGATCTCCAAACGCATTGAAAAAGGAAAAACAGCAATCATTGATGTGGTTTTACACACTCCCGCGGCCTTGAAGGAAATTTACTGCCTCGAAGAAAAGCTTATCAACAAAAAAATATCCATTCGGGAGGTAGTGAGCGATGCTAATGAAGAGCAGCCGGAGCTAGATGAGGAGTTTTACCTGAACCGGACGTTGGATTTTATAAAGAAGATTCACGAGGTGGACGATCAAATAAAAAATGAGTTGGAATCTCAATTAAAACAGGCGGCCGGAGATGGAAGAAAAGAAAAGCCGATTAAGAACAAGATCGTTCGGAGAAAGGCGTTTACGGTAAAGTATGCTCGCGAATGTCATCTAAATTCCTCTGTTATTGATCGAATCTCCAACAAGCTGAAGGCTTACTATATGCGGCTACCCGCTGTGGAGAAAGAAGTGGCGGATTTTTTTGGATACGCCAAGGCTTCTAAGCGGGACCTTGATATTCTGCTTGACGAGGTGAAAGGCTCGCCGCAAGAAGTGCGTACCCTTTTAGCTAAGTATCGAATTCCCCGGGAAAAAATTGGAGAGTCGGAAAGATTTCTCAAGAATGTATCGAAAAAAATCGGACGAATAGAACAGGAGTCGGAGCAGTCAATCGATGACATCCGAAAGACCTACAGAGCGCTGACTCGTGCCGAATTGAGGACGAAAAGGGCTAAAGAAGAACTGGTTAAGGCGAATTTGCGATTAGTGGTAAGCCTGGCAAAGAAATACACCAATCGAGGTCTTCAATTTTTGGATTTGATTCAGGAGGGTAATATCGGTCTGATTAAAGCGGTTGACAAGTTTGAGTATCAGAGGGGATATAAATTTAGTACCTATGCGACTTGGTGGATACGACAAGCCATAACCCGTGCAATAGCCGATCAGGCGAGGACCATCAGGATCCCTGTCCACATGATCGAAACGATAAATAAACTTATCCGCACGTCTCGCCAATTGGTACAGGAAATTGGCAGGGAGCCGGTCCCGGAAGAGATTGCCGAAAGAATGGAATTGCCTCTTGACAAAGTGAGAAAGGTCCTTAAAATTGCTAAGGAACCTATATCCTTGGAAACGCCGATCGGAGAAGAGGAAGACAGCCATTTAGGAGATTTTATTGAAGATAAAAAGGTGCTTTCACCGGGGAATGCGGTCGTCAATACCAACCTTTCGGACATCATACAAAAAGTCCTGGCCACGCTGACTCCGCGAGAGGAGAAGGTTTTGAGAATGAGGTTCGGTATCGGAGAACGCGCGGACCATACGCTGGAGGAGGTGGGGCAAGATTTTGATGTAACCAGAGAGAGAATTCGACAGATAGAAGTGAAGGCACTCAGGAAACTCAGACATCCGACACGTAGTAAAAATCTGAAAAGTTTTATTGAGAAGTAAAGCGAGTAAGCGGGCCTATAGCTCAGCTGGAAGAGCCACCGGCTCATAACCGGTAGGTCCCTGGTTCGAACCCAGGTGGGCCCATTCGCATGTGATGTTTGTATGACGTAAGGGATCGATGGTATGGATAACAAATCCGTTGACACATCAGGGGCTAAGGATACAGAGATGCCGTTCGGCTCAGTAGAAATGCACTCCTTTAGGGGTGCATTTCTGTTTTGGCACCATGAAAAATACGTGATTGAGGAAAGGATTGACCATTGCAAAGTCAATTAGCGCTTTTGAGAAAACTACAGGTCATCGATAATGCTGTGACAAGGATCGATCGGATACAGTCAGAGTATCCCAAGAAGTTGGAGCATATTGAGAAGGAGTCTGAACGACGCGGACAGCAGATGGAACGCGAACGGGCGTCGTTAGAGGCTATCAGGAAAGAACGGCAGTTGAAGGAACAGAAATTAAAAATCGAAGACGAACGGCTCAAAAAGTCCGAACAGAAGCTTTTTGCGGTAAAGACAAATAAAGAATATCATGCTGTCTTAATGGAAATTCAAGAGATCAAAAGAGCAAGTAGTGATATAGAAACAGAAATTCTGATATGCATGGAAAAAGGAGATTGTACGGGCCAGGAGTTAAGAGTAAAGGAAGTCGAATACCAAAAATGGGTTCAGGATTTTGAAAAACGAAAACGAGAACTCGCGGCTGAAATCGAAAAATCTCGACGGGAATTTGAGGAGAGACAAGGAGAACGTGAGGAGATCGCTGCACAGATAGACTCGGATTTGATGAAAAAATATGATATATTACGGGAGAAGCGCCAAGGTCTGGCCGTAGTGCCCATTGAGGGGGGGCTTTGTCAAGGGTGCAACATGGATATCCCTCCCCAGCAGGCTTTGGAAATTCGCAAGAATCACGAAATCATCATGAACTGCCCGTTTTGTAATCGGATGTTGTATTTTGAAGAGAACCCAAGCGGAGAGAATTGCGCCGATAAATAAAAAACATTGCTAAAGCAGGCAGAATGGTCGCTCGTTTCCTATACGGGAACGGGAGGAAAGTCCGAGCTCCGCAGGACAGAGTGCTGGGTAACGCCCAGTCCCGGTGACGGGAAGGAAAGTGCCACAGAAAATAGACCGCCCTGAATAAAGAAATTTATTCGTCATGGGTAAGGGTGAAACGGTGAGGCAAGAGCTCACCAGTCTCAGTGGTGACATTGAGAGCTTGGTAAACCCCACTCGGAGCAAGACCAAATAGGAGAGCACAGGTAGGGTGGTCCGCCCGTAGCTCTCGGGTAGGTTGCTTAAGGTACTGGGTAATCAGTATCTCAGATGAATGACCATTGCCTTGAAAGCTTTCAAGGAACAGAACTCGGCTTATTGTCTGCTTTAGCATTATTATTAACCGGGGCCGACCGCCTGGTGCGCCAAGGTCGCCATCCATAACCCACGTGAACCATAATAATGTTGGATCTTAAGTTTGTTAGAGAGAATCTTGACTTCGTTAAAGCCAGAGTTGCTCGGCGAAATCAAGAAATAGACTTCGATCACCTGATCCGCCTTGATCTAAAAAGGAGAGAGATTATACAAAAGGTGGAAGCCCTGCGCTTTGAGCGGAACGCAGTTTCTGAAAAGATTGCGGCGTTAAAGCAGCAAAAACAAGATGCGGTGGACGAAATTGCCAGAATGAAAAACGTCTCTCAGCAGATAAAGGATTTGGATACTCAACGAGTGGAATTTGAAAATGAAGTCCAGGACTTTCTTCTCCGGATTCCTAATATCCCCCATGAGTCAGTTGTCCCAGGACAAGAAGAAACTGATAATGTGGAAATCCGGCGTTGGGGGAAACCTCCGAAGTTGAGTTTCCCCCCTGTGCCCCATTGGACGATAGGAGAAAGGCTTGGAATTTTGGATTTTGAGCGAGGAGCTAAGCTCGCGGGTGCGCGATTTACAGTGCTGCGCGGTGCGGGAGCTCTAATGGAGCGGGCTCTGATTAATTTTATGCTTGATCTTCATACCCGTGAGCATCATTATCAGGAAATCCTGCCTCCTTTTTTGGTAAACCGGACAACGATGACCGGAACCGGACAGCTTCCAAAATTCGAAGAAGACCTTTTTCGCCTTGTTGATCCCGAATATTTCCTGATACCAACCGCAGAGGTGCCGGTAACGAATATTCATCAGGGCGAAACGATTGATGGCAGGGAGCTACCGATCTATTATGCTGCATATACGCCATGTTTTCGGAAGGAGGCTGGTTCTCATGGAAAAGATACGAGGGGGATGATTCGCCAGCACCAATTTGACAAAGTCGAGTTGGTAAAATTCGCGACCCCCGAGACATCCTACCAGGAACTTGAATCTCTTCTGGAGAACGCCGAGGAGGTCCTCAAGCGCCTTAACCTCCATTATCGCGTGGTGAGCTTATGCACGGGCGACCTGGGGTTTTCTGCTGCCAAGACCTACGATATCGAGGTGTGGCTTTCTGGTCAGGAGGTTTTTAAGGAGATCTCCTCCTGCAGCAACTTTGAAGATTTCCAAGCTCGGCGGGCGAATATCCGCTATCGACCGGGCCCAAAGGCCAAAACCCGCTTTGTCCACACGCTGAACGGATCTGGATTGGCGGTTGGCCGTACCTTGGTCGCCATTATCGAGAACTATCAGCAGGAGGATGGGAGCGTAGTGATTCCCGATGTGCTCGTGCCGTATATGGGCGGGATGAAGGAAGTCGTTTCACCCCACCGCTAAGAGTCTTCCCGGTTTGATTCCGGTTACGTTGTCATCTCATTCAGCGCAGCATGCGGTTTTCTTGTTTTGCCCCTGTGGTGGCGGCTGTTTGATGCTGGTTGCCGTATCGCTAGGAGATAGTGCTTCCACCATCGGATGCACAGGTATCCTACCATGAAACAGCTGAAGGAAAGGAAACTGCAGTTGAGTGAAGCCTTTAGCGGGGTGGAGTCACGTATCCTAGTGTGAAACCACACTAATCCGGGTCCCCCTGATTCTGAAAAGTCTTTTTTTGCTGATCGTGCTGAACGGTGACGGGTTTTAGGAAGACAAACCGGATTTTCGTGGTGAATGTTTCGGTTCTAATGATGAACGGGGTTCTCTTGTAATTCCGGGAAAAGCTTCGGATAACGGGATGACAGGACGTTAATGAGAAACTTTTCCACTTCCTTTGCCGTTTCGAAGGCAAGTATTTGGTTTACCAAGTCTTGAGCGTCATGGTAGGAGAACGAGCGTATGATTTTTTTTACCTTTAAGATAGAGAGAGCGTTCATGCTCAATTCGTCGATGCCGAATCCCAGCAAAATCGGGGTGAATAGGCCTTCTCCCGCCATTTCTCCGCACATATTTACTTTAATATGTGCAGCATGGGCAGTGTCAATAATATGTTTTATCATTCTCAGGACAGCAGGATGAAGCGGTTTGTAGAGGTAAGAAACGTGCTCGTTAATTCGGTCAATAGCGAGAAGATACTGAATAAGATCATTGGTGCCGATACTGAAAAAATTGACTTTTTTGGCTAAAAGATCAGCTATAACAGCAGCGGAAGGCGTCTCAATCATTATCCCCGTCTCAATTGACTCATCGAATGGTACTCCGCTTGTCCGCAAGTCGTTTTTAACCTCCTCCATAATTTCATCGATTTGATACATTTCTTCCATATTTGAGATCATGGGAAAGAGAATGCGAACCTTCCCGAGAGCGCTTGCCCGCAAGATCGCTCTGATTTGAGTCTTGAAAACCTCAATTTCTCGAAGGCAAAACCGTATCGCCCTCAAGCCTAAAGCCGGATTCATCTCCTTCGTGCTCAGCGTTTCAGAGAGAAATTTGTCCCCCCCAAGGTCAAAAGTCCTGATGGTAGTGGGATTGGGTGCAATCGTTTCCACCACTTTGCGGTAAATATGAAAATGATCATCTTCAGACGGGAACTCAGAACGACCGGTATAGAGAAATTCAGTACGATAAAGGCCGATCCCCTCGGCTCCGTGGTGAATTACAGAGGGGAGTTCTTCGGTAATTTCAATATTGGCCAAGAGTTTGACTTCTATCCCGTCCGGCGTTTTTGTGGGCAGCGGCTTATACTTTAAGAGTTCTTTTTCAAGGGTATGATATTTTTTTCTTATCGCAATATATTCATTAAACACCTTCTTCGAGGGGTTGATGATGACTGTTCCTGCAGTGCCGTCGACGACAAGATCGTCTCCGTTCTCGGTGCACTCTGTCACAGTTTGTAATCCAACTACAGCAGGGATCTCGAGCGCTTTGGCCATAATGGCGGTATGGGATGTCTGCCCCCCGATATTGGTGACAAAACCAAGGACTTTATTTAGATCCAGGTGAGCAGTATCCGTGGGAGAAAGGTCTGAGGCCACGATAATGACTTTCTCCTGCATCTTTTTCATATCGGGTTGTTCAGTCTTCATGAGATTCCACAGGATTCTTTTGCCCACGTAATCGATATCGTTTTTTCGTTCCCGGAGATATTCGTCGTCAATGTCGGAGAAGACCTTTTGCAGGTTTTTCAGGGTATTTTTGAGTGCCCAGGGGGCATTGATCTTTTCTCGCCTGATATGTTTGACGGTTTCGTCAACAAGTATCTTGTCTTCCAAGATCATCAAGTAGGCACCTATAATGAAATTAGCTTCCTTGTGCCCTTTCTCTTGGAACTTCTTCTTCGTCTCCTGGAGCTGATTCCGGGTCGACTCTATTGCCTTCAGGAACATCGCAATTTCTTTTTCGATGTCTTGTTCAGTTCCCAGCGAGTAGAGAGAAATTTCGACTACGCCACGGTCTACGACAAACGCCTTGCCGAGAGCAATCCCCGGGGATACGCCGACTCCGTTAAGTTTCACATTGACTGCGCTTTTAAATGCCATGATGCCTTCTGTCGCTTACGAAAGTAAAGACACAAGCAGCGCCGTGCCCACAAACCGTTGGCGCTTATAGAAAGAGAAATCACATGAAATATAATATGTTTGTGATGATAAGTAAATTAATTGTTTTATCTTGTAGATTTTGTTATACGCTTTTCTGAATAATCAGCGCTGCCGACGAGTATCGTAAACTCACCTTTCATCTTCTTCCCCTGCCAGTTCTCGAGGACCCACGAAAGGGCGCCCCGGACAAATTCTTCATAGACCTTCGTAAGCTCTCGGGCGACGACAACCCATCGATCTCCGCATATTTCAAAAAGGTCTTGGAGTGTCGTCATGATTCGATAGGGCGATTCGTAGAGAATGAGGGTTCGTTCTTCATCCTTAAGGGCCTGGATGAATTTTTTACGGGCGGCGCTTTTTCTCGGCACGTATCCTTCAAAGGCAAATCGGTCCGTTGGCAGCCCGGCGGCACTCAAGGCGGTGACCATTGCCGAGGCACCGGGGATCGGTATCACCTTGACGCCGTGATCAATTGCCAAATTAACCAAGTAGTAACCGGGATCCGCTATTCCGGGAGTCCCCGCATCAGTTACCAGAGCAATGGATTTTCCTGAAATAAGGAGGCGGGTTAATTTCTCGCCTTGTTGTTTTTTGTTATGGTCATGATAAGAAGTTGTGGGGGTGGTGATGCCGTAAAAAGTCAAGAGCCCTCGCGTGCGACGTGTATCTTCAGCGGCGATAAGGGAAGCCTCTTTCAGTACCTGGACCGCGCGGAAGGTAATATCGTTTAGGTTGCCGATAGGAGTTGCAACGATAAAGAGAATTCCGAAAGACTGATCCATGAGTACCAATGCCTTGTTTATAAATGCGTTAACGCCTGGAGGACAATCTCACTTCCCTGTAAAACGGCTTTTTTATATGCCGGTGTCGTATGCCCTGATTTCCATTTGGAGGAGAAAAGTTCATCAGAGACCACAAGGAGTGCGCCGGTTTCGATACCGTAGAAAGCGCTTGCCTTGAAAAAACTCGAGAGTTCCATCTCGACGGCAAGGGCGTGTTTTTTTCGAAAGGCGCCGATTTTTTTCGGTGTTTCCCGAAAAGGCGCGTCAGTTGTCCACACGTATCCGCTATGGCAGACGCACTCATGGTTTCTGGACGCTGAACGTAAGGTCCGACAGATGTGCAAATTTGGTTTCACCGCTTTACCCGGTAAGGGGTAATGGGCCGAGGTTCCTTCGTCGGATAGCGCTCTTTCAGGGACAATAAAATGCCCGATCCGGAGTTTTTCGTCGAGAGAACCGCAGGAACCGAAGGCGATTATCTGACGAGCCCCAAACGCCCTGAGAACTTCCAGGACCATTGCGGCAACGGGGGCTCCCATAGCCGGCCCGGCAAGGGTCAGGACCTTGTCATGGTACCGGATGGTCTGCAATGAACTGAAATTAAGGGATTTCAGGGAATTGGGAATGACGGAGACTCTAGAGAGAATCCACTTCAGCTCGTACGGCGAGAACACTACCAAGGATCTGGATTGAACGGTAACTCTTCCAAAAAGATCAGTGGGCTGGATACGGGGAGATTGCGTTGATCTCATTTTTGGGGTTCCATGGATGCGCCGAGTACCTTACACGGTGCTTCCGGACATGTAGTAAACCCTGTTTTGTCTCAGGCGGAGCAGCAGAATGCTCTGAGGACGAACGTAACTCACAATAAGACAGTGATGACCTTTCTCAGTGCCGGGATTGACACGAACACCGTGAGTTGGTACAATACAAAAATGTCATTCGAGAAAAAGATTAATAAAAATAAAAGGTTATCAGTATTGGCGAACCTGTGCCGGTGATGAATAACGACAAACTCAAACACAAACGGATCCTGGTAACGCGACCTGGGGAACAAGCCCAGGAATTTGTCGAACTGCTCCGCGCACACGGGGCGGAGCCGATTCTTTTTCCTACGATAAAAATCAGGCCTCCCCGGGATTGGATTAAGGTTGACGAAGCTCTTTCGAAACTGAGAGACTATGATACGCTTATTTTTACAAGTGTCAATGGAGTGAACTATTTTTTGCAGCGACTCAAAGATAACGGAATGAATCCCAACCTGCTTAAAAATAAAAGAATATGCGCGATCGGCCCCAAAACAGCTGCTCAGCTTGCCACCGTTTGTCTTTCAGCCCCTCTTATCCCCGAAGAATATCGGGCCGAGGCAATTGTGGCCTCTCTGGAAAAGGAGGGGATATGCGGGCGAAGGTTTTTGCTGCCCCGGGCAGAGGAGGCCCGAGATGTGCTTCCCCAGGCCATACGCGACAAAGGAGGGGAGATTACGGTCGCACCTGTTTACAGAACTACGACGGCAGTAGGGTATGTTAAACATATTCAGAAGTTGTTCCATGATCGCGCAATTAATGTTATTTCTTTTACAAGCTCTTCAACGGTAAAAAGTTTTATGGAATTACTGTCTGAGGATAACGTTCCGGACCTGATCAAGGGATGTGTAGTGGCCTGTATAGGCCCGGTAACGGCGGATACGGCGGCTTCCTTCGGCATTATCTCTGATATCACACCCAGAGATTACACAATTCAGGGATTGACGGAAGCGATCGTTCAGTATTTCACCGCTGCTTCTTAACATATAGATTGAAGGAGGGAATTGTTGATGAAGTTTCCCGTTTCGCGTCCACGCCGTTTACGAAAAAGTCAAGCGCTGCGAGACATGGTTCGTGAAACTGCGGTGAGTGTCAATGACCTTATTTGTCCGCTGTTTGTTAAACACGGCAGGAATGTAAAAATACCCATACAGTCTATGCCGGGCTACTATCAGCTCTCTGTTGACCACACAGTAAAAGAGGCGCGGGAAATCAATCGATTAGGCATTAAAGCAGTAATCCTTTTCGGCATTCCTGACCGGAAGGATGCGCTGGGTTCAATGGCCTATGCGCCTCATGGTATCATTCAAGAGACAGTGCAAAGACTCAAAGATGCGGTTCCGGAACTCGTTATTATCACTGATGTCTGTCTGTGCGAGTATACCGATCATGGTCATTGCGGGGTTGTCAAAGGAAATGACGTTGATAATGACGCGACGCTGGAACTTTTGGCTCGTATGGCATTGTCTCATGCCCAAGCCGGCGCAGATATGGTGGCGCCGTCCGATATGATGGATGGAAGGGTAGGAGCAATCAGAAAGCACCTGGATGAAAACGGCTTTTCAATGCTTCCGATCATGTCGTATGCGGCGAAATATGCCTCCAGCTTTTACGGCCCGTTCCGCGAGGCCGCTGAATCAGCCCCTTCCTTTGGAGATCGGAAGACCTATCAAATGGATCCGGCTAACGCGCGGGAAGCGTTCCGCGAGGTTGAATTAGACGTGCAGGAAGGGGCTGACCTTGTCATGGTTAAGCCGGCTCTTCCCTATTTGGATGTCATTACGCGGTTGCGTTCACGGTTTGATCTCCCTATAGCCGCATACAATGTCAGCGGAGAATATGCACTGGTCAAAGCGGCTGAAAAGCTGGGCTGGATCGACGGACCAAAAGTGATGATGGAATGTCTCTGTTCCATTAAACGGGCAGGAGCAGATCTTATTGTCACCTATTTTGCAAAAGAGGTGGCAAAGGTGTTGAAAGGACTCTAAAATCGTGACGTGCCAATCTGAACCATCTACTCCCCCCCTGAGAATGATCGCATGGGAAGTGACCCGAAACTGCAATCTCAACTGTATCCATTGCCGGGCTTCTGCCGACATGGGGCCATATGGGGAGGAGTTTTTATTTGATGAGTGTGTCCGATTACTGGATGATATTGCTTCGTTCAGTAAGCCGATAATTATTTTAACGGGAGGAGAACCGCTTTTTAGGGATGACATATTTGCGATCGCGGACTATGGAACCCGAAAGGGGCTCAGGATGGTAATGGCTGTTAACGGGACGATGGTAACCCCGGAAAACGCTTTGCGGATCAAGAAGTCGGGTATTCGAAGAATCAGCATTAGCCTCGATGGGGCGAGCCCCGAAAGTCATGATCAGTTTCGCGGAGTTGAGGGGGCATTTGCAGGAGCGCTTCGGGGCATAGAATACGCGAAACAGGCAGGTGTTGACTTTCAGATCAATACGACGATAACAAAGAAGAACTTGCACGAACTCTCACAAATTCATTCGTTGGCACAAGAACTCCAAGCAGTCGCACATCATATCTTCGTGTTGGTACCAACCGGGAGAGGCAAAGATATTCCGGAAGAAGCGCGAGTTACCCCCGAAGAGTATGAAAGTACTTTGTATTGGTTCTGGGAACAAGAGGGGAAAACAGCACTGCAGCTTAAAGCAACGTGTGCTCCTCAATATTATCGAATTCGGGAAGAGGGTCTTAGGAAAAGCGGTGAGAAACGCCTTAGCCCTTCGTCTGAATTTAATGTAATGACCCGCGGCTGTTTGGGGGGCGTTGCTTTTTGTTTTATCTCTCACCGGGGAACCGTGTCTCCATGCGGTTATCTGGAGCTGGATTGCGGAAATGTACGAGAAAAATCTCTTAAGCGGATATGGGCGGATTCGGTTGTTTTTAGAGAGCTTAGAGATTTCAAGCATTATGAAGGGAAATGCGCACATTGCGGCTATGTCCGAACATGCGGGGGGTGCCGGGCTCGCGCCTATCATGCAACGGGGAATTATCTTGCAGAGGATCCGTATTGTCAGTACAATTTCTCCGGAGAACAATGAGCTTTCATTGACAAAAACATTTTTGGCAGCAAAAATGGTGATGCTTTGAGAGGAATCGTGTTGGCGGAAGATAAGTAACGCAAGAGAATGGTGAAAAAAGAGATGAAAGCATCGTTAACCGAGCGCCAGAAAAATATTTTCGGTCTGGTCGTCCGAGAATATATTCTAAACGCCGAGCCAATAAGTTCCAGAAGGCTGGCAAAAAAATATACTCTTAATTTAAGTTCCGCGACTATTCGGAACGTGATGGCCGATTTGGAAGACCTTGGGTTTCTTTCTCAACCCCACACTTCTGCAGGGCGAATGCCCACGGATCAAGGGTTCCGTTTTTATGTCGATTCCATTATCGAAAACAAAGAGCTGTCTTTTGTTAATGAGAAGGCTATCCGGGAGAAATATCGGAAATCTTCACCCGAATTCCCCGTTCTTTTTCAGGAAACATCAAAAATTCTGTCGGAATTTTCGCATGGAACCGGAGTGGTTATGGCTCCCCGGATTATTGACGCTGTTTTTTGGCATATTGAGTTTATTCTTCTTAAAAAAGGAAAGATATTAGCGGTCTTTGTTTCACAGTCGGGATTGGTGCAGAAGAAAGCCGTAGAGATTGAAGAGCATACCATATCGCAGGATGAACTAAACAAATACAGCCGGTATCTGAACGAGACGTTCGCTGGCATGAAGCTCGTAGAGGTTCGCCGGAGAATTAAGCGGGAGATGCAAAAAGAGGAAAATAGGTACAATGAATTACTTTCACGAGCTTTAAGAATGGGCCACACGGTGCTCGCAGATGATAGTGGTGTCGAAGTATACGTTGAAGGCCGGGCTAACTTTCTTGAGTACCCCGAATTTGGAGAAATCGAGAAGATGAAAACCATTTTTAAGATGCTCGAAGAAAAAACGATTTTGCTTTCAATTTTGGATAAGGCAATGGAAAACAGTGGAGTGCAAATTTTTATTGGTTCGGAAAACCACCTTTCCGAGATGGAAGACTGCAGTTTTGTCCTTTCCTCCTATTCCCGAGATAAAGACGTTTTGGGGGCCTTGGGGGTTGTGGGACCGACGCGAATGAACTATTTTTGCATCATTCCTGTCGTTGAGTATATTGCTAACCTGTTGAGCACCTACCTGGCTGAAGAATAAAGTTTGGAGGATAGTAAGTCTATGACGAAGAAACACACCACGGGCATGACGGATGCGGACCATTCAAAAAAGAAACCCGGAAGAGATGATGAATTTGTGACTGCCGGGAGCGACTCATTGTTTGAGGGAGGACCCTCCACGGAAGACTTGCAAGGAAACGAGGATTCGACGACAAAAATTCAAACCGTCGAAGATTCACCCCCAGCGGACGAAGAAAAGGAAGATGCAGCGGCGTTATTGGCAGCAAAAGAAGAGGAACTGCGCAGCACCTATGATCGTCTGTTAAGAGTGCAGGCTGACTATGAAAACTACAAGAAGAGAATGGTACGGGAACGTGAAGACCTTTTAAAATTCGGCAACGAGTCGCTCATTAAGGAGCTGTTACCGATTATCGATAACCTGGAACTTTCTTTGGATCATGCTCCGGCTGTTGATGAAACCGGCACCATGGGGAGCTTCATTAAGGGAATCGAGATGATCAAAAACGAATTCATCAAAAAGTTGGAAAAATGTGGCCTCCGTGCAGTTCCAGCGCAAGGAGAGCGCTTTGATCCCACAAAACACGAAGCAACCACAATGGTAGAAACATCGGAGTATCCGGACAACACCATTGTTGAAGAACTGCAAAAAGGGTATTTTATTCATGATCGTCTCATAAGACCTTCCGGGGTGTCCGTTGCTTCAAGCCCCAGGATTTCCGAAGGGGAATCTCGCGATTCTTCGGAATGAACGATAAAGTCTCAGCGGCAATGACTCCGTCCACCAATCAACAGCTATAGTCTCTCGCCTAGACCGTTGGCTTCTTAGCGAATATTCGCGCAATCAGGACACTGAGCTCATATAATATGACCAAGGGAACCGCCATCAATGTCTGGGTTACCACATCGGGAGGGGTCAGGACGGCGCCCAAAACAAACGCGACAAGGATGAAGTATTTTCTCTGGCGCGACAGCATTTGATGGGTCACAATGTTCATTCTGGTTAGAAAAAGAATGAAGATCGGGGTTTCGAAAACAAGGCCAAACGCGAGGAGGAGCTTGGTAACAAAATTAAAATATTCTCGCATGGACGGTAAGGCGAGGATCGATTCAGACGTAAAGCTCATTAAGAATTTGAAGCCCAGCGGAAAAACGATTAAGTAACCAAATAAGGCGCCTCCGATAAAAAGTATTGAAGAGCTTATGACAAACGGCACGACGTATTTTGCTTCGTTTTTATAAAGGCCGGGAGCGACAAACTTCCATATCTGGTAGAGGATAACTGGAATTGCCAAAAATAGACCGGAAATGAAGGCGGTCTTAAGATAGGTTAAAAAAGCTTCGGTTGGACTGGTAAAGATAAGCGAGCTGTCAGAGGGCAACGCCTGTTGAAGAGGCTTTGCCAGGACAAGATATATTCTTTCGGCAAAGCTGTAGCAGACAGCAAATCCGATACCGATCGCGATGAAACAAATTATGATTCGCTTTCGAAGTTCTTCCAGGTGCTCCGTGAAGGGGATCTTTTCATCACCCATTTAGATCGTTCTCTTTTTCGGATGATTGGTCTTCTTCCTTCTCTGATTTTTCCTCGATGACACTTTGTGACACGTCCACTGTTGATTCCTGGTGATCTTTCTGGAAGGAAGTAAGGTCGACGTTCAAATCAGCTCGCAGTTCATCCGTGGCTTTTTTAAACTCTCCAACCGCTCTTCCCAAAGCGCGTGCCACGCCCGGAAGCTTTTTGGGCCCAATGACGATAAGAGCCACAACAAAAATCATGATAAGCTCGAAGGGACCGATATTGAACATGGCTAATGGCTGAAAAAGTAAGGATCTACTCTTGTCCCGGAGTTCCTGACTATCAGGCCAATGTCGGACCTGTTTTAGTAGGTGGAAATAAGAATCATTTATACCAGAAGACAATTCTCCGAGGAAGATTTTTTTCCTGGTGAGGAGAATAATAACTGGTTCCGTCACGTGGATTAGCTTCCCTAAGTCATGTAACTTTCTGAGAAATTTCTTGACTTTTAGTAGCGTGAGTTTATTATGTACCACATCAGATAACCGCAAAAAAACGAGAATATGACTATGAATTTGGAAAAATTTGATATCCTGGAAGAAAAGGTTGGCCAATTAGCGGAGCGGTATTCAGAACTTAAAAATCAGTATGACGGGTTTGGTTCTACAATCGCTGAAAAGGATCGAGAACTATCTGCCTTAAAAGAGAAGATCCGCATCTTGGAAGAAGAGAAAGGGTTGATTAAGGCACGACTTGACAAGATCATTGCCAACCTGGAAAGTGTGGCATTTCATTCCTGAGGCCCCCATCGTTGAAAACGCTACAAGTTACAATCCTGGGAAGAGAGTTTTCGTTAAAAAGCGAGGGAAGTGAAGAGTACATTCATCAGGTTGCTGATTATGTAAAGCAGAAAATAGAGGCCGTTCAGCATAATCAGACTATGGACGTGATTTCGACCGTTATTTTGACGGCTTTGAATATTGCTGATGACTATTTTCAGTTGAAAGGTGAAAGGGACTCCTTAATCAATATCATTGAAGATCGGTCTCTTTCTCTCGCCAACAAGATCGATTCTCGGTTGCGGCATCCTGTCATAGAAATCAAATCAATAGAATAGCTTTTTTAGGGTGCACGGAAAGGTGCATTACGGAGAATTTTTTTTAAAGAAGGGGTGAAGAACACGTTTGGGGAGAAAATTTTTGTGAGAGGCAACTGCCAAAGAGGATATTTTGAAACAACTGACAGTGATGAAGAGGCTAATAAGATAGTAGGGTTGACTAGGTGATTTTACGTCCCGCCTCAGATGGTGAGGTGTTTTGATAAGAGCGGAGGAGTCAAAGGAATAGAAAAGAAACATGAGACGCGATAAGTCGTGATAGGATCGATTCGGTCAGAGGACGATTACGTTCAAAGGACCCATTCATCAGTTTAGAGAAAACGAAAAGGTTTCCTTGCGAAAAAAGAATGTGAAAAATTGCAAACCCGGTGTTTGGGAAAAAATGGTCATATCATGCTTTTTCTGCTAAGAGGAGATGGGCGTGCAGCACGGATATAGGTAGTCTGGTAGACTATCAGAGGTCTTTTGTACGCGCATCATTGCTATACCGCTTCTCATTTTTTCATCAACAGCACCATTTCTTTCAATCCCGTTTCATTCCCCCCCTCTTAGGACAAGAACGACATTTATATCTATAAGTGTCTGGAGTTTCTGTGCTTAGAACTTCGGACAGGAGGTATGGCAAAAGTGAATGTATCATACGAGGCATTAGTGATCGTCCTAATCATCTCCTTGGCTCTCGGAGGGGTGGCAGGATTTTTTCTTAGAAAAAAGTTTGTCGAGTCAAAGATCGACCTTGCGGAAAATAAAGCCCTGAAGATTGTTGAGAGAGCCACTAAAGAAGCGGAAACTATAAAGAAGGAGGCACTGTTACAGGCTAAGGAGAAATTATATCAAGAGAGAAATGAGTTCGAACGCGAGGTCCGTGAGCGGCGGACGGAGTATCAAAACCTCGAAAAACGGCTCATGCAGAAGGAAGAAAACCTGGAGAAAAAGGTTAACCTCATCGATCAAAAGGAAATCAGCCTTTCTAAAAGGGAAAAATATTTAGCAAAACAAGAAGGTGACGTCCAACAAAGGGAGAAACAATACAACGAACTGTTAGAAATGGAGCAGAGGAAACTGGAAAAGATCTCAGGGATTTCTTCTGATGAGGCCAAGGCGCTTTTGATTCAGTCAATGGAGAATGAGGCACGGCATGAAGCGGCCAAAATGATAAAAAAGATTGATGAAGAAACCAGAGAACGGGCCGATAAAATTGCGAAAGATATCATCTCACTGGCGATTCAGCGTTATGCGGCCGAATACGTGGCGGAAAAGACGGTTTCCGTGGTTAATCTGCCCAGCGACGAAATGAAGGGAAGAATTATTGGTCGTGAAGGTCGAAATATTCGAGCTATCGAAGCGGCAACCGGTGTGGACCTGATCATCGACGACACACCCGAAGCAGTCATCCTGTCGGGGTTCGACCCGATCCGCAGGGAAATCGCTCGAATTTCATTAGGACGCCTCATCAATGACGGCAGGATCCATCCCACGCGCATCGAAGAAGTCGTTGAAAAAGTCCAAAAGGAGATGGAGGTTTCCATTCGAGAGGCAGGCGAACAAGCTGCGTTCGATGTCGGTGTTCACCGTTTGCATCCGGAGGTGATTAAATATTTAGGCAAATTAAAATATCGTACCAGCTATGATCAGAATGTTCTTCAACATTCTATTGAAGTATCTTTTCTATGCGGAGTTCTGGCCGGCGAGTTAGGACTTGATATCAAACAGGCGAAGAGGATCGGACTTTTACACGATATAGGAAAGGCCGTGGACTACGAAATTGAAGGGACCCATGCTCAAATCGGAGCGGATCTGGCAAAAAAATTCAGCGAAAATGAAGACGTTGTCCATGCCATTGCGGCTCATCACGACGATGAAAAACCCAAAACGGTCTTGGCTGTTTTGGTGCAGGCGGCAGATGCTCTCTCGGCTGCACGCCCTGGAGCCCGCCGAGAAATGCTGGAAACGTATATAAAGCATTTAAAGGAACTGGAGGGCATCGCCAATTCTTTTAACGGAGTAACAAAGTCCTATGCTATCCAGGCAGGGAGAGAAATCAGGGTCATTGTGGACAGCAAGGAACTTTCAGATGAGGCCTCGATAATGTTGTCTCGTGACATAGCTAAGAAGATCGAATCAACGCTGACCTACCCAGGGCAGATCAAGGTTAATGTTATAAGGGAAACCCGAGCAATTGAATTTGCCAAATAAGAGAAAGAGATCGCGTGAATATCCTCTTTATCGGTGATATTGTTGGAAAATCGGGACGCAGGGCTGTGGCAGAAGCACTGCCACGATTGTTAGGTAGCCATAAGATTGATGTGATTGTGGCTAATGCGGAAAATGCGGCAGGCGGGTTCGGCCTTACACCACGAATTCGCGATGAGTTGATGAGTGCTCGCATTGACCTTCTTACCTCGGGAAACCACATCTGGGATAAAAAGGACATACTGGAACTCCTTGACAAGGAAGACGGCTTACTGCGCCCGGCAAACTATCCTGATGATGTTCCCGGGCACGGGAGTGCGATTCTTCACACGAAAACAGGCAAACGGGTAGGAGTCATTAACCTTTCAGGAAGAATTTTCATGGAAAACATTGACTGCCCGTTTCAAGTTGCCTTGCGCGAGGTGGAGAAGATCCGAAAAATTACGCCCATTATAATTGTAGACTTCCACGCGGAGGCGACGTCTGAGAAAGAGGCATTGGGGTGGTTTTTAGATGGACGCGTAAGCGCGGTATTTGGCACTCATACACACGTTCAGACCGCCGATGCGACAATACTGCCCAAAGGCACCGCCTATATCACTGACGTGGGAATGTCCGGCGCTTTTGACTCGGTTATCGGCTTCAAGAAAGAGATCGCCATTGAGCGATTTCTTACGCAGGTTCCAATAAAGTTTGAACTCGCGAAGAAGAACATTCACCTGCAGGGGGCGATAGTATCAATCGATGATGAAACCGGCGAGTCTCGGGAAATTCAGAGGATCGATGTGGCGGTTTGATTTTCTTTTGACGTGAAGAAGTAAGGAACTATGTCTCATATTTTAGCACAGTTGAAGGAAAGAAATCTCGTCTTTCAAGTTACCCACGAGGATCTTGATACGGTTTTTTCGTCAGAAAAACCCCCCGTTTATTGCGGTGTTGACCCGACAGGGAGCAGTCTCCATGTCGGGCATCTGCTTCCGCTGATCGGGTTGATGAGGTTTCAACAGGCGGGCTTTAAATCTCTTGTTCTGGTGGGAGGGGCAACCGGAATGATTGGTGATCCAAGCGGAAAATCAGCAGAGCGAGTGCTTCTTACCAAGGACGAAATCGAGTCCAACGTGAATGCCATTGAACGTCAACTCCGGCGATTTCTTGATTTTGACAGTGGAAGCTATGCGGCACGATTAGTCAACAATTATGAGTGGTTCAGCCGGTACTTTTTTATCGAGTTTCTTCGGGATATAGGGAAACATTTTTCTATTGGAAGTATGCTGGCGAAAGAGTCGGTCAGGAACCGGTTGGAAACAGGGATTTCTTATACGGAGTTTTCGTATATCCTGATGCAGGCATATGATTTTCTTCATCTTTTTGACAATTACGGGTGCCGCATTCAAGTGGGTGGGCAAGATCAGTGGGGGAACATTACGGCAGGTATCGATCTCATTCGGAGAATGCGGGGAAAGGAGACTTTCGGGGTTACTTTTCCCCTTATAACGACTTCCACCGGTAAGAAATTCGGAAAGACGGAAGCCGGAACAGTCTGGCTTGATGAAAGGCTTACCTCGCCGTACCAACTCTACCAGTATTTCATCAATACGAGTGATCGGGACGTTGTCAGGTTCATCGAATACTACACGTTTGCCTCGGCGGAGGAAATAGAGGAGTACCGTGAGCTGGTTCGGAAGGAACCTGAAAAGCGAGCAGCGCAAAAACGGTTGGCAAGAGACGTAACCAAACTTGTTCATGGCAGAAGGGATGCTGAAATGGCGGAAAAAGCCACCTCCGTGCTTTTTGGAGGAGAGCTTCTAGACTGTACGGACAGGATTTTGGAGGAGATATTTCCTGATGTGCCCAAAGCGCATTTCCCCGCATCAACCCTAACCGACGGGATGGACTTGATTCAAGCGCTGGTGACATGTGGTGCCGTCGCCTCAAAAGGTCAGGCGAGAAGGCTTATTACTCAAGGAGGAGTCTATATTAACAACAAGAAGGTTCAAGACTCGGAGTATGCGCTCAACGCTCATGATTTGGCCTCAGAGCACTTCATCCTGGTGCGAACGGGAAAGAAAAATTTTTTTCTTTTTCGGTTTAATTGATTACGGGCTCG
>JAFGRE010000070.1 GCA_016935335.1 Deltaproteobacteria bacterium
AGTTTTGTATGCTCAAACAGAAACAATATGCCGCCGATAAGTCCCTGGCCAATGATTAAAAGGAGCCAGAGTAAGGAAACCGCGAGAGCCATTTCCTGATTCATGCCCGCCTCGGAAAACAAGTAGACAAAAGCACCTTCTCTCACTCCATGGCCGCCGATAGAAATGGGCAGAGTGGAAAGAAGCCAGACTATCGGTAAGAGTATGGCGAAAACCGAGAAGGGGGTGGAGCATTCGAGGGAACGTGATAGCAGATATATGGCGGTTATAGCGATAAAATAGAGGCCCACGCTCAGAAAAAAGGCCATGATGAAAAGTTTCTTGCCGGCATGAAACTGCTCAGACAAGACTTTTCTCAGGCTATGAAACTTTCCCAAAAAAGAGAACCGGCTGTTTGCAAAAACAGACTGATTTGTACTGGTAAACAGAATCACGGCGACGGAAACGCAGACTACGGGAAAGAGGATTATTGCATGGTGCGTACTCGGACTCAGAGTAATGTCATGAGCGAAAAACAAGGACGCCAGAGCCAACAACGCAACCGCGGAAACACCCAGGAATCGATCAACCAAGACGGAGGTGACGGCTGAGGACGGACGTGCCCCCCTCCGATATAAAAGAAACCCCCGCACTATATCGCCCCCCACCGCGGTCGGGAAAAAGAGGCTGCAAAAGATGCCGATAAACACGAGACGAGTCAAGGACACCAGGGGTTCCGTTTCTTTCATGCTCCTGAGTATTACCTGCCAGCGAAGGGCTTGAACAACATTCCTCACACAGAGGAGCATGAATCCAAGGAACAACGGAAGGGGAGAGGCTTTTGCCAGGTGTTGCCAAAGACCTTTGAGGTCGACACGGTAAAGAATCACTACGATGAGAAAGACGGTAACGAAAAGTTTTGTTGCCGTCCAGAATCTGGAGCCCATCGAGCGTCGTGCTTTGAAAACATTCTCCGATTTATTCAGGGGGTGCTCCGAGGAGGAGGTAACAGCGTGCAGCTTATTTTTTTTTCTGTCGGTGAACGGGTAAACCATTGCGGGCAGCGCCCTTTCTATCATGAATAAGACCTTGCTCGGATGGGAATCGGACTTATTTGAGAGATGATAACAGCCCCCATAACCCCCGCCAATATTTTCGGGGACTTTGTCGCAGGAGAATAAGCTCCTTACAATTTCGATACCATACGTTTGGATTTGTATAAAAAGAACGATATGCCCTGCGTCTCAGGTTCTTCATATTTTCTCGGCCGATAAGGGGATTTATGTATACGGGGTTGGTGAAATCCCAGCCGCTGTAATCGGACCAGGGGGCGTCGTCTCGGAGAACGCCTATTCTTTCGATCGTTTCGCGCATACCTGTTTTGGGGAATGGGATCGGCAAGTTAAAGGAGGCCAGATGATTACCCATTTTTCGGGCAAACCTGATGGTATTCATCGTGTCTGATGAGGTCTCCCCGGGCAGGCAAAGGATATAGTTGGTATTGACGCACAGACCCTGCGCAAGACAAAGCTTCACTGCGCGTTTGTTTTGTTCGACGGTCGTTCCCTTTTTCAGTAAATCAAGTGATTTCTGATTCGCCGATTCAATCCCAAACGAGACAAGCCAGCAACCGGCTTCTTTCATTTCAAGAGCGAGCGTTTCGTCAATGGTGTCAGCACGGCTGTTGCAGGACCAAGGAAGGTCTAATCGGCTTTCTCGATAGGAGTGACAGAACAGCTTCAACCACTTCCGGTTTGCCGTAAAGGTTGAATCGTGAAACATAATGCCCTTTGCGCCGAACTCGTCCTTGAGAATGCGTATTTCGTCGAGAACAGTATTGATCGACTTATGGCGGAGCTTCTTTCCCAGGACGTCACTGGCGTTACAAAAGGAGCATTGAAACGGACATCCTCGTGAAGCAATCACGGAGTACGTTGGATAGGCCTTGGAGAAGGTGATTTGAGCGACATATTTTTCCATCGGAAGAATACCGAAGAGAGGGATGGGAATTTCTTCCGGCAAAAGATGATCTCCCGGGGCGAACGGGTTAACAGTCACGTTGCTTTTTTCCCGGTAGCAGATTCCGCTGATCTTTTTGACTCCTTCGAAATCTTGCTTCCGCACGCATTCCAAGAGCCTGAAAAGCGGTTTTTCAGCCTCCCTCAGCACGATGTAATCAATAGCTTTCGAGGTGTGCATTGTTTCGACCGGCAACAAAGTGCTGTGAATGCCCCCCAAAACCGTCGTAATGTCGGGGAATCTCCTTTTGATTAACTCGAACGTTGCAAGAGCATGGTCAATGTTGATGGTGGTGGATCCGATACCGATTATGCTGAAACGTTGGTTTTCGATATAAGAAAGATACTCCTTGCTTTCCATCCGCTGCAAACCCGGGTCAAGATAGGTGACATCATATCCCCGGCTATGGATATAGCGGGCAAGGCTTGCAGGACCATAGGGGAAGACGGCGTTACCGGCGGAACTTGAATAGATACCGTAGGTGACGGAGGAGGGAACGAGGGGTTCCTGCAGGAGAACGCGAAGGTTATGAATGCTCATTGCTTAGTGTTCCGGCGGAAGCCATTTCGTGTGCGCATCTTCGCAAGGGGATCTCCCCTATCGAGCATGATGTTTCGAGCCTCTGGGCCGGTGTTGAAGATTACATCCACTGCCGAGAGGTTTGGAATGAAGCCATCGAACTGCTGAGGGTAGTGAGCGTGGGCATAGTCTTGGAAAATGACCTCAAGACCGCGAGCTGCGAAGAGATCACGATCAATGAATTCAGCGGCCGACTTGCCGTCATAGAGAAGGTCTGCGTCAAAATAACGGCAAATTTCCATAATGCGCTCATTCTTGTTTGTTGCCCGACGCGGGACTGATGATGAGAAGCGTTCCGGAGTAGTAATTTTCAAGTGTTTTCTTAAGCACTGCAATAAGACAACATCCAACTGCACAAGATTGGTGATCCCGGATTCAAGAATGTCTTTGATTTCGTCATACAGGGGGTGAAAAAAGGGGGCTTTTTTGTAGGCGACTTCCAGTGTCTTAAGATGCCGCCGCACCCAATCCTGTTCATAGTTGATAACCACATCGCCAAGCAAGGTATCGCGGGGACATTTTTTTACCGGCACCGTTAACCATATCCAACCATTGGCGGTTTTAACCCGATTGCGATTTCGCCAGTCCTTGCGCGTGTACTGAACGTCGTCCAGATAGACAAAGAGATCGGTCAAAGCCATTTGTTCGAAATAGCCCAGATAAGGAATAAACATCGGTTGGAGAATTGCTATCGTTTTCATTGGCGATTCACTTCGTGCTCATATCCATGGTGCCTACCGATTACGAAATAGAAGCCTGTTAAATAGTTACGGGAACCGTTCGCCGGTCCCCAATTGGATCGGACGGTCGGCGAATTGCTTCGTAATGGTATCTCGTTGGGAACCTAATACGGTTTCCGCAAGCCGGATATTTTCCTCAGGGTGCTGAAAGGCGGTTTCTCGTTGCTGCTTCTTGACACTCCTGCGGTCGAAGGTGTCACGAAAATAAAGGGTAATTTTTCGAGGAACTACATACTGCAGAGGGGCAATGAGCCACTCTCTACTGAGCAAATAGCTGATGAGTTTGATATTGTTACGCCCTGAGGCATTTATTTTGAGATTCTGAAAATTGTTTTGATTAAAGTAGCCGTCAACTCCGATAAATCGTTCGATGACTTGTAACACCGTAAGAACATTTTGTTTAAAAAAACCGTAGTCATAGAGAAGGAGATGCGAGCCGAACGTCTTGCGGAACAGGTCTATCCGGTCCACCAGGACGTTGTTCTTGGATTCAACCCGCAACACTTTGTTATTGGCTCGGTAATCATATCCTTCCAAAAAATCGGCAAAGGAAGGCATGTTAAAGGTAAATGAATTGAACTGTTGATAGAATGATAAAACCCATTCAACCGGATCACGGATTACCAGAATGACTTTAATATCCGGGTCGTAGGCCGCCATCCGTCCCAGTGACGAGGGATCCAAGAAGCAGGGGGGACTGATGTCCCCTGCGATTTGATGTGGTTGTCGGTTTTTATAAAGTGAATGATACCATTTCACTCCGCGATCATAATTTACCGTAAAATAATTGACTTCTTTCCGGAAGGGAAGAAAAATTCCGGGATGCTTTTCCAGGTAATTGTAAAGAAAGGTGGTTGCCCCGCGAGGCATGCCCGCCACTACAAAGAGAGGGAACCGTACCGGCGCGATATTCTTTTTCATTACTTCCTTACCCTTCGCTGTTTAACAATTCATATGCTATCGAAGAAAGATAGAGACTCCATAGTTGCCACCCGAAATTCACCGTCCCATCGAGAGTCCCATGTATCAACCGCTCGCAGGCGCTTTCCGCCAAATATCGTTTTCCAAAGGCGGAATCGTTATACAGCAGATCCAGTAATTCCTGCGGCGTAAAATCTCCCCAGTACGGCTGCAGGTCCAGTCTGAGCCCGCGCTTCGGACTGCTTAAAACGTAGTCGGGATAGCGCCTCCGGAACGTCTCCCGCAGCAGCCATTTTTGTTCGCCGTTCCTGAGCAGAAAATGATCCGGGAGTACGGAAAGTGATTCCAGCAAGTTCTGATCGAGAAAGGGATTGTAAACGTTTACATTGAGTGCTGTGGCCAGAGCCTGGTCTATGATATTCCAGGCTTCGTAGATTGTCAAAAAATCGTACTGTAATCGTTGCCGTAGCGTGAGCTCTTCAGAACCATCCCCCATCTCTTGATCCTGGGGCATATAAGCGGCGGCTGATTCCGGGTCATTAGGAAACAATTGCCGCAATACCGTATCCGGCGTGACACGAACTCGCTTGCGATGACTCGTCGGATCGGCGTATTCAGAACCGTGCCATTGATACCCGGCAAGAGATTCATCGGCTCCGCGCCCGGTAACGATGTCGGTCGTGTAACGGGCGATTTGTCGGTCAAGCAGAAATCTAATCAAATGGCTGGGGTGCCCGATGGGAGAACCCAGCACTGTTTCGATCAGCTCCCGGCCGGATTTCAGAACATCGATAGTAGTGAAATCAAAGACCCGGAGCCGGAAACCGTACGCCGAGGCCAACCGGCGAACGACGTCTATTTCGTCGCTTGAACCTTGGCCGCGGGTTTGACAGGTCGCGACGCTTACCTGAATTCCGGGGTTAATCTCTGCAGCCAGGATTGCGAGGATCGAGGAATCCAGTCCCGAGCTGAGATGAAAAAACGCACGGTCACAGTCGGTATCCGCAAGTTGTTGTTTAAGAGTTTTTTCAAGGTCGGGTATTTCGAATGTTCGGGTGGCCGGGATTTCCGATGGATAATGGACAAAATACCGGTACTCCTGATCATTGTTAAGGCGGACGCACTCTCCGTTACGCACGAAGGCGATTTCGCGACAAATCGTGGCACTGGTGAGGGGGCACTGGAAAGCCAGATAATCTCGCACATACTGGAGGTCCAAGGACGGTTTAACACCGTATTCCTTCAGGAATCCGAGCGCCGTGAGCCAGTTCGGAGAAACGATGAGAGCGTGCGGCGTGAGAGAATAAAAAAGAGGATCTGCTGAAAATCTCGGTCTGCAGATCAAAAATGATTCTTCCGGTCCGCACTCTATGGTAATGCCCTTACGGTGCCACCGTTGTCCGTCCTGTTCAAATCCGCGTGAATCAAAATGGCACCTATTTCGATGCACACAGAGGTAGTCATTCGTCATCGTTCAAACTTTCACATCGCCTGTTCCGGGGATTTGCTTTTCCCTTCTGAACATCCATGTCGTGGGAGTAGATCGACCGAATTACACTGTAGGGCCGTTGTTTGGCCTCTACGTAAATCCTTGCCAGGTAAACACCGATAATTCCAATGGCAAAAATAGTTAAACCGCCCAAAAACCAGATGGAGACGATCAGGGATGTGTAGCCGGCTAAAGGAATTCCAAAAAATAATTTTCGAAAGACGAGATAGGTGAGGTATGTGCCGGACAGGAGGAGGATGAGGCTTCCAAGGTAAAAAATGAGGACCAGCGGCTTGTCGCTGAAGGAAGTTATGGCGCGCACCGCCAGGTCTATCCTCCGCTGCAGGGTGTATATGGATTCACCCTTATCAAGTTTTTCGACCATGACGGGGACCTGTTTAAAACCGGTAATCGAAAATAATCCCGCCAGGCAGACTTCGCGCTCTTTGTGGGAAACAAGAGCCTCCACGTACGGTCTCCTCATCAAACGAGCGGTTATAACATTCTCGGGGATTTTGCTGGGGGAGAGTACGTTGAAAACCTTATAAAAAAGTGTTCCGCTCACTTGTTCGAAGAGGGTCCCCTTTCTTTTCTTTTGCACGCCAAAAACAACATCGGCGTCGGTTTGGGAAAGAATTTCATAGAATTGGGTCAGCATTTCCGGGGGTTCTTCAAGGTCTGAATCAATGAGAAACACATACTTCCCCCGCGCATGGGCCAGCCCGGTCATAACCGCTTTGTGGTGGCCGAAGTTTCTTGACAATTCGATGACTTTTACCCGGGGGTCGTCTCGATGGATTGCCAGCACACGAGGTAACGAGTCGTCAGGAGATCCGTCGTCAACAAAAATAATTTCGTAGTGGTGGGTAATGATTTCCGCTTGAGCGCTGATACGGTCGTAAAATTCCCGAATGTACGAGGCGGATTTATAGAGGGTGGTCACAATTGACAGCTCGGGAACGGGTTGCGGCATGATTTCTCCTTCAAGCGGCGAGGCCGATTTTCGCAGAAGGTGGAATCGGTAAAACGACCACCAATGGTCTTCGTTTAAAGTCTTCTATCCTACCAACTTTGGGAGTGTTTATCAACGTAATAATAAAGGCTATCGGAGGAGGTGCTGATAGATCTCGACGAGTTCCCGCACATTGTCGGCAATGGTTTTGACGGGTTTGGCAGCACGGCGCATGGCTTGAATTTCTTCCGGATGATCGAGGAAGAACCGGAGGCAGGCGGCCAACCGGCGTGAGTCGCCGGCGGGGAAGACCATGCCGGTTCTGCCATGCTCCACAAATTCAGACATTCCTCCAAGATCGGAGACAATGAGGGGAATTTTGGCATGGCGGGCATAGAGGATGACCAACGGCGCATTTTCATGCCACAGGGAGGGAACCACCAGGACGTCGATCCCGGCATAGACATCGGATATTTTCTCAGGAGGGAATGTCCCTCGAAATTCGACACCGGCAGGATCGGATCGGGAGAGAAGGGGCCGGAGATAGCGGGCTGCCTCCGGCGATGAATCGTCCCCGTAAATGATCAGCTTGAAGGGTCGGGCTTTGATCAGCGTGATAGCGTCGATCAGCACGTGCAGACCCTTATG
>JAFGRE010000071.1 GCA_016935335.1 Deltaproteobacteria bacterium
GCACTACCTTCCCCGGCATGGGAAATTCCATTCTTTGCAGCAAGAAGAAATATTCGTACTCATAGTAATTCGGATTGAGGAATTTAGATAGTCGCTTTTGTTTTCGTCTCACCATCTTCTTAGCTGTCCGCAACATGTCCTTTGTCTTCTCCAACTCGGAGTTCCCCCACAATATCAACGGAACCGCATGTTCAACGGCAGTTCTGTAAACAGTGCTCCGATAGCCATAGGTGCATGCCCGGCATACCCCCAGGACTTTCGTTAGGTCGGAACAGAGCATATTGTGCTTCACGATTTTCGCGGCAACGTCCCGCTTGGAGCGGATGGAAACAAAATCCACACCAAGTATTTCGCATGCCCTTTCCATGTTGGTCACTGCTTGGGCGGTTCTGAATTCATTATCATAATTTACCGCCAATACTTTCAGCCCAAAAATTCTTTTCGCCAGATACAGAACATAGGTGCTGTCTCTGCCCCCACTTAGCGGAACAATACAGTCGTAAGCATGCTCGCTTTTCTTAACGTCAAAGACTATCCGCTCTAAGTCCTCCCTGCCGTAGTAGGTCGGCTCCTGATAGGCCTGGCAGAAACTGCAAATCCCCTTTTCGTTGAAGGTGATACCCGGCACCGTCTCCGGCATGATACAGCAGGTGCATCTTCTCATCTATCACATCGCTCTCTGAAGGTCGCGGTCATTAATGCGGCCTCGCCACGGAACAGTATATATCGGAGCAATATTGGCCGCGCTATCCAACAGTATCATTTTCCCTCCCCTTACTCCCCAGAAACGCCGCGGCCTTCCCCCCTTTAGATAATCTATCCTCGGCCCTTATGTATCTATCAGTCTCAGGTATCCCCCCATTCTCCTCCGCACCCCATCTCCCCTCCCTCCGCATGGATTTCAGGATAAAGCTGTTTTACACATTCCGGGCAAAGGCTGTGACTAAATTCAACGTCCGAATGAGTGCTGATATACTTTTCAATTTGATTCCAAAATCCTCTGTCGTCGCGGATTTTTTTACAGTGCGCGCAAATGGGTATTAGCCCGCTTAAGGTCTTAACTTTCTCTATGGCTTCTCTGAGTTCCTTGACCTTTTTCCCCAGTTTTTTGCTCCCGAGCCTGACCTTGTCCCTCTCCTTCTCCAAAAGGTACATAAGATAGAAATTCCGTCGCGCATGATATTCCATGAAATAGCAGGCGATCATTCCGATGATATTGGCACTGATAAAAAAGAAGTTGTTGCTGATTAAGATATCGACGGGGGTTTCGATAATCCAGATTGCGGCTACTTCATAAAAACCAACCACAACCCATCCGCTCAATGTTGCCCACACAAACCGGGCTCTCAGCAGTGTATAAGCAAAAAACAGGACCAGGATCAAACCGGCGTAATACCTCAAATTGACCGGCGGCGCTGCCATGACAATCATGGCGATGATCCCCAGTCCCGCCACAATGACCAGGAGGACGATCAACAACTGCCAATACCTTCGAAAAAGGCGAAAACGGGAAGCAAGAACGCCAATAAGAATAAGGGGACAGACGATGCCAAAACGAATGAACCACAGTTTCCCCTCGATCTCATGCAAAAGGAGGGTATCCAGCAGTCCGAAAGCCCCATAAAAGAAACACCCGATGAGGGAGGAAACCCTAAATGTGTCTAAGGATCGTGCAAAATAGTCATCCCGAAATTCCTTTTCAAGGGGTCTCTGATCTTCCGAGAATGATAAGGTGAAACGATTGTAGTGCATACTCAAAATACGCGGGACATCAGTGAAATGGAGAAGACATTTTATCCCAACCGGCTCCGCTTCACGGTTTCTTAAACGCCACCGGCCATCATCGTCGTGCCGAACTTAACAGTGAGGATTGGCGTCTCGCCTCCTCCCCTCGATCCGCAAAGCCCTGTCCTAACACCATTATGATTAAGTGACAAGGGTATTCGCTCTCGCTACTCCAAGCCCTTACTCGTGCTCAGTATTTCTTTAACTTCGGCATCAGACTACTCTACTACTCCCGACCGCAAGATTCCCCGAAGAATTTGCATAACGGTCAGGTCTGCGGCCCTTGCGGAATAACTGCAACGTACCGGAATAACCGCATGGTGTCAATATTCACAGGAGTTCTCCTGTTTCCTTTCTTCCATCCCTTCTGGTGAGGACTTGCACGGCCCCTAAAATCAGACATGTGATCGAGACCCCAAGCATAAACGCGGCAAATACCGCAGAATGCAGGAAAGATGCTTTCACCTTGTGCCAGTTGTTGAGGCGGACTTCGATATCATCCGACACGACTTGGTATGACTTCCCCTCCAAATCGGTGGCGGTTAAGGACCTCCGCTTCAGATGGTCCTGAAGCAACTCGTTACTCACTAATATATTGAACTCCTGTGTTGTTTCATCAAGCGGCAAAGCCATAGAAATGGGAGTCCACCATATATCGCTCGGCCCCCACAGTGCTCGTCCATAGGTTACGGCAAAGTGGGATCCGCACACAACGGACCCAATGATTCCGATCAAAAGCAGTGCGTTTATCTTTTTCCTCATCGCTGACTCCTTTTACCTTTGCGAACATAGTCGTATGCAAACAGCCGCATTGTTGGCATTTTTTCAGATTAAATCTGCATGCCTATCGTTTCTACCGACAACCAAAGACTCTTCTCGACATATGCGTTTCCGTAAGCTCGTTCCTTGATCTGACCACGCTGGTTTGATTAACCCTCCCCTTTGACCACGGAAATCATCGCGCCGAGGTCTCAATTTAGTCGATTTGCTATTTTCTCCTACGTTATATCACGCAATCGCCTTGATCCGCCTCTACCCTTATCCTCATAGGCCTCCTCTAATTATCCAATTCATTCCTCACGGCCAAGCCCATTTGGTGCAAAAGATACGGTTTTTTTATATATGCTCCGGCCCCCAACCGTTGGGCCTCCTTGACACGCTCTGTCTCAGAATAACCGCTTACAATAACAGCCTTCTGTCCAGGATGTCGTTTTGCTATTTCTCTATAGGTCTCAAGACCGTCTAACCCCGGCTCCATAAGCATATCCAAGAGCAAAAGATCAACAAAACTTCCTTCAAGGTACCGTATCGCTTCTTCTCCGCTTGAAACCGAGTCCACGGAATACCCCAAGGCCGACAACATATTTGATGCAACCTCCCTTTGTTCTTTCACATCATCGACCACCAAAACGGCCTCTCCTTTCCCCCGGTAATCTTCTTGCGTTATTGCTTGACTCCCTTCCATGGCCTTCTGCTGTCTTGTTGCGGGGAAATAAAGTGTGAAGGCAGTTCCATGCCCGGCATTGCTCTGTATGTCAATATAACCATTGTGATCCTTCAACGTCCCCCATACGACAGCCATACCGAGTCCTGTTCCGCTTCTCCCCATGACTTTCTTGGTATAAAACGGCTCGAAGATCCGCTCCATTTCTTCGGATGCCATGCCTATGCCGGTATCCGTAAGTTTAACGATCACGTAATCCCCGGCTTCAATTTCCTCATATCCCTTTATACCCTCTCTAATTTGCCGATTCACAGTTGATATGGTGAGTTTTCCACCTTTCGGCATTGCTTCGATCGCATTGGAAACAAGATTCATTATTAAGGTGGAGAGATGAACGGAAGACCCTATGATATTCGGCATAGTCTCATCTAAATCGGCTTCGATCGCAACAGTAGGATAATATGATTTCATTTTCTTAAATTCGGGACTGTGAAGGTATTCTAAAATCACATCATTCATGCTTATCACGTCTTTCGCAACCATACCTCCCCTTGCTAATGTCAGCAGATCACGAACGATTGCCGCTGCCTTAACACCGGTTTTCTTTATCACCTCAAGGGGTTTTCTCAAGGGACTCTCTTCAGGAAGCCGCATCAATAAAACATCAGGGTAACTCACGGTACCGACAAGGACGTTATTCAGATCATGCGCCACCCCTCCGGCAAGCAATCCCACCGCCTCCATTTTCTTTGCGCGCCGCAGCCTCTCTTCAATTTCCCGCCTTTCTTTCTCCGCCATTGCACGCTCTTTCATCTCCTTTTTTAGACGTTTGTTCACTTCCTCGAGTTCTCGGTTACGATTGTCCAGTGTGTCCACCAGTTCAATCATTTGGCGGTTCATAGTTCCCAGTGCAACGACTATCAACCCTGCGGAAAGCGCCATGGCCAGCATGGCGCTGACCCAGGACGTAAATGACATCAGGTAGGTTTCCGGGTTGAAGTCAATGGTGATCATGCCTGTAAGCATCCCCGTTCCAATTATTCCTATTATTATAATACTCACAATGGCTGACACCAATCCGACACGATCCCCAAAAAGTATGGTCGAGAGCATGCAAAATGCAAATAAGCTGGGGATACCAAAAGCTACCAATCCCCAGAAGTATAGTCCGGCAATTCCCAAAACCAGGGCTGCCCCGGTTATTATTAAGGCCCGAAAGAGGAATGAGAGATGCCTGCTCATAAGCGCGGATAACAGTATGATTACATAGGTTGCGCCGTGAAGATACATCACATCGTTCCACCCAACGTGCAGAACCCTTGAAACAGACCCCAGGAGTGCTAAAAAACCCAAAACAGCTACCGCTCGAAGACTTCGGGTAAGCTGACGATCACGCATAACCTGTATCTTCTCTAGACTTCCGGTCATAGGCACACCTCGTCACTGTCTTTGAGACATTTTAAAGCGTTAAAAGCCAGGCACTGGGTGGTGTAATTTTCCCTTGGGATCGGACCAAACTACCGTGTTGGTACTTAACGATATTCTCTCCACAGGTACGTGCTCCCAAACCTCAGGCCTCATCCTTAAAGGCAAAATCGGCGGTGGAAAAGCCCGGAACCTCTCCAAGTTCACAGGTGCCATCTCGCCGCCGATGTCCCCCTCTCCTGCCTTAAATCTCCGGACCCTTCGCAACCGCCTCCCCTTTCCCGCACCTTTGAGGGCAGCAACACCCCATTACGTCCAATGGCAACCGCCGCGCCGTTTACCACCCCTGAGCTTACGCTCACCTTCTTTCCCTGACCGAAACGAATCACTGACCTTTGATGGCTTTTTATGGCTGCATGTATGCGGGGCACAAAGTTCATTCTCTTATTGGGCAGCCCGATGGTTTATAAACGTAGGTGTGGTTCACAGTACCTCTCCTCCCAGGATCGGGTCAGAAGTTTTTTAATAATACTATTGGGTTAAAACATGGTCAAGGGGAAATCAACCGACAAAATGCGCAAGGGATATTTTACATATTCCCTACGGGAAAATAGATCAGAAAATGACTTGAACAATTTTTCTAAACCTTGTATAGAGTTAACGTTGTGCGAGCGGGTGCCGTGCAACAAATTCATCTTTCCAGCGCGGGATGATGCAATGAAGATCGGCGTTATTTCCGATACCCATCTCAATAAATTTTCTCCTCTTTTGCAAAGGATCGCCGACACCTATTTTAAGGACGTGGAGATGGTTTTTCATGCCGGCGACATCGTGGATCTTGCGGTGTTGGACGTTTTTTTGCCAAAGAAGGTTGAAGCCGTGGCCGGAAACATGGACCCTGCCACGGTCATAAACGTGCTCCCAGCCAAAAAGGTCATCACAGTGAAAGGTTTTAAGATCGGCCTCATTCATGGATGGGGAAATGCCAGAGACCTGGAGACACGGCTTCGAAAGGAATTTACCGACATTGACTGCCTTGTCTACGGCCACAGCCATACCCCGGCTAATCATGTCTCGGCGGGGGTGCTCTTTTTCAATCCCGGTTCCCCGACTGATTCCCATTTCGCTCCTCGCAGCACCGTGGGGGTTTTGGAAGTGACCGACGCGATAACGGGAACCATAATCGACGTGGAGGGTTGGGAACAATGACCAAGGTCATCTGGGCACCGTGGCGGATGGAATATATCTTAAGCGAAAAACCCGGCGAATGCATCTTGTGCCTGGACCGGGATGAAACCAACGACAGGAAACGCCTGATCGTCTACCGAAGTAGCCGCTCCTTTGTGATGCTCAACCGCTATCCCTATAATAATGGGCATCTGATGATCGCTCCGTTCACCCATTGCGCCAACATTGAGGACTTGGACCCGGAAACCTCCCTCGATATGTTCGGCCTTGTCCAGAAGGCGATCAGAATCATGAAGGAATGCTTGCAGCCGGAAGGGTTCAATATCGGCATCAATCTCGGCCGCGTCGGCGGCGCTGGAGTGGAGGAACACCTCCATATTCACATCGTGCCCCGGTGGAACGGCGACACCAATTTTATGGCCGTCATCAGCGATGTCCGGGTTATGCCGGAACATCTGGAAGACTCCTACAACAAACTCCGCCCCTACTTTCAAGAGTTGGACAGTTAATAGCCCCCTGAATAACTAATGGTTCTTTTCTCTTGCCCCCTCTTTTACATTTTTCTTCGTCGCGGCCGTTGATAATAGATATTTTCTGGTATATAGTGAAGTCAAGGAACCGGATACGAAACCAGGAACCGCCATCTACGGAAAGCCGGCGTATCTTTTGACCTTTGTATCCAGGTTTATTTTTTTTATAGACGATAAAAAATCGCACAAACAGGATTCTCCGCCGAGACTATGCCCGTTCTTAAGGATCAATACCATCGCGTTATCGACTACTTACGAATATCGATCACTGATCGCTGCAATCTGCGGTGCCGCTACTGTATGCCCGAGGAAGGAATCCCCCTGATCTCTCATACCGATATCCTCCGCTACGAGGAGATGCTCCGCGTGGTCAACGTGTACGCCGGCGCCGGAATCTCTAAGGTTCGACTCACGGGCGGAGAACCGCTGGTGCGCCGGGGAATCGTCGATTTCGTCCACCGGCTAGCCCAGGTTCCCGGTCTCACCGACCTCAGCATGACCTCCAACGGCGTCCTCCTCAAGGAATTCGCCGGATCTTTGAAGGCGGCAGGCCTCGCGAGAATTAACGTCAGCCTCGACACCTTGAACCCGGAAAAATTCCGCCACATTACCCGGCGGGACAAATTTCATGACGTCTGGGCAGGCATTGAGAAGGCGCTTACCGTTGGCCTCTCTCCGGTTAAAATCAATGTCGTCACTATCAACGGCACTAATCATGATGAAATTCTTGATTTCGCCCGTCTCACCCAGCGCCTCCCCCTGGCGGTCAGATTCATCGAGTATATGCCCACCGGCAACGGGCACTGGGATAACGACCTTGTCTTTACCGCCTCGAAAATTAGGGAAATAATTGAAGAAGTCGGCGAATTGGTATCCATTAACGGCGGCAAAATTACCGGTCCAGCGATCCGTTACCGTTTACGGGGAGCGCCCGGGGAAATTGGTTTTATCAATCCTATAAGCAGCCACTTTTGTGAAACTTGCAACCGTATCCGACTCACTCCCGACGGGCACTTGCGGCCCTGCCTTTTTTCCGATGATGAGTTCGATCTTAAACCCCTTCTGCGCGGCGGGGGTGAGGATCAACAACTCATCGAGGTGCTCCGCAAGGTCTTGGCACGGAAGCCGAAGCAACACGAAATCACCGACGTTCAGTTCAAAAAATGCCAGCGCGGCATGAGCGCCATCGGAGGCTAAACAGCTCACCAAGAGGAAACCCGGCATGAAACTATCGCACTTTGACGACCAAGGGAAGGCAGTTATGGTGGATGTGAGCGAAAAACCCGATACCCTTCGGGAGGCGGTAGCCTGCGGTTCGGTCTCCATGAAGACGGAGACCTTTCGCCTTATCATGGACCAGAAAATAAACAAAGGCGACGTCCTTGGTGTCGCCCGGGTGGCGGGAATCATGGGAGCCAAGCGCACCCCCGATTTGATCCCCATGTGTCATCCTCTCAGTCTCTCCAGTGTGCGGATCGATTTCATTCCGGTGGAAGAGAAATGCCGGATCGATATCAAAGCCACCGTGAGGATCACCGGCCAAACCGGGGTCGAAATGGAGGCATTTACTGCGGTGGCCGTGGCCGCATTGACCATCTACGACATGTGTAAGGCAATTGACCGGAGCATGGTCATTTCCGATATTCACCTTGTGGAAAAATCAGGTGGGAAAAGCGGTCACTTCAGGTGGAAAGGAAATCCCGAGACGTTCTGATCTCCGTCTCTCCGCGTCATCTTCGTCCCGCATTCCGTTCCGGCTCCCCCCTCTCCCACGAGACCCAGATTCTTTTTCCTTTTTCCCCCTGGCAAGGCGCTGTTTGCTCTGATTTTTGCTTGAAATCCGGCCCCGAAATTGTTAAAAGGAATGATTTAGCGCCGAAAATTATATGGAAATTGATGACTTTGATTATCACGTGCCATCGGAACTGATCGCTCAATTTCCGGTGCCGGAGCGGGACACAGCCAGACTTCTCGTGCTCCATCGTGACAGCGGCCACATCGAGCACACCCTTTTCTCCCATATTCATCAAAAGTTCAGGGCCGGGGATGTTCTGGTAGTCAACGACACCAAAGTCAGGCCGGCCAGGCTGTTTGGGCGCAAGGAGAGCGGGGGGAGGGTGGAGGTCTTATTGCTTAACCCGGTAAACACCCCCCCTGATTCGTCTCCGGTTAGGATCTGGGAGGCTCTCATCAGGTCCTCCAAGAAACCTCAAATTGGATCCCGGCTTGAATTCGGGCCTGATTTTCAAGCCCGGGTAATCAGCGGGAAGGGAGAGGGACTGTGGGATGTGGAACTGGAGTGCGAGAAAGACCTTGACGAGGTTTTGGAACAGTACGGCACGACGCCGCTTCCACCCTATATTAAGAGAGCGAGCCGCGACCACGACCCGAAGGACCGAGAGACATACCAGACTATTTTTGCCCGGCCCGTTGGTTCGGTGGCTGCCCCGACAGCAGGCCTGCATTTTACTGAACGGCTGATCGAGAGACTCCGGCAAAAAGGCGTTGCCATCGTGACAATTACGCTCCATGTGGGACGGGGAACCTTTCAGCCGGTGAGGGTTCGCACCATTGAACGCCATCGCATGCACTCGGAATATTTCGAGGTAGCTCCGGAAGCGGCGGAGCGTGTACTGCAAGCCCATGGTTCCGGGAATCGGGTCATCGCAGTGGGATCAACCTCGGTGAGAACCATCGAAACCTTGAAATGTAGGCAAGGCACGTTGCATGGTTTTACGGATCTTTTTATTTATCCCGGCTTTCGCTTCCGGGTTACGGACGGCATGGTGACCAATTTTCATCTTCCCCGCTCCACCCTTTTGATGCTGGTAGCTGCGTTTGCCGGTAAGGACCTCATTCTTCGATCCTACCAGGAGGCAATTGCCGCAAGCTATCGCTTCTATAGCTATGGAGACGCCATGCTTATCCTGTAAGGAAAAATTTTCGGTCCGCAGGCTAAAATGTCGAAAATACGAATTCGAAAGAACTGGACCCTGTAAGGATAATGAGTTTTTCATTCACGGTTATCACCAAGGATCATCAAACGTCAGCCCGGCTGGGGAAGATCCGAACCCCTCATGGAGAGGTCAACACACCTGCCTTTATGCCGGTGGGTACCCAGGCAACGGTAAAGTCGCTGACTCCCGAAGATCTCGTCAGTGTGGGGGCGGAGATGATCCTCTGCAATACTTACCATCTCTACCTGCGTCCCGGACACGAATTAATCAAGACTTTCGGCGGTCTTCACCGCTTCATGCATTGGGACCATCCCCTCTTAACTGACAGCGGCGGCTATCAGGTTTACAGCCTGAGTCCTTTGAGAAAAATTAAGGACGAGGGGGTCTACTTCCAGTCTCACCTTGACGGATCATATCACACCCTCTCCCCTGAAAAGGCGGTTGAAATCCAGGAATCCCTGGGGGCGGATATCATCATGTGTCTCGATGAATGTATGCCGTACCCGAGCAGTTCCGACTATACCCGCGAATCAATTTCGCGCACCACGCATTGGGCCGAGCGTTGCAGGAAGGCCTGGAAAAGTAAAACACAGGCTCTCTTCGGCATCATCCAAGGAGGAGTATTTCCCGACCTGCGTGAACAAAGTGCCCGCGAGATCGTAAGCCTTGATTTTCCCGGATATGCCGTCGGCGGATTAAGTGTGGGCGAGACAAAGGCGGAACTCTATGAGATGATGGATAACACCCTCCCCCTTATTCCCGACAACAAACCCCGGTACCTGATGGGTCTCGGCACTCCCCAGGACATTCTGGAAGGCGTGAAAAAAGGTGCGGATCTATTTGACTGCGTAATCCCTACTCGCCATGCCCGCAATGGAATGCTTTTCACCGGTTTCGGAAGTCTCGTCATAAAAAACGCTCAGTATGCCGACGATCCACGACCCGTTGACCCGGGGTGCACCTGTTACACCTGCCGAAATTACTCTCGCGCCTATCTCCGCCATCTCTATATGGCTAACGAGATTCTGGCACCCCGGTTGAACACGATTCATAATTTGCATTATTACCTTAACTTCCTTAAGCAAATTCGAACCGCGATTCGCGACAGCCAATTGAATAATTTTGCGGCCGCATTCTACGAAAACCAAAAACGCATTCCTCTTCAGAACGAATCAACCCGTTCTCTTTACTTTCCGGAGGAGTCCACCTCCTCTTTGGCAGAAGCAGGGAATGAAGGATAACAACAGAATGGAGGTAATACAATGGTAGACATTGCCTACGCACTGGGCACACAACCAAGCGGGGCCGGCGGACAGCCGGGCGGATTCGCGCAGTTCCTTCCCCTGCTCATAATATTTGCAATTTTTTATTTTCTGCTTATACTTCCCCAGCAGCGGAAGATGAAAAAACACCGGGATTTTTTGCAGAATCTTGAAAAAGACAAAACCATAATAACGACGGGGGGTCTCTATGGAAAGATTACCGGTCTTACCGACAACGTGGTTACCCTTGAGGTCGCACCTAACGTAAGAGTTAAGGTAGCGCGCGACCAGATTGCAGGCTATTCAAAAACAAGCTAAAACCGTCGTGAAAGACAAGGAGAACATCTGATGGCAATGGCAAGAAATTTACTTTGGCGCTTCGTGCTGGTATTAATCGTCATCGTGACGGGGATCTTCTATCTGATGCCGTCGGTTTCCGAAAATCTGCCGCCCTGGTGGATAAGCACCGTGGACAAAATCCATCTCGGCCTCGATCTGCAAGGCGGGATGCACCTCATCCTGGAGGTCCAGACCGAGAAGGCAGTGGAAAACGGCCTTAACATGAATGTGCAAAACATCGAGGAAACTCTTGATGAGAATAAAATCCCCTTCATCGAAATAACCCTCCGCCGCGATCAGACAATTTCCGTAGAATTTTTGGACCGAGACAACGAAGAGCAGTTCAAGACGATAATGGAAAACAATTTTCCATCTCTCAATCAGGTTAAAACCGAAACGGGAGAGGGGTTTTCCCGGTCGCTCTTTGAACTTGACAAGGATGAAATCAGACGCATGCGAGAATCCGCAGTCAAACAAGCCCTGGAGACGATCAGAAACCGTATCGATCAGTTCGGTGTCACCGAGCCGATCATCCAGCGGCAGGGGCCTGACCGCCTCCTTATTCAGCTGCCGGGGATTAAGGACCCCGAGCGGGCAAAGAACCTCCTCCAGCAGACAGCCATGTTGGAGTTCAAGCTGCTCAATGAGGAATATGACATTGAAAAAGCTTTAAAGGGATCTGTTCCTCCCGACAGTGAAATCCTTTACCAGCAGTCGGTAAACAAAGAGACCGGAAAAATTTCATCCCAGCCTTTTCTCCTTTATAAAAGAACAATCCTTACCGGCGACTTGCTGGAAGATGCCCAGGTACGAGTCGACAGCAGTATGTTCAATGAACCCTACGTTGCCATCAAGTTCAATCCCAAAGGGGCGAAAATCTTTAAACGCATTACCACTGAAAACGTCAATAAGCGTTTGGCCATCATCCTCGACAACAAGGTGAGATCGGCACCGGTCATTCGGGAGCCCATTCCCGGCGGTCGAGCCTCGATCGAGGGGAGCTTTACGATGGAAAGCGCCAACGACCTGGCCATTATTCTGCGTGCCGGCTCGCTTCCCGCACCGGTCAAGATCCTGGAAGAGCGGACCGTCGGCCCGTCCTTGGGAAAAGACTCCATCGATCGGGGAATCCGCTCCATATTAATCGGCGCTGCCCTGGTAGTCGTTTTTATCATTCTCTATTATAATCTTTCCGGAGTTATCGCCAACATAGCGCTCCTGTTTAATATGGTTCTTATTTTCGGAGCCTTGGCTGGTTTTAAGGCAACCTTAACGCTTCCGGGAATTGCCGGGATCGTGCTCGTGATCGGAATGGCGGTTGACGCCAATGTTCTTATTTTTGAACGAATCAGAGAGGAACTCCGCTCCGGGAAAACCACCTGGGCCGCCATTGACGGCGGGTACTCAAAGGCATTTTTGACCATCATTGACGCCAATATCACCACACTTATCGCCGCAGTGGTACTGTTTCAATTCGGCACGGGCCCGGTAAAAGGCTTTGCCGTCACCCTGTGCATCGGCATCATCGCCAGTCTCTTTACCGCTATTGTTGTGACGCGGGTCATCTTCGACTACCTGGTGGTTAAACGCAAAATAAATAAGATTAGCATCTAACGGAGGAAAGGATCACTATAATGGAATTCATCCGACCGGGAACCCATGTTGATTTTATCGGCAAAAGAACCTATGCTCTCTGTCTGTCCTGTCTCGTGATCACCGCCGCCATCATCTCCCTGTTCATCCACGGCGGCCCCCGCTATGGGATAGACTTTGCCGGCGGAGTTCTCGTCCAAGTAAAATTCGCCCAGGAAACGAACGCCCACCAAATCAAAGAGGCACTGCGGTCCATAAACCTTCACCAGAGCATGGTCCAACAGTTCGAAGAAAAGGGAAAGCACGAATTCCTCATCCAGGTGCAGGAGACCGATATTGACCTCCAGAATCTGGACAGACAAATAACCGATGCCCTCACCCAGGGATTCGGCAAAGATACGTTTGAGGTCTGGCGGGTTGAAATGGTAGGCCCGAAGGTTGGGAAAGACCTCCGTAAAAAGGGGTTGCTTTCGGTGGTCTACGCGGTTATTTTTATGCTCATTTATATAACGTGGAGATTTGAGTTTCGCTTCGGTGTGGGCGCGGTCATCGCCGTTATACATGACGTTCTGATAACAGTCGGGGCTTTTTCTCTCACCAATCGGGAGATAACCCTTCCCATTGTAGCCGCCTTCCTTACCATCGTCGGATACTCAATCAACGACACGATCGTCGTGTATGATCGGATCCGCGAAAATCGGCGCAAGAAACCAAACGACCCGCTGGCCGCCACCATTAATCTGAGCATCAATGAAACCTTGAGCCGAACCATCCTCACCTCCGCAACAACCCTCCTGGTGGTGGTGGCCCTGTTCATTTTCGGCGGAGGCGTTATCCACGACTTTGCCTTCGCCCTTTTGGTGGGAATCATTGTAGGAACCTATTCCTCCGTTTTTATTGCCAGTCCGATTCTGTTATTATGGGAAACCGTGCTTCATAAACGTCGAAAGCGCTCCTAGCCGCCTAGTTGAACGGGAATCAAGAGGATCAGGAATGATTAGTGTCGATGAAGCCAGAAATATCATTTTAAGTCATGCCCGGGTAATTGGCCTAGAAAAAATTGATCTGATGTCTTCCCTGGGGAGAATCGCCGGTGAGGATGTCTACGCTTCTTTCGATATCCCTCCCTGGGACAATTCCGCCATGGACGGGTATGCGGTCCGCTTTGAGGACATTAATGATGCCACCCCCGATAATCCGGTCAGGCTCATGGTTATACAAGATCTCGCCGCCGGATATTTTGCTGAAAAGACCGTGGGCTCTTCCCAGGCAATCCGCATCATGACCGGCGCACCGATTCCGAACGGGGCCGACACGGTTGTCATGAAAGAGGATACTACCTCCTCGACCGATACGGTGACCATCGCAGCCGCTCCCGCCAAAGGCGCAAACATTCGCCGAACAGGAGAAAGCGTCGCCAAGGGTTCCCTGGTCATCAGAAAGAACACCCTCCTTCGCCCTCCTCACATCGGGATGCTCGCTTCCCTGGGACAAAACCATGTCAGTGTCCATCAGCGGCCCCGCGTCGCGGTCCTTTCAACCGGTGACGAGGTAATCGAGATTGACAGCCCCCGCGACCCATCCAAGATCATCAACAGCAATACCTATTCCATCTCCGCCCAAGTCCTGGAATGCGGAGCCGTTCCTGTTGCCCTGGGAATCGCCCGGGATGACAAACAGACTCTTGTCGAAAAACTTCGAATGGGGCTGAGCGCCGACGTAATTATCACCACCGGCGGTGTCTCCGTGGGAGAGTATGACTATGTCAAAGATGCCCTGGAGGCAATCGGGACCGACATAAAGTTCTGGAAAGTGGCAATGCGGCCCGGAAAACCAGTCACTTTCGGAGTCATCGCCGAAAAACTCGTCTTTGGTCTCCCAGGCAATCCGGTTTCCTGCATGGTTTCTTTTGAGCAGTTCGTTCGGCCGGCGCTTTTGAAAAAGATGGGGAGCCCCGCCCTATTCAGGCCTCTCCTTACCGTTACCATCAAAGAAGAGATAAAAACCCAAAAAAACCTTACCTATTTTCTCCGGGTCCGAGTAACTTGCGAAGGTGACCGATTGTATGCTACTACCACCGGTGAGCAGGGATCCGGAATCCTTACATCGATGGTTGACGCAAACGGGCTGCTGATAATCCCTCCGGAGAAAAATGAAGTGAAAGCCGGTGAAAAGATGACGGTGCAGATTCTGGATCGATCCTTCGATCAGACGGTCGGGGAATAAGGTTCCGGTCTGAGCCTATCTCCTATGCAGTCTAAGGCTTCTGCTTAACAGTCCCATAGGTATCACGATACCATGATAAAACTCTCCAAGAACTCAAGCATTGGTTTTGTCGGGGGGGGTAATGTTTGCCGGTCGATGCTCAAAATCCTTCTCAGTAAGAATTTTTCACTCCACCGTCCTGCCATTGTGGGCGTTGCTGATATCAATAGCCATGCCGTTGGCATGCACTACGCTCGACGCAAAGGAATTTTTACGACCTCGGACTATAACGATCTCTACACGCGTAATAAGCTGAATCTTATCATTGAAGTGACCGGAGATGCGCTCCTGCTGGCGGAACTGCACCGAACTAAACCCGCCGGTGTCAAACTGATCGACCATTTCGAAGCAATGTCCTTATGGGACTTTATCCAGATAGAAGAGAAGAAGGAGGCGATCCAACAAAAAATCAGAAAAACCGTATCCAAATCAGAAGCCATAGAAAAAGAGTTTGAGAAGTTTTCCCACCAACTCGAGAAGATTGTGGGTGAAAGGACTAGCCATCTCCAGACTGTCGAAAAAGAACTCGTGGCCCGGGAACAAACTCTGTCGCAAATTGTACAGGGAACCGCGATCCCCACTTTCGTCATCACCGAGGGGCATACTGTCTCCCACTGGAATCGGGCCTTGGAAAAGCTTGCGGGCATCAAGGCGGATGAGATAATCGGAACCAGTGATCAATGGAAGCCGTTTTACACCCAAAAACGCCCTACCATGGCCGACATCATCGTGGACAGACAAACCGAGGAAGAGATAAAGAAATACTACGGTGACTATTTCTGGAAATCCGCCCTTATTGACGGAGCCTATGAATCGGAAGACTACTGGCCGGAATTAGGCAGCAGCGGTACGTGGCTCTTTTTTACCGCCAGCCCGATCAAAGGCCCTGATGGAAGAATCGTCGGTGCTATCGAAACGCTCCTCGACATTACCGAGCGAAAGCGGGCAGAAGAGCAGCTGCGCAAGGAGACCGACTTTATTACCAGCATTATCCAAAGCTCTCCGGCTTTCTTTGTGGCCATTGACAGCGCCGACAAAATCTTGATGGTAAACGAAACCATGCTTCAGGCCCTGGGGTATACTCCCGAAGAGGTTATAGGCAAAACTTACGTGAATACCTTTGTACCGCAAGCTCACCAGAAGAGGGTTCTCCGGGTCTTTGAGAAGATTATCAAGACCAAGAAACCAACGGAGACCGAGAACTACCTCATCGCCAAGGACGGCCACCAAGTGCTCGTCGAATGGCATGGAAGGCCCGTTTTCAAGACTACGGGAGAGTTTGATTATTTCTTCGGGGTCGGCATCGATATTACCGCCAAAAAGTTACTACGGCATGAGCGTGAAAAACAAATTCGTCAACTGCAAGCCTTATGGGCGATCAGCACCGCTCTCAGCCCCACCCTGAACCTCGATGAAAGTCTTCGCACGGCGGTGGACGGCATTATATCTCATCTCAACGTCGATAGCGCCGGCATCTATCTCCGAGATGAAGCCGGGAAATTTGCCCTCGCCTATTCATCAGGATATACCCAAACATTCCTTCAAAAAAACCACACCGCGGAAGCGGACGGTCTTGTGGCCAGAGTTTTTCGAACCGGTCAATCGCTTCTCTTTGAAGACATCAGCACCTCACGCTCTCCCCATCTCAAGGACATTGAGCGGGAAGGACTACAGTCGGCAGCATACTTCCCCCTGGCTTCCAAAACCGAAGTTATCGGTGTCCTGAGAGTCTCAAGTCACACCTCCCACCACTTTATCCAAGAGGAAAAAGACGTTCTGGAACTGATCGGCAATCTTGTCGCCTTATCAATCGAGAATGCCATCCTTCGCCGCCAGGAGGAAATGTTCAGTCAATCTTTGGCCAACAAGGTCAGGGAAAAAACGGAGGAACTTGAAAAATACTATCGTAAGTTGCGAAGGTCCGAAGAACGGTATCGCCTTATGTTCGACGCCGACCCGAATCCAATCTTTATTTTGGACTTAAATACTTACAAAATCATGGACGTCAACACGACGGCGATCGAATGCTACGGGTACTCACGTGATGAATTTTTGACAATGGCCTTCCCGGATTTACAGTCCAAGAACGATGATGACGATGAATCGCTCCACCACCTCAAAAAAATTTCTCTAGGCCAATCATATTTTTACCCAAAGCGTATCCATCGGAGGAAGACGGGCGGACCCTTTTACGTGAATGTCCATATCCGGGCCGTCAAGTTTATGGAACGAGAGTGGTTGTTGGTAACCACAACCGACATTACCGAGAATGTGGAAACCGAGGCAAAGCTGATTCAGGCCGGCAAGATGGCGACCCTCGGCACCATGGCATCGGGAATTGCCCACGAGATCAACCAGCCGTTGAATGTCATTCAAGTTTGTGCCGACTACTTCGCCAAAATGGTAAAGCGGGGGGAGACCATATGCGATAAAGACCTTCATGCCATGGCGGAGGAAATGCGTACTAATGTCCAGAGAGCCGCTCAGATCATCAGACACATGAAGGACTTTGCCCGCCAGGCAGAGGTCAAAACGCATGAAATTAATATTAACAAGCCAATTCGCGATGTTTTCAAGATACTCGGCCAGCAGCTGCGGGTTCATGGAATAGAGATTACCTTGGATTTGAATGATACCATACCTCCGATCCTGGGGGACTACAACCGATTAGAACAGGTCTTCGTAAATTTGGTCACAAACGCCATGGACGCCCTCGATGAACGAGGGCAACAGGAGAAGGACCCAACCTGGAAAAAGGAACTCAGGATTAAGTCATTATCGAAAAGCGGGGCGGTTATCGTGACGGTCTCCGACAACGGCACCGGTATCCCCGATAACATAAAAGATAAAATCTTCGAGCCTTTTTTTACCACAAAAAAAGTCGGCAAGGGTACCGGGTTGGGAACCAGTATCAGTTACGGAATCATCAAAGACTATGGCGGAAGTATCGACGTGAAAAGTTCCGTTGGTGTCGGAACGACTTTCGAAATTAAATTCCCCGCCGTTCATCCATAAAGGATATGAGTAGATGACAAAAGTATTACTAATTGATGACGAAGAATCCATCGTCCGGGTGCTTTTTATTTCATTAAAAAGTGACGGCTATGACGTACTCACCGCTTACACCGGGGAGGACGGTATCAGGTTATTCCAAAAAGAGACTCCTGATATTGTTTTGACCGATATCAAGATGCCGGGGATGAATGGCATCGAGGTCCTCAAGGCCGTCAAGGAGAGCAATCCCGACGCCGAAGTTATAGTTATAACGGGTCATGGTGACATGGACTCTGCCATTGAAGCCTTGCAGCACGGAGCATCTGATTTTATTAACAAACCGATCCGGGATGATATCCTGGCCCTTTCTCTTCAGCGGGCACAGGAGAAATTAGCAGTCAAACGGAAGCTCAAAGAATATACCGATGATCTGGAAAACATGGTCCAAATCGCCACCGAAGAAATCAGGAGAAAATCCGAGTTTCTTAATAAGCTCATCACCAGCTCCCATGACGGTATTGTCGCCACCGCCGAAAACGGAGAGATAGTCATTTTTAATCCGGCGGCGGAAGAAATCTTCGGCTATTCTCGCATTGAAGTCCTCAGGAAAAAGACCCTCTTTGATCTTTATCCTCCGGACATCGCTGAGCACTTCCGCAGGGCACTCTCACAAGAACGGGGGCCAAAGCCAATGAACTGGCAGGAGGTTACCATTCAAAGGAAGGACGGCATCAGCATACCGACCGGATTTTCCGGCACTCTTCTGCTCGAGGGAGAGCTGGTTATCGGCACCGTCGGTTTTTTTCAAGACTTGCGGGAGATAAAAAGGCTTGAAGAAAACCTGATAAGGTCGGAACGGCTGGCGGCCATCGGGCAGACCGTAGCCGGCTTAGCCCATTATATTAAAAATATTTTAAGCGGGCTCAAGGGAGGAACCTATACCGTAAATGTTGGTCTTGACAAACAGGATATGATTAAGTTAAAAAAGGGGTGGGACATCATTCAACAAAATGTTTCCCGAATATCCACTCTGGTGATGGAATTGCTGACATACAGCAAAGACCGTGAACCGGAATACGAAAAATGTTCTCCTAATAAAATCGTTGAAGATGTCTGTGCTCTCATGGAAGCAACAGCCAACGAACATGGTATTGAGTTCATTCGGGATCTCGACCATTCGATTGGAGAGGGGATGATGGACCCGAATACCCTGCACCGATCGCTGCTTAATTTAGTTTCTAATGCTATCGACGCCTGCATTTTTGATCTCGGATCAGAAAAAAGGTGGCAAATTAGCGTTAAAACATCTCTCAAGGACAATGCCATACTGCAATGTGACGTGACCGACAATGGCTGCGGCATGAGCGAGGAAACCAAAAAGAATATTTTCAGTTCCTTCTTTAGCACCAAAGCGGGCCGGGGCACCGGACTCGGTTTGCTTGTTAGCCGCAAACTGGTAAATGAGCATGGAGGGGATATCGTTTTTACTTCTGAAGAAGGGAAAGGATCTACATTCACCATTCGGTTACCGTGGAAAGGTTCGCGTGCATAGGCACAATGCTCAACCCTTCAGGCACCTAATAATTCAAAATCATTATGGGAGACTGCACTATGGCAAAAAAAGTACTCTGTGTTGACGATGATCCTGCTGTGGTGGTTGCGATGGAGACTGTTGTCGAGGAGAGTGGCTACACCCCCTTAACGGCACCCAACGGTGAAGAGGGTCTGAGGAAAGTGCGCGCCGAGAAACCTGATTTGGTCATCCTCGATGTACTCATGCCCAAGCAAAGTGGCATTAAAATGTATCGAGAGTTGAAAACGGACCAGGAATTGAAACAAATTCCGGTTGTCATTCATTCGGGTATCGCCAGAAGAACTTTCCTCAGATCGCAGGAAGCCTTGACCGAATTCGGCGACGAACCGGTGGCAGAACCGGAGGAATACCTCGAAAAGCCGGTTGAACCGGAAGAAATAGCAGAAACCTTAAAAAGAATCTTAGGGTAAAAAGGCTGTCGTTAACCCTCGCAGGAGAAAGGATACCGCCATCGATAAGCAAGTTAAAAAATTGCTCTTTGTCACCCAGTTTGAAGAACTGTGGTTCAATGCCATTGAGTCCTTAATGGATCTCAGAAAAGCGGGTTTCAACCATTTTGTCTTTCTCCACGTCATTAAGAGAGAGGAAGTCGCCCTCCGTCGCGGTGTAGGCTACCTCAAGGAGGAAGAGGTCAAGCTCCGAGAAATGGCCAATGTACGGTTCATTGACTGGGCCGAAAGCCTCTATGAACAGGGAATGGAAGTAGGTGCCTATGTTTCTATCGGTGATCCGGTGAACAAAATTGTTGATACCGCCAAAGAGGAAGACGTCCACTTGATCGTTACCGGTCGTCATCGAAAAACAAAGCTCCTCGAACTCCTTGCCTGTCCAGAAGCGATCGGCGTTGTTCGACGGGCTCCGGTACCGGTGCTGGTCTATAAGTACATGTTGCCGTCGGGGAAAATAAACGATAAGCCTTTTGAGCGACCGCTCTTTGCTACTGATTTTTCTTCCGCCAGCGACCGCGCGATATCGTATCTCCTCCAAATCAAAAATGTTATCGGCAAACTCGAAATTATCCATGTGGTGAGCGAAACCCAACTAAAAGACACGTCGACGCTATCCGTACAGCGCGTGAGAAAAGAGTATAGAAAAAAACTGGAGAGGATTCGCAACATGTTTATGGATGCAGGTCTCCAGGCGGACTCTCACCTCTATGTCGGGAACTTGGAGGAGCAAGTGCAGAAGGCCACCGAAGAACGCGGCGCAAGTATGGTTGTGGTCGGAAAGACCAGCAAGAAAACTGTGAAAGAAGACTTGCTGGGGAGTCTCCCCAAGAAACTGGTTGAGGAGTCCCTGTTACCCGTCCTGCTCATACCTTCCGAGGTCGACGATTGACCGAATCGAAGCCCGTGCCCCGGCGATGTCCTTGCGAGGAGATGCGTTATCGCCTTAACGGGAGGAGAGTGGGTTTTTTATATTTTTTTTACCTTTTTTGTGGCATGACTTAATTTTTTGCGCTATTGTTTGCCTTCATGAGTGTTAAAAACATAGTCTATGCATACAACTTCAGGGCTCAGGACTTATCCCACTTTCTCATGGAAAGTATCATGGATATGCGCCATGTGGGATTGTCGGAAATGACGTTCCTTCAACTGGCTCCGTTCAACGGATGGATCAGTGCGCTCTCCAAGCGCGACATCAAAGCCAACGTTTTAGTGGAACAAAACATTCTATCCCGCAGAGTTCTGGATGTTGCACAAAAAGACAAAGCTTCGATCATTATCGTTCATCTTGATAAAAGAAGGCCTCTCGGAGTCCGCCGATCCATTGTCCGGAACCTGATTGCAAAATCCTCGATACCGCTCCTTTTCATCAATAACCACGGCCAAGGTCAAATGGCTATCAAAAAGAGGCTTTTTGAGAACGTCGTCATAGCCTACAACTGGTCCGATACCGCGCACAATGCGTTGAACTTCCTTTTACTCTTCGAAAAGATGATTAATGCCCTGGAGATTGTTAAGGTGTCCAATGCCAAGCTGACCGTCAGGGAAATCCGGGAGCTTAAGGAAAATCTCGCCAAAACCCGAAAGATGTGCTTGGAACGGGGCATCGATGCTGAATCACATATTTACGCCGGCAAGCCGTCTGAAGAAATCATGACTGCCGCACGGGATTATAAGGCATCACTGATAGTCCTTGGCAATAATGCGAAGAGAAAGTTTTCTGAGACTATTTTCGTCAAAAATCCTTCTTATGCCATCGCTACGCGCGCACCCGTGCCGGTCCTGGTGATACCATCGCCGGCAACTATTTGAGAAGAGGCTCTCGACTATGGAAATCACCCTACTGGTCCAGGCTACAGATGAATGTTTTTCAGTTATTGAAAAAGCGCGACGACATGCCATTGATGTTTTGAATACCGCCACCCTTCTCACCTCCGAAACCCGATCTGTTGAGGAGAGGAAACTTCAAGCTCTTTTAAAAGGTGCCGTCCAGGCGCGTGCATCGTCCCAACAATTCCTTTCCACATTCTTGATTCTCATGGCGTTTTGGTGTTTGCTTTCAGGCAAGTTTGACATTTTTCACCTCAGCTTGGGCTGCATCTGTTCTCTTGTTATTGCCTACCTGAGTCACGACCTGCTTTTTGCCAATGTCCGCGTGGGAGACGCGCGCCTTATCATCCAACGATTTATCGCTTATATGCCGTGGCATCTTTATCAAATAGCGATATCGAATGTTCACGTCGCCAAACTGGTTTTGTCTCCAAGGATGCCTATCGAACCAAATGTTTTCCGCTTTAAGACCAAACTGGAAAGCGATATGTCCTGGATGGCTTTAGCTACGTCTATTACCTTGACACCGGGTACGATCACCATTGATATAGAAGACAGTGGTGAATTCGTCGTACATGCTCTCGACAAAAAGCTCGCCGCGGATCTTAATGCGGGTGAAATGGAAGATAAAATTGCTCATATCTTCATGGAATCTGACCATATTTATATTCAGGACGCCTTGGACATGGCCCGTGTTTTTGGAGCTATGAAATAGAAATGAGATTTTGCGGAAGCATGAGGCCATCAGCCGTGGTTTACAAAATTGGGCAAGAAATAAACCAGCGCTTCAACCAAGTCTTCGAGGGAGTGAAAGAGTGAATGATTCACAACAGCACTGACGTCATAATTAAAACGGTTGCGCGAATTTTTATCCCCTTCATTCAGCTATACGCTCTCTATGTGATAATGCACGGGCATTATAGTCCGGGAGGAGGATTTCAGGGCGGAGTTATTTTAGGTGCCAGCTTAATCCTGCTCCTGATAACCCACGGGGAAAGGGTGGCGATGCAACGCATATCCGAAAACTGGATCACCATCCTGTTCAGCCTCGGCGTCCTCATTTACGCCGGTATCGGAACCCTCTGCCTCTTCTTCGGCGGGAATTTTCTCGATTACGGGGTCCTCGCCCCCCTCCTCCATGTGAGCCCCGCTGCCGCGCGCTCGTTGGGAATTTTGGGAGTTGAAATCGGTGTCGGGATAGCGGTTATGTCCGTAATGGTCTCGATATTTTACAATATTGCCAGATCAGGCCCCTATCGGAACAAGGGAACTACAGCCCGCAGAGAATCGTGAGGGGATGACATGATAGACTTTCTTTATGGTATCGGCTTCGGATTGTGTTTTCTGGTTCTTGTTGTCCTTTATCGTGGAATTTTCGGCCCCGGTGTTTACAATCGTATCGCCGCCGTCTCGGCAGTAGGCACTAAGACGTTAATCATTTTACTCATCATGGGGTTTATATATAATCGAGTTGATATGTTTATTGACATCAGCATGGTCTATGCGCTTCTCAATTTTGTCGGCACCCTTGCCGCAGCAAAATATCTTGAAATGGAGAAATAGGTGACATGAATTTTTGGCATGTTCTTTCGATACTCTTTTTAAGCGGCGGCCTCTTCTTCTTTGCAACGGCAACCCTCGGCCTCTTACGTTTCCCCGACTTTTATACAAGGCTTCACGCCACCGGCAAGGGAGACACTCTGGCGGTCTTCTTATGCCTTATCGGGCTCGCATTTTATGCCGGATTTTCTCTCTCCTGCCTGAAGATCATTTTTATTGCAGTTTTCATGTTCCTGGCACAGCCGACCGCAACTCATGCGATTTCAAGAGCAGCCATGAAGTCAGGCGTTACCCCCTGGACGAAAGAGGATGCAACGAAATGATTCTGCCTTTTGACATCATTATACTTCTGTTCGTTGTGATCTGCGCCGTTGCGGCGCTCACGGTTAAAGACCTCTTAAGTGCCGTTGTCATTCTCGGCGCCTACAGTTTCTTCATGTGTCTAATGTGGACTCAAATGGGAGCCGTCGACGTCGCCTTCACCGAGGCCTCGGTAAGTGCAAGTGTCGGAACGATTCTCTTAATAACCGCTGTCTTTAAAACCACGAGGAATTCAAAAGATTGAAAAGTCTAACTATCATCATTGTGTTGATCACCGGAGCCGTTCTTTTTTACGGCACTGTTGACATGCCGGACTGGGGCGATCCGAATTCGCCGGCCAGCCGCCACGTATCTCCGCGGTATATTACGCAAACCGTTGCGGAAACCGAAACGCCGAATATCGTTACCTCCCTGTTGGCCGACTATCGCGGTTATGACACGCTCGGTGAGACAACCGTTATTTTTGGCGCCGGTATGGTCTGCATTCTGATTTTAAGATCCGCTCGAAAAAGAGAGGAGTAAATCGGTACTCTCCCCCGGAGAGTACCGATTACCTACTTACCTATTGCCGCGTTGGAGAAGAAAACGAATGCTTGATTTCATTATGGCAAAATACAACTACTGGATCTATATCATTCTGATGATGATCGGATTTTACGGCATGATCGGCAAAAACAATCTGGTCAAAAAAATTATCGGCATGAACATATTCCAGACGGCAATAATTCTTTTCTTTATTTCCATCGCCTGCAAAAAAGGAGGCGCTACTCTACCCATCATAGAATATAGCCATGGGGGGGAACACCCTGTCGTACATGCCGCGGACTATCTCAATCCCTTGCCTCACGTCCTCATGCTTACCGCCATTGTGGTAATGGTGGCGACGCTGGGGGTAGCAATCGCCATCGTCATCAGGCTGTACCGAGACTATAAGACCTTGGAAGAAGACGAAATCTTGAGGAAGATCTCATGATGCAGCATTCCCCCATTCTCATTATCATCATCCCCTTGATCTGTGCTCTCCTCACACCGCTTGTGGGACGCATAAGTCGAGACCTTTGTTTTTACTGGGCCGTTTCTGCACTCACCGCCTCGGTCGTTTTCTCAGTCGTAACCCTTAAGAGGGTTTTGGAATCCGGTGTCATCCATTACTATCTAGGCAACTGGAGTCCCCCTTGGGGTATTGAATACGTCGTAGATCATCTCAACGCGCTTATGCTGGTGCTGGTCGCAACCGTAGCATTGATTGCGGCCATTTATTCCAAGAAGAGCATTCAGCGGGAGTTCGGAAGAAAAACAGCTTTTTACACCATCTTCCTCCTGCAATCCGTAGGCTTCCTCGGAATTGTGGTCACCGGAGACCTCTTCAACCTCTACGTCTTCCTGGAAATCGCTTCCCTAACCGGATACGGATTAATAGCAATCGGTGAAGAAGGGGCTCTCCTGGCAAGCTTCCGGTATATTATAATGGGAACCGTCGGCGCCTGCTTTTATCTTCTGGGAGTTGGTTACCTTTACATGGTCACGGGCTCACTCAACATGGCTGACGTTGCCGCTCTTTTGCCGAGCCTGCACACCTCAAAGGTGGTCCAGGTTGCTTTTGCCTTTTTTATGGTGGGCGTCGCCGTAAAAATGGCTCTTTTCCCGCTGCATTCCTGGCTTCCCGATGCCTATACCCGCGCTCCGTCAAGCGTCAGCGCCTTCCTCTCGCCCCTAATGACAAAGATTTCCATTTATGTAATGATTCGCATTCTTTTTACTGTCTTCGGGCAGGACTTTTCTTTTCGGATGATGCCCACCGCGACCATTATGGTTTGGCTCGGCATCGCCGCCATTATCGCTGGAGCTTTCATGGCCCTTGCCCAGACAGATTTTAAACGAATGTTGTGTTACATCATTGTGGCTGAAGTGGGTTATATGGTGGGCGGTATCGGTCTGGCCAACCCCATTGCCATCAAAGGAGCGATCCTCCATCTCCTCAATGACGCGGTTATGACCCTAGGACTGTTCCTCGTGGCCGGAATCATCGTCTATCAGGTACGGTCCCATATGATATCAGACTTTCGCGCCTGTTTTCGCACAATGCCTTTCACCATGACCGCCTTTGTAACTTTTGCGTTGTCGATTATCGGCGTACCGCCGACGGGTGGATTCTTCAGCAAATGGTATCTCTTACAGGGTGCGATGATTGCCCATAACTGGGTATTTGTAACCGCTCTTCTGGGATCAAGTTTGATAAACATCGTCCTTTTTTTCAGGGTTATTGAGATCGGATACGGCTTCAAGACATTGGGAGACGGTCATTCAGACCACGAGGAAAAGACAGTGGTCGCTGAGGCACCTGTAAGCATGCTGCTTCCGGCTTTAACGGTCGCCGTGGCGATCCTTCTCATCGGCCTTTATAATCAACCGATAATAAATAACTTTATCCAGTTCGCCGTCCCTCATCCCTAGTCCCGCAACCGCTTCCCTGCTCGCTGGATATTCCCGACCGGGTGTGGATCTATCCCCCCTGCGATGGC
>JAFGRE010000072.1 GCA_016935335.1 Deltaproteobacteria bacterium
GTCAATCGCCGCATCTTTCATGTTTTTTACGATATGGTTTTTATCGCTCTTGCCTACACCGGCAGTTTTTTTATTCTCTATGAAGACGCCTCGTATGAGTTTGTAAGACATATCGTCTTTCAGACCTTTCCCCTGATTCTGGTTATCAAGGTGACAACCTTTTATCTTTTCGGTCTCTACCGAAGATCCTGGCGGTATACCAACATTGCTGATTTTCTTCGCCTTTCCCAGTCAATTCTCGCAAGTTTTGTAGTTTGTGTGGTCATCTTCAATTTCAGCTTCGTCCCTGCGGTTAGTTTCAGAATATTTCTTATCGATTGCCTGCTCTTGCTCGTTATGGCAAGCGCCACGAGGGCATCATTCCGCATATTAGAGTATGTTAAGAAACGCGAACAAAAAGAGGGGGAAACCGTCGTTATTTACGGAGCCGGGAGAGGTGGGGCTTTCGCATTGAGAGAGTTTCTTTCCAACACCAATCTTAAGGTGATTCCCGTTGGTTTTATCGATGACGAGCAGACAAAAGTGGGCAGACTAATCAACGGATACCCCGTTCTCGGAACAATTGAAGACCTCCCTGCCATTATTGATAAGCAAAGGCCTTCACAGGTTATCGTTTCCACCCTTAAGATTCCTCTTGAGAGGATTCAGGCGGTGAAACGTTTCGGTCAAGAGAACAATATTCGCGTAAAACGTTTCCGGATCACTTTTGAAGAGTTGTAAAGGTACATCGCTAATGAGTGAGCGACAAAGCGAAAAACTAACAGTATCCCTCGTCCCTTGTCTTTCTCCCTCCTGAATGATATAAATAACAAAAGTCGGAAAATCAACATGGCCACCCTTAGGCATACTAAAGACGGATAAAATAGACCTCGTGATCTTAAATACCGCACCCCTTCCCCTTCAGGCGCGTATCCTGGCAAAGAAGGTGTTGCTTGTTGACAAGGAACCGTTTTTGAGACATTCATTTGAATCGTTGATAATGAGGAAATACGCTGACTTCTCCATCAAGGAGATGCAGATCTTCACAAGGAGGTTTTCCCTTGGTTGATAAGACTCCCATCTTGAGAAAACCTGTCTCGCTTGTCGAAACCGTTGAGCCGCTTCAGGAATTCTCAGGAATAACGGTACCGGAATATGAGAACAACTGGAAAACATCTCAAGGATTTTTTAGAATTCAGAAAAACGATTGTTCAGCGCCTCGATTCTCTCTAAATTTCCCCTGTGGATCTGATTGCGGCGACCGACGCGTTTTCTCCAAAAAAATTTCCATATAGAGATAGAGAGCTTCTCGTGTGCGTTTCCGGGTAGTTTAAGGAGGAGGTTGTCACCATGTCTAAACGAGCATTAATCACCGGCATCACCGGACAGGACGGCTCCTATCTGGCGGAGTTTCTCCTGAGCAAGGGATATGAGGTGCATGGGATCATCAAGCGAGCCAGCACCTTTAATACTCACCGCATCGACCATATCTATGTCGATCCCCACGATTCAAAGGCACGGTTCTTTCTCCACTACGGCGATATTTCCGACGCTGGCCTTTTGACCGATTTGATTTACAACATTAGGCCGGAGGAAATATATAATTTGGCTGCGCAAAGTCATGTTCGGGTCTCCTTTGATATGCCTGAATATACCGGAGATATCACCGGACTGGGAACAACCCGCATTCTCGAAGCGATACGTCGAAGCGGAATAAAAACCAAAATTTACCAAGCATCATCCTCGGAGATGTTCGGTAGTGCACCACCGCCTCAGAATGAGAATACACCCTTCTCGCCCCGCAGCCCTTATGCGGCGGCCAAGGCTTACGCCTACTGGATGATAGTAAATTACCGAGAGGGATATAACCTTTTTGCGATAAACGGAATTCTCTTTAACCACGAAAGTCCTCGCCGAGGAGAGACGTTTGTCACCAGGAAAATAACGCGCGCTCTTGCCAACATCGTGGCCGGGAAACAGCGGAGATTCTTTCTGGGAAATCTGGATGCCAAGCGCGACTGGGGATATGCTCCCGAGTATGTGGAGATGATGTGGCTCATGCTCCGCCAGGAGACCCCGGATGACTACGTTGTGGGAACCGGAGTGAGTCATACGATTCGGGACTTTCTAGAACGGGCCTTTCACTATGTCGGCGTTCAGATAGAATGGCGCGGCAAAGGCAGGGGCGAAACAGGCGTTATCAAATCCCTTGCCGGCTCTCTTAGCCATCTAAAGCCGGGGGACGTCTTGATCGAAATCGATCCTCGCTATTTTCGCCCCACCGAAGTCGGTCATCTTCAGGCGGACATCAGCAAAGCACGGAAACAATTAGACTGGCAGCCGAAGGTCACCTTTCAGGAGCTTATAGAGATCATGGTGGATTACGATCTCAAACTTAACCGCCTGGTGCCTCCGGGAAAAGGCATCGGTGCCCTCTGCCGTCACGGGATTACCTGGACCGACAATGCGTATTGTTACTATGAAAAGATAAGAGACGGAGTCTGATATTCAACCGGAGGATACTACCATTACGAAGCGACCTGCCGTTCTGAAAACATCACCGAAGTTCAAAGACGCAACCGGAATTCCTTTATCCGCCAAGATATACGTTGCCGGTCATCGCGGATTGGTGGGCTCGGCACTGATGAGAACCTTGGAGAAACGCGGGTACCGCAATATCGCGGTGCGAACCAGCAAAGAACTCGATCTGCGGCGTCAGAGAGAAGTGGAGCAGTTTTTTAAAAGCGAGCAGCCTGACTACGTCTTTCTTGCGGCGGCGAAAGTAGGAGGGATTCTGGCAAACAGCACCTGTCCGGCTGACTTTATCTATGACAATATCGCCATTGCCGTTAACGTCATACACGCCGCATACAAATACCGCGTCAGGAAGCTCCTTAACTTAGGCTCTTCCTGTATTTACCCGAAGTTCGCCCCCCAGCCCTTAAAAGAAGAGTGCCTCCTCACCGACACCCTTGAACCGACCAATGAAGCTTACGCGATTGCCAAAATTTCCGCCATCAAGCTTTGCCGGTACTATAATGAACAGCACGGTACCGACTTTCTTTCGGTGATGCCCACCAACCTTTTCGGGCCCAACGACAATTTTGACCTCATGGACTCCCATGTGCTTCCCGCCCTGATCCGCAAGTGCCACTTGGCCAAGCTCCTCGCCGACAAGCGGTATGATGACCTCGTCGCCGATTTCAGGTTGTTCGGAAATGAATCAACCCGTCAGAATCCGGCGGACATTCCCGCACATCTTTCCTCTTTCGGCATTTATCCTGATAAACTCATACTCTGGGGAACAGGAAGTCCCTACCGCGAGTTTCTCCACACCGACGACCTCGCTGAAGCCTGCGTCTATCTGGTTACTCATTACAGTTATGACACTATCGGCGAATTCATAAATATCGGCATGGGTGAAGACGTGACTATTAAGGAGCTGGCTCAGCTTGTCAAAAAGACAGTCGGTTTCGAAGGGGAACTCGACTTTGATGCCACAAAGCCGGACGGAACTCCCCGCAAGCTGTTGGATGTAAGCAAAGTAAACAGACTGGGCTGGCAGGCAAAAATATCTTTGGAGCACGGGATAAGGAAAACTTACGAGTGGTATCTGAACCAGCATCCGCAAACCGAACGCAAGGTCTGAATACTCATGTGCGTTTCTTCACTCTTAATGCGGTGGTTTTTTACCGTCACCACGATTCTCGTGCTGATCCTAAGCCCGAACTCCTCCCCTGGGGAAGAGATACGGGGCGTCTACGGCGTTCCGTCCCTGCAAGCCCTCCATCCTTCAAATTATATTGACCGTCTCAACCATGCTCACATTAACGCCGTTTTCGTTTCGGGGGACAGGGAAACAGTCGAATGGTTCAAGAAAAATGGTTTTAAGGTCTATGTCTCCGTCAATGTTTTCGGGGGCACCGAAGCGTGGGAAAAGTATCCCGATTGTCGACCGGTCACAGCTGAGGGAAAACTTCTTGGTGCGGCATCAAACGGCCAGGGATCAGGCGGCGTATGTCCTACTCACCAAGCGTGGCGAAGGGATCGTCTAACCCATATCGAAAAGCTGGTCCCACATTCCCACCAAGAGAACGGAATCGACGGGATCTGGCTCGACTTTATCCGCTATCCAGGTTTGTGGGAATCCCTGAAACCGGAGATACCGGACACGTGTTATTGCCCGCGCTGTCTGCAGACATTTCGCCACGATACGAAAATCAACCTTGCCGACGGGATTTCCGGTCACGAAGCTGCCTCATGGATTAAAGAGCATTGTCCCTACGAGTGGATGGTGTGGAAAAAGGAGCAGATCGAATCCTTTGTTGCCCAAGTCAAAAAAATTATCGGGAACCATACTCTCGGTCTCTTCCTGGTTCCCTGGACCAAAGGTGAACAAGAAAACGCAATCTCTTTCAAGATAGCCCAAGACCCTTTTCACCTCTCTTCACACGTGGATGTCATTTCTCCCATGGTCTATCATAAGATGTGCGGCCAACCGGAATCATGGGTGGGCGCAATGACCGAATATTATAAGGAAACTACCCACTGTGAGGTCTGGCCTATCGTGCAGTCCCTCGACTGTACCGCAAAAGAATTGAGTAACTCCATCCACTATGCCGGTGAAGCCGGAGCGGACGGGATTCTGGTCTTTTCCTTTAAGGGAATGAACTCAGCGCCTCTTTGGAAAAGCTTTGACCACTTTCAGCCGCCGCCTAATCTGATAACAAATTCCGAATTCAGTGTTTGTGAAGGCACCACGATACCGACGGGTTGGGAAACTCAAGAAGCATCCGCTCCTGAAAAAATGAAGAGCACCTTTTTAATGCGATCTTTAGCGGAGTTGACGAGAGACGAGCAGCGCCGAACTGCCCGAGAAATATCGACGTGTCTGGGTATCAGCGCCGGCAACGATCAGGCGGGAATGTGGTTTAGCCCATTGCCGGACGGCGAAGCCGGAGTTGAATATCTTTTCACCGGGGACTTTTTTCGCGACAACTGTGAGAACGGCGTCTATCCTTCCATCAGCATCTGGGGGCAAGAATTTTATCTAAATACCCACTGGCTCATGGGCGCCTTTCAGCCTCTCAGGGTGTACGTGCCCTGTCCGCAAAATCCCTCCGATCGATTTTTTCGCTTTGTCAACCCTCATGCCGGAAAGACCTTCTGGCTTACCAATCCGCGTTTGACCAAATCTCATTGCTCTTTTTACGAAAGCGATCCCCTCCAAACGAACGCCCCCGCCTTCTTTCGCGATTGTTTCCCCGTCGGCGTCTATGGCGCCAAAGACGATACCCTGAAGGAACTACGCGAGACCGGCATTAATACGGTTATCGTGGGAGGTCCCGAAGCGTCGCTGAGAAAGACGGCGCTCGCTTGTCAGCAACTCGGCCTTCATACGGTTTTCTCGGTACCGCGAGATCCCGACCGCCTTCCCCTTTTTCTCTCTGCAGTTACCGACCTGGTACAACCGGGGAACACTGCTTTTTATGTCAACGACGAACCGGGCACACACTCTTTTCCTCTCAACCGAGCTCACGATATCAATCAATTGATCAGAGAAAAATTCCCCCACGCGGCCACGTGCATGGCAGTGGTAAGGCCCCAGGTATGCCGCGATTATCGCGACTCCGCCTCGTTCTTTATGCTCGATCAATATCCCATCCCGTATATGCCGATGACGTGGCTCTCGGATTCCATGGATCAGGCGGCCGCCTCTGTGGGGAGAGATCGCCTGGCATCGGTCATCCAGGCCTTCGGCGGGGCCAAATGGTCGCCCCACGGATGGCCCCGCATGCCTACGTGGCAGGAAATGGACTGCCTTGCCTTTCTTTCCATCATTCATGGAAGCCGAGGCATCTTTTTTTACACCTACGATGAAATTGGAGCCACCGACAAGGGACGCGAAAGCTTGAAACGAGTGGTTGGTCGGTTGAACAGACTTGCCCCGTGGTTACTGGAAAAGAATCTTGACCAGGAAGTGACCGTTGAAATGGTCTCCCTGAATCAGTTCGACCCACAAGGCAGAGCAGCGGTCCACTGCGCGATAAAAAGGAAAGACCAACAATA
>JAFGRE010000073.1 GCA_016935335.1 Deltaproteobacteria bacterium
ACGAGGAGATAGAGGCTATACCCCAAGAAGAGGATCTCGCCAGGATCCAACAAATGACCCTCCAAAAAAAACTGGAAGACCTTCGAAAGCTCAATGATCCCGCACAGACAGCGAAACTTCAGGGAGCGATCGCCTATCTGGATACGAAAATACGCCAACTCCAGGAGACCGCAGAAAGCCTCCTGGAAAGGCAGGACCGCATTACCGAGAAGATCGCCCTTGTTCATGGTGAACTTACCACCTCTGAAGAAGAAGCGGCAGACCTCCGGGACGAAATCGATGCCGTTACGGAACGATCCCAGACGGAAAAAGGTGACCCCACCGTAAAGGTCTCAGGCACAATTCGTTCCGCCACACAAATTATAGGTCCCCATACATCGTTTACCGCCGATGAGGATTATCACCATGTGGTTATCAAAGAGGTAAAAATCACCCAACCTGACGCCCCGGTTACATGGAGTATCGACATTTCTCCATTTAAATAATAACTGTTGCACTATACAAGAAACGTTCATTCCCCCCACCGGCAGTATCATTCTTTCCTCCCTCTGCAAGGGAACGGAAGTTTCCCTACCGCAGAAAATTCTCCCGCGAGAACCCTTATTGTTGCGTCAATCTGGACTTTTCGGTATCCATACGTCACGACGGTGGTCATCCGCGGCTCCAGGAGTTCAAGATCAAAAGGATTTCTCAGCAAAACATAGACAACCGGTTTTTCAATCCTTTTTAATTCTTCCAATATCAGACGTTGCCCAGCCAACACCTGGGCATTAAAAATAAACGCAACAATTAGATCTGAATACGCCGCGGCCGTTCTAATTCCTTCCGCTTCCTCCACCGCCGGGTCCAAGGCGATGAAATGAGTCTTTAGCGCCACAGGAAATCGCTCCTTCAGCATCCTTCCAACAAAGTTTGTCGGACCCACCTCAAAGCCATCCTCTAAGGATTCGAGGTTAGAAAGGTCGGGAATAAGGGCAAGGATTTCCCTTACAGAACCGAAGGGGATAGGAACCGGCGTCTCGCCCCTCACAACCGTAATCGATTCTTCAGCAATCTCCTGAGCGCACTTTTGCGCCTCCATTCGGTCGGCTTCATCGCCCCTCTTTTCGTTTTTCTGTATCATAATCCGCATCCGCTCGATCCTGGTTACTGCCTCATCATGTTCGGAGCCTGAAACTGTTCCAGCCCTCAAAGCCTCAACCAAAAACTGAAAGGCCAGGCGTTGTTTTTCATAATCACTGCAAATCAAAATCATATCATGCCCTGCCAGAACTGTTTTTATTACAGTCTCCTCGAAAGAGAAGAACCGGCTGATGGCACCCATTTCCAGATCGTCAGAGAATGCCACACCGTTAAACTTCATGTGCCCGCGGAGATATCCCTTTATTATACGCGGGGAGAAGGTTGCCGGAATGTTCTCGGCACCAAAGATGTTCCCGTAGATCACGTGGGAAGACATAATCCCCTCAACTCCCTCTTCAATGCAACGACGGAAGGGATGCAGGTGAATATCCACCAACTCATCCCACGACATCTCGACCCTTGGCAAATCGAAGTGAGCATCCTCGGTGGCAGCTCCCTTTCCCGGAAAATGCTTCGCCACTGTCCCGATGCCATTGCTTTGCATTCCCTTTATCAGGTTCACCGCTAATCCACCGACTCGGTCCGGATCCGCTCCGAAGGATCTAACCGTTATCCCCGGATTATTATAGCCTGTTACCACATCCACCACCGGAGCCAAATTGATGTCAATTCCAAATGCTTTCAATTCCCGAGACATGACCACCCCTTGCTGGTAGGCCTTCTCCATAGAGCCCACCGCCCCTAAGGCCATGTTTCCCGGCATCACGGTCATCTCCCTCAAGAATCTGGCAACCAACCCTCCCTCTTGATCGACAGCTATCAAGGGAGACGGTGAAACTACTTCCTTAATCTCTCTAATAAGCGTTGCGACCTGTTCCCGGTTCCGAATATTTCGGGAAAAGAGAATAACCCCGCCAGGCGACAAATGCTTGAGATGTTGTTTCATCTCATTATTACAACAATCTCCCTGGACCCCGATCATTAAACGTTGTCCAATGGTCCCTTTCCGATCCATAGCAAATTTTGGTTCCAATTTTTTCGAATTTATACTATTATACCTTTTATTTATTTTCTGCAAAATAAGGGCTGCTCAATCCTATGAATTTCTCTGAGCACTACGTACCATGTTTTTGGTTCTCTGGGAATTAATTTTTTTCGCCAAACAGAGCAGTTTTGCTTTCTTTTGAAGAAAGCATCCGAATTGAGCGATCGCTCTTAACATAGTTGCGGAAAACCCGGTGGACTCGATTGACTTTTCCACCGCATATCCTTCGAAAGACGGAAATCTTTTCTATGAAAAAGATTATGATAGCTGACGATGAAGAGATGATACGGAGCCTTGTCTCGGCAACGTTGGAGGATGACGAGTACATCATTATCGAGGCTTCCGATGGAGAACGGGCACTGACCTTGGCGCAAGAGGAGAAACCCGACTTATTGCTTTTGGATGTCAAGATGCCGGGAAAAAGCGGCTTTGAGGTATGCAGGACGCTCAAATCCGATCCGAAGACCAAATCCGTATATATTATTATGCTAACCGGTCAATCAAGGGCCAAAGACATCAAAGAGGGCAAGCAGGCCGGAGCGGATGATTATTTCACCAAACCATTCAGCCCCCTATCCCTGCTAAAAAAGATAGGTAGCCTCCTCCGTTGAATAGCCGTCTTTCCTGCGCGCACCGTTTGTTCTTCACATCTCTCGAAGTGCATCTGGATCCTTCGGCCAAAGTTTCTGAACCGCCTAAGGTATCCTTCCGGAAAAACGTATGGCCATGACTAAGCAAAAGAAAGAGGGCGAGGAAATCCTCGCCGGTCAAATACAATACTACCAGCAACAAGCATCTATTTATGCCAAGGAATTGGCTCAAACCTACAAGAAAGAAGAGAAGCTCAGCAAACTTCTTAAGGAGAAGGTTGCGGACGTCAATGAAGCATACAAACAGTCACTGATATACGCCAAAGAGCTGAACGAACTCTACCAGTCTGAAAAGGAGAATTCCAAACTGCTCGATCAAGCTTACCAAAAGATAAAAAAGTCTTACCTGGATACGGTTTTTCTCCTCTCCAAGGCGGCGGAATTCAGGGATGAGGAAACCGGAGAGCATATTAAGAGAATAGGTCATTACTCCGTGGCTATCGCCAGAGTAATGGGCCTTACAAGTACCGAGCTTGATACCATCTTATACGCCAGTCAAATGCACGACATCGGGAAGATCGGAATCCCCGACTATATCTTGTTCAAACCGGGCAAACATACGCCTGAAGAATGGGAGGTGATGAAATCCCATACGCTTATCGGTGGCAAAATCCTCTCCGGCTCCGATGAACCTCTCCTAGGAACCTCCAGGGAAATTGCCCTCACTCATCACGAGAGATGGGATGGCAATGGCTACCCCTACAGGCTCAAGGGGACGGATATTCCCATCATGGGTCGAATCACGTCTCTCGCTGATGTTTTCGATGCCCTCACGAACCGAAGGCCTTATAAGCCCGCTTTTTCGAACAGCAAGTCATTTGAAATCATCGGGGAAGGAGTCGGAACCCAATTCGATCCGCACGTCTGCGAAGCATTTTTTTCTGTCCAAACGGAAATCCTTGAGATCCAAAAGCGTTTTCGCGATGCTAACTCCGTCAGATAAGGGC
>JAFGRE010000006.1 GCA_016935335.1 Deltaproteobacteria bacterium
CTGGGTATCGATGAACTGCTGAATGGCGATTTCATTTCCCAGTTCGGAACGCGCGTCTGATTCAGTGAGATTCATCTTGCTCAGCCAGGTGGTATACTCTTCTGAAGAGGCGAACTGGGCCTTAAATTTCGCCAGGCGGTCGGCGACTGCTTTTTCGTCAGCCATGACGCCTTTTTTCTTTGCCTCCTGGGACAATAATACGCGGTTGATGAGGTTTTCAAGAATGGTTTTGCGAATTTCCGGCAGAGAGGATTCATCAACCGGTTTGTTCATTCGTGCGAGATGCTCTCGAATACCGGCCATTTCTCTTTCGAACTCGGCCTGCGTGATCCCTGAGCCGTTAACGGTGGCGACAAAATTTTCTGGGCACTGCTGAGCCGTGGCGAGGAGGGGGGGGGCAAAAAACGGCAGTACGAAGGCTGTAACCAGGGCACACAGATACGTTTTGGTTTGTAAATGCATGAAATCTCTCCTTGATTATATTGATTAACAAACTATCGTGGGTAGAAGGATCTATCCGAATGTATATGCAACGTGAAGAAACCCTACTCATGATAAAATAAACGGTTTTATAACGATTCAGCGCACGGGCTGTGTTTTTTGATATTAAGGACATGGTTGTAGGCGGAAAGAGCCGCCCTTATTCCGTCTCCGGCAGCGATGTTGTTTTGCTTGAAAGGATCGCTCGTAACATCTCCGGCGGCAAATATACCGGGTTTTGAGGTCTCGGCGGTCTTGTGATCAACCGTGATTTCGCCGGATTCGTTGGTTGCGACCAGATCTCTTAGAAATTCGGAATTAGGGACAGAGCCGATTTCAACGAATACGCCGTCTACCGACAACTCCCGGAGCTCGCGGTTTCCGATATCGCGATAGCTAAGACCAGTGACGCTTTTTTCTCCTAAGATGGCCTCAACGACAACATTGGTTATGAGCGTTACCCGCGGGGAAGATGTTGCTCTATCCCTCGTAACCGCATCCCCTTTTAGGTTGTCTCCTCGAAGGAGAAGATAGATATCCTTCGCAAAGGGCAATAAATCAATCACCGTCTCCAAGGCTGCGTTGCCGCTGCCTACCACGGCAACATTTGAATCCTGGAAAAACGGCGCGTCGCAGGTTGAACAGAAGGCGACTCCCCGCCCTTCCAACTCGGCTTCGCCGGGAACGCCGAGACGACGTCTCCTCGCGCCGGCAGCGGCGATGATTGATCGAGTTCTGAATATTTCACCCCCTTTAGCGACGACATCGAAGAAACAAGCCGATGCTTCCGAAACTGCAACAACCGGTGCCGAGGTGATAATGTCGATCTCTGGGTAGGCTCTTACGTGATTCTCGAGCTTCTTTGCTAAATCTATTCCGCTGATTAAACGATCGCCGATCCAATTTTCGATGGCCGCGGCGCTTATAGACTGTCCGGCAAAGTCTTCGGTAAGAAGAAGTGTTCTAAGCTTCTTTCGGGCGGTGTAGACAGCAGCGGCACACCCCGCCGGACCTCCACCGATGATAATGGTATCGTAGACTTTCGGATTCATCTTCAGTTAAGCGCATCTTTCCCGCGAGGAGAGAAAGTGTACGCAGGGGAAATAAATTTCAATTATTCTGGCAGATTGTCTTAGGATATTCAACAAAAATAGTGCATCATGATGAAAATATTAAACAGCAGAATCAGGAAGGAAGTGGGCTGACCGACGAGAGTGGTTGGGAATTCGGAACAGTCTGGTTTGTCACCGGCGGACAGGGACGAAAGGTTCTGCGGCCGACCGAAGAAAGTGATTGGTATAGTGTGCCTGAAAGATTTTTACAGTCTGTAAAGATTCATTGCGTAAAGGGTTTTAGTGTAGATTCTCGAGATTTTTTTCTTGAAAAAAAAATATATCTAATCTACACTGTTACACCTTATTTCAGAGGCAATGGAGGCGGCACGATGCTTGCAACTCCTCATAAATTGGGGGCAAACGGGGCCGAGGGAGGTATGCTGGTGTAATGGTCGAAAGAAATGCCAGCATTTGAGGAAAGGACAGCGGTAGAGTAATAAGGTGAATCGAAGAAGGATGAATGAAAGATTCCCTATGACGAATGTCAATAATCTTTGGAAGGAGGTAGTGTAGCGATGAAAAAGCTTAGTCTAGTGGTAATAGCGGTAATTTCGGCTTTTGCATTAGTTGTCGGAGCACAGCTTAGCAAGGTGGGCGCGGAAGACTTTACGTACGTGGGGACGAAAAAATGCATGGGGTGTCATCGGGCGGAGTATAAATCCTGGCAAGGTGACTATCATGCCAAGGCTTTGGATGATTTAAAGCCGGGTATAAAGGTTGAAGAGAAGCAGAAAGCCAAGCTGGATGGTGAAAAGGATTATTCTACGGACGCCGGCTGTCTGGCGTGCCACGCTACGGGTTACGGCCAGGCCGCTGCCCCTGGTGCCGATTTGGCGAATGTCGGCTGCGAATCATGCCATGGTCCGGGAAGCGCGTATAAGAGCCCCACGATTAAGAGCAAGAAGAAGTGGGCGGATAATCGCGAGGAACAGCAGAAGCTTGCGGCGGAGGCGGGACTGATTTTAACTCCGTCAAAGGAAAGCTGTGTTGCGTGTCATAATGAGAAGAGCCCCACCTGGAAGGGGTTTGATTACGAAAAGATGCTTGAGGAGGTGAAACATACAAAATAGCTAGAGTGAGGTGTTTTAAGTTTATTTTTTGACTGGAAAAGGAGACGCATTATTATGAAGGGCATGACGAGAAGAGGTTTCCTGAAGATTTCCGGTGCCACCGCTGCAGGGGTTGCATTGGGGAGTCTGGGGTTTGATCTAAGGCCCATAGAGGCCTATGCGCAAACCTTGCGAATCAAGGATGCTAAACAGACTACGACCGTTTGTCCATACTGTGCCGTGGGGTGCGGTATTATCGTCCACACCAGCAAAGGCAAGGTCCTTTATACGGAGGGTGATCCCGATCATCCTATCAATGAAGGAGCATTGTGCAGTAAAGGGATGTCGGTTTTCCAACTCTCCGGGGACAATCCGAACCGCCTTTCCAAGCCGATGTACCGTGCACCGTTTGGCACCGAGTGGAAAGAGGTTTCCTGGGAGTTTGCTCTCGATAAGATAGCCGAAAACGTGAAGAAGGTTCGTGACCAATATTTTGAAACCACGAATCAAAAGGGGCAGACGGTCAACCGATTGACGCATATCGCCTCGGTGGGCAGCGCGGCAATGGATAATGAAGAGTGCAATATTTATCAGAAATTTCTCCGCAGCCTGGGGTTGGTATATATTGAGCACCAGGCACGCATATGACACTCCGCAACTGTTGCGGCTCTGGCAGAGTCGTTCGGACGCGGTGCGATGACCAACCACTGGATCGACCTGAAAAACAGTGACGTTATTCTCGCCATGGGAAGTAATCCCGCGGAAAACCATCCGATCTCGTTCAAGTGGGTTACGCGGGCCATGGAAAAAGGCGCAACCCTCATCAGCGTTGACCCTCGTTTCACCAGAACCAGCGCCAAAGCAAATATCTATGCATCCCTTCGCTCCGGGACGGATATTGCCTTTCTGGGAGGCATGGTCAAATATATTCTGGAGAATATGCTGTATCATGAAGAGTATGTACGAGAATATACCAACGCTTCGTTTCTGGTGAGCCCGGACTTTAAACTTCCCGGGGATAACGAAGGGGTATTTTCCGGATTAGAGGCTACCAAGACCAAGGAAGGATATATAAGCGGGAAGTACAACAAGTCCAGTTGGGCCTTCCAGATGGATGAGAACGGAGTTCCCAAAAAGGACAAAACCCTCCAGGATCCCTGGTGCGTACTGCAACTGCTCAAGAAACATTTCTCCCGCTATAATCTGGAGAAGGTGGAAGAAATTACCGGAACGCCGAAGGAAAAACTTTTAGAGGTTTATAAAACCTACGCCGGAACGGGGAAAGGGGATAAAGCGGGAACCATTATGTACGCCATGGGATGGACCCAGCACACTGTGGGCACCCAAAATATCAGGACAATGGCTATTATACAGTTGCTGTTGGCGAATATCGGGATTGCCGGCGGCGGTGTGAACGCGCTCAGAGGCGAGTCTAATGTCCAGGGATCTACTGATCATTGCCTCCTGTTTCATATTCTTCCCGGGTATCTTAAGACACCGACGGCGTCGCAGCCCACCCTTAAGTCCTATAACGACGCATTTACACCTGCGAGTCAAGATCCTATGAGCGCAAACTGGTGGCAGAACTATCCGAAATACTCCGCCAGTCTTCTCAGGGATTTTTACGGAGCCGACGTTCCTCTGGAAGAGGCTTACGGTTATTTGCCGAAAGTGGACGTTGGGGCAAATTATTCGTGGCTGACGATTTTTGACGAAGCATACAAAGGCAAGATCAAGGGGCTTTTTTCATGGGGACAGAATCCGGCGTGCAGCGGTGCCAATTCGAACAAGACGAGGCAGTCTCTGGCGAAGATGGATTGGGTGGTGAGCGTCAACATATTTGACAATGAGACAACTTCGTTTTGGCAAGGTCCCGATATGAAGCCGGAGGAAATCAAGACCGAGGTTTTTATGCTCCCCTGCGCTGCTTCCTATGAAAAAGAGGGAAGCATTACCAACAGCGGACGGTGGATGCAGTGGCGTTATAAGGCATCGGAACCGCCGGGGGAAGCGTTGCCGGACGGGGAAATCATCACCGAGCTTTTTCTGAAAATCAGGAAATTGTACGCAGCCAATGATGGTGCTTTTGCCGCGCCTATCAAGAAACTCCGTTGGCATGAGCACTTCGATCCGCATGCAGTGGCCAAGGACATCAACGGGTATTTTCTTGAAGATAAGGAGATAAAAGGTACAGTCTACAAGAAGGGAACGTTGGTGCCGAGCTTTGCCTTTCTGCAGGAGGACGGTTCCACTTCTTCGGGTAATTGGCTGTACTGCAACTCTTACACTGAAAAAGGGAATATGGCCGCCCGGAGAGATAAGACGGATGCTTCAGGGATTGGATTATACTCTGGATGGGCGTGGTGCTGGCCGGTTAACCGCAGGATTCTTTACAACCGCGCCGCAGTCGATCAAGAAGGGAAACCATGGGCGCCGCAGAAGGCGGTTATTGCCTGGAATGGAGAAAAGTGGGTCGGCGATGTTCCCGACGGCGGTTGGCCTCCGCTGGCCGCAGGGGGGGCGTCACGGTATCCGTTCATCATGCAGCGGGATGGTTATGGCCAGATTTTCGGGCCGGGGCGTGTCGACGGGCCGTTTCCCGAACATTACGAACCATTGGAGTGTCCGGTGGAGAAGAATTTTATGTCACCGCAGTTTGTCAACCCGACAATCAAGCGATGGGACATTGAGGGAGTTGGAACGAAGCTCGATGGCCGCGCCACGTGTGACCCCAGGTTTCCGATTGTTTGTACTACCTATCGGGTGAGCGAGCACTGGCAAACGGGAGTTATGACTCGGTGGCAGCCGTGGTTGGTCGAACTCCAGCCTTCGATGTTTGTCGAGATGAGTAA
>JAFGRE010000007.1 GCA_016935335.1 Deltaproteobacteria bacterium
AGAATATCTCCCATAGCGTATCCTGCTCTGACGCGGCCGTTTTTAACGAGGATATTTTTCTCGCCGACGGTGAAACCGGCCGCCTCAAGCTCCTTCCGGAGCGTGTTCAAGTAGGGCTCCAGGTGGCCTTTATCCATGATCGCCTTGGCATTCAATCCGTCGGAAATGGCGATCTGAACATCCGGAACTTTTCCTCCCCAGGCGTCTCTCAGTTTTTCGAGGCTGGCGACGGCTTCCTTGCTCAACGCCTCACCGGTAGACGGGTTTGCTATATATTCCTCCCGATCTCCGGACTGTGTGGCAATAACCATCGCATTGGGAATGGTCTTTACATACTCCGGTGTAAACTCGGCCCACAAGGATACCCTTGCATCATCATAGAGAGATTTGATCTTTTGGGCCAGCTCCGGGTCCATGTCCCACGGATTCTTACCGACACCCTTGGCGATGGGCACTCCGCGGTCTTCACAGCGCTTAATGGCTGCTTTTCCGTCAGCATAGACTTCTTCCTTCGATGCTTTGTCGCCTTTCGCCAAGCGGTACTGGTAATAGACCCATACCGGATCCCCGAAATGCTCGGTGGGATTTCCTTTCGCGTCGATAATCTTGATTTTCTTAAAGAAATCCGACACAGCGTCATTGACTTTATAGCCAAATTTCGCGCGGCAACGGACATGGTCCTGGTACCCGGTGGTTAAATAACTCAACATGGGGTCATTCTTGGTGGGAAGGGCCATGAGATACGCGGGGTTGCCCGGCATAATCTCATCCTGACACCAGTTCAGATCATCCAGGGTGACCGGCATATGGAGGGTGGAACAGATGTCCAGGCCCAAACACACGCCTTGAAGTTTCCCCATGACAATATCTTCCAGGCAACAACGCACCAGTTGTTCCCGGGTCTTGAAGATCTCGGGTCCGATGAACCCGGCAACATCATTGGTGTGACACCATGCGTCCAAAATATTATCACTGCCTTTCAGTTTTGCTACTTCTTGACGGAGAACTCGGGAGAATCCGTACTTGCGGGACTCATGACAGACCATGTCAAACCCTTTGCCTTGCCCGTTCGTGTAGTCTGCTCCCTGGCCTGTTTCATGATAAAGGCCGTACTTTCCCTTGCGCATCTTTGCGTAATTCATCATTTTTTCAATGCTTACGTCAAAGACCTGGTTTGCGTCGTCCACACCGGCTAAACTTTGAAACCAGAACGTTGTCGATCCTGCGCTTCGTTTTTCGCATTCGTACTGTTTATCAATGTGGGCGAGAACACACCATGGTATCGTCTCATCGAGTCCAAAGACGACAACTACGTCACGAAGAGCTTCTTGAATCTTGAGAATGTTATCTACGGAATCGGAAACAGGATTTGTTCCGATGACGAGGTCCCCGGTGGCGTAACACCACGCATCAAAAACCTGCCACACAATATCTTCGGGGTCGTCAGTAGGCGAGTTAGGCTGAATTCTCGCGCTCATGTAACCTTTTGCCCCAAGCTTACTGCCGGGGAGCGGGTTGAAAACCTTCTGCCCCACGACGCAGAGTTCCGGATTGCTGCATATCTTAGTGACGCAACCAACTATGTCACTGTTGAGGCCGAACATAATCCCCCGGATGTCCGCTTCGGGTTTGGTCATCAAGAACTCTTTCAGTTCGGCCATTGTCCAGCCCTTGACCTTCTCGTATTGGGCCTTATCGATGCTGCCCCAAAGCAATTTCTGGAGATTGTCCTCGAACAAGGGCTTTTCATGGAGGTCCTTGATCTTGGTGTTCGCCAACAGCCTGCGGGCTAGGTACCTGGTTACCTGGTCGTCGGCGCTAACCCCGATGGCCTCATCCCCTTCCTTATAAGGATTGGCGGCGCCGATAACCTGTTGGTAGAGCCTCTGGTCGAATTGCCCCTTAACCCTTTGGACGTATTGAAATACATCTTCATCTGGCTTGACGTCCTTTATGGTTATGGCCCCGCAATACGTAGCCATCGATATGATTGCGAAACACGCAATACTTATGGTTAATAGTTTACCAATTGCCCTTCGCATAATACCCCCCCCTTCATTTAAGTGTTATCAAGCGAAAATCACAATCCTTCGGCAAACTAACAATTAACCGGCGCATCACCTCCCTGAGTGGTTGCTGTTTGAGTAATGACGGACTTCTTCCGCCTTTTTTATACCCGAAAGCCTCTCTCCCATCACATACGCGACGGGAGAGAGGAATAAGCCGCTTTAAAACGATACGCTGAGGGTCACGCCGCCGTAGAAAAAGTCGGAGTCATTACCATCAAAGCTCGCAGCTTCGAGGAAGTCCTCGGAATCATCGCAAAGGGGAAACGTGTAATTAATTGACGGAGTAATGGTACACCAGTCGTTGATGGGGACATTAACACCCGCCCAAATCGTACCGTCGTGCCATTCTTCGTAATCACTTCCGTTCAAATCACCGTTCTCAATGTAGTAGTAGCTTACCCAGCCACCGACATCGAGAGACCACTTGTTCTCGGCCTTCGGCCAGCACACTGGCAAATCCCAGCTGTGGGACAAGGCGAAGTTGAAGTACCACGAATCATCTCCATACTCAATGCCGTTCCAGACGCTCAACTCCGGCGAAAGAAACGTATCAAGCCCTAAAATCACGAACAATTCTTCATCTTCTCCGCCGTCAACATCGTAATAGATCCAACCCACGGTCCAGTTTAAATCTGTAAACCCCACGTTTAACGTGTTGCTGTAAGTAAGTACCCAGTCGGTTTCCCACCATTCGGTTCCGTTACCTCCAGTGTTTGCCCCTTCGTAATCAGTGTCGAAGTCACCCCACACGTTGAAGCCGAATCCTTTGTAGGACACAGTAATAGACGGGAAAATAACCAGGCTGTCTTTGCTCAACTCAAATCCACGCCAGATATACTGTGAATAGAATGTTAAGGTGAAATCACAGGTCGGCTTTTCCGCCTCTTCGGCAACTGCGGCGGAGCCGAAGCTAAAAACAAGAAATAATAAAAGGAAGCAACCTACTATTTTTTTTGTCATCATCTCCACTCCTTCTCTAATAAATTTGACAATCACGTATCCTCACCAAAAACTCACCTTATCCGCTACCATCACCTCCTCCAATTTAAAAGGTTACGGTACCAAATTCTCATAGTTAAACACACCTTCTTTCTCCCCCTAGTCATTACAAAATTTTATGGCCATTCTTATTATAAGTCAAGATAAATCAAGACATTTTCCTTTGAGAGCCGATTCTACCATTTTATCTGCTTCACATCGTGACAGCCCCTGCAGGATACGGGTGCCCATTCCCTATCCTCCGGATTATTTCGAGTGCGATGACAATCCCGGCAAAATGTCATCTTTACCTCATAAAAGGGGAGGGGGTCTCCGGCACCAGTCTCATTTGGATGCTTATGACACCTCCGACACGATCGAACGGGGGATTTCGCCGCATGATGGCAGACGGTACAGTCTTCGCGAGTCTCTTTTAGATGCCTGTCGTGATGGAACGAAACAGGACCGAGGCTTGATTCGAAAATAATGACATCGGGAAGCTGATCAGGATTGTCACTTAAAAACCCGTAGGTGGGGATCAACAGGAGGGAGATGCACACCAGGATAGGTAAAATAACTCGACTCTCCATATGCGGCACCATCTGAGCCGATTGTACATTAGGAGGCCTGAATATATTCGAAAAACCAGCTACCCAAAAGCCCAGGCTTCCTAATCTTGCCAGATAATTACTTCAGCCGATGCTTTACTATAAACCTCGGTTTCCTTCGGAGTGGAAATACTTTTGCGGACTTTGGTGTAATAAAAAATCTTCTCCTTTTCTATCAGGTTGACATCGGTCAACCCTTTGGCATCACCGCCGTACATTTTAATGGCTTCTATTTTTAACGCTTTTAGCGCCTCTTCGCGGGTAAAGCCCGACTCCGACCGTTCCCGGACGCTCACCTCCCCAAGAACCCTGAAGCTACGAGAAAACAGCTCTTCCGATGAATAAAAATCAAGACCTTCCAAAGAGACCGCACTTTCATTCTCTTTCACGTCTCCCTCAACCCCAGGTTGGTCCCGCAGACCGTCCGCCTTTTCTACAAATGAGATGACGTCACCGGAAGCTTCTTGATAGTCCTTGTCAGCCGACCCCAAGAGTGAAAATTCGCCATGAAATTCCACATTACTTATCCCTTGCGCAAGGCTTCCAAAGCGCTTAAAGGCTTCCACCTTAAGTTCTCGAATGGCGATTTCCCGTGAAAATCCTCCCTCATCGGGTGCCCTTACCCGTATCCTACCCAACACGGCAGTCGCCTCATCAAGAATATCACCCTCTGAAACCAGCGGGATCTCGGCGGGAGAATGCCTCGCGCGATCACGTCCTCCGGCGGCCACCCTTTCTGTCGCGACCGCCTCCGACGCTGGAACACCTTCCTTAGAAACCTGCGCCGAAGTTGGAGACTCCCCTGAAGAAATTGCAGCCCCTTGCTTACCGCTATCCACTGACGGCTGAGTGGAGGCGGATTCCTTTGCTTCAGACTTCGCGAGGACGACAGGAGAACGAAAAACTATTGGCGAGCGAATTTTGCTGACGGAGCATCCAACCGTAAGCAATATAACTCCGTAGGCAATAGCACCATACTTAAGGGTCCCCGTAATCATTTGAAACTCTCCCCTCTAAAAATATTCTTTGCAGTCAAACCTTCCTGACATCGTATTACCGATCTCTCTATGCACTATGAGCGATATCCTACATTTTGTCAATACCCATGAGATCAACCGCGTCAAGAGGTCCTCTATTCCTATCGTCGCATTCCGCCCAGGCATAACGACTCTTTGCCCGGCTCGCGGCAAAGGGTAGGGGAAGAAAAAGGGGCCTCCCGATCCAACGTCTCGGGTACCCCTCTCTGTACTACAAATATTATGATGCGTTAGTTTAACAAATATTGTCTATCCAATCGGAAATGCATCTAATTTTTCAACTCAAAAGTTGAAGACTGTATCCAGATCTTCATCCGAAATATCAAACACCGTATTATGCGGGGGCAATTTTTTCTTCTTAAAGAATTCAGGGAGTCGATCATCAATCTTGGTGAATCCCGCGGCATCATTGAAGGCACGCTCAACCTTAAGTATTTCTTGACCGTGCTTCGCAACATCATCCAAGGTCATGTTCCATCCGAACCGTGCATTCAACATTCTTGGTATTGCTTCTAGTCCTTCCTTAATGTCTAGGATAGCAAAAGCCACAAAAACGCAAAGCCCCGCGGAATCAAGCGCCGCAGTTGCAATTTGAAGGTTTCGAGAGAGATCTACCTGGCCGTCTTTACTAAGAGGATCAACATATCCTCCGCACCTTAATATATTAGTAGCTACGCAATATCCGGCGGTATGGTCTGCACCCATAGTCGATGTTGCATAGGTGACCCCATTGCCCTTAATAGCCCGGGGATCGTAGGCAGGCAGCCCCTGACCCTTAACAACAGCCGTGTCTTCGACACCAAGCAAACGTCCCGTAACCGCGGCACCATTACCCAGAATCCTCCCCAATGGGGACCCCTTTCCGATCTCGTGAATTAACTCTATCGCCCCCTCCGCATCACCAAAGCTCTTAATACCTCCGGCCATGGCTACGCCCAAAGCACATCCTGTCTCTATCGTATCTAAGCCGTAATCGTCACAAAGACGGTCCATCTCAGCGATAGCATCCAGGTCATCAATGCCGCAATGCGCTCCATGAGCCCATATGGTCTCGTACTCCAAAGCCGAGGTGACATACTCCTTATTCTTATTTAAATAGACATTGGAACACTGGATAATGCACGTAGTGCATCCGGAGTGATAATGCCTTCCGCCGCGCTCCTTGATTATTTCCGTCATCCTTTCGCCGCTAATTTTTTCAGCGCCTTCAAACCTCCCCGAAGTAAAATTCCTCGTCGGGTAGGCTCCGGCTTCGTTTATAATATTTGTCAGCACATTCGTCCCGTACGTGTACAACGCTCCCTCCGGCTTGGTAACGTCGTGGGAGCGCAGGGCATCCCTGAAGGTTGCAGCGGCAGCCCTGAAGGCCTCTTTGTCGCTATACTCAACGCCCGCAGCGCCGTTGTCATCAACAACAATCGCTTTCACTCCCTTGGAACCCATCACCGCCCCCATTCCACCACGACCGGCATGACGGGAAGGGTGTCCATTCGTATCGGTGCATGCCACTGAGGCAGATCCCATCATCATTTCTCCAGCAGGACCGATCGATAAAATTCCCGCCCTCTCGCCAAAGTCCGCCTTGAGCTTCTCAACTAGCTCATAGTTCTTCATTCCCTTAAATCTCAGCGCGTCATGAAAAACAACCCCATCCTTGCCCACAACAATATATACCAGTTCACCTGGTGGAACCTTGCCATCAAGAATCAAACCGCGGATACCAAGCCGGGCAAGCTTAAAGGAAACATTCCCACCGACGTTGCTTTCCTTGATACCACCGGTTAAAGGACTCTTTGCACCTATTGACAACCTCCCGGAGTTCGCAGCGCTTGATCCTGAAAGGAGGCCCGGCGCAATAACCAGCTTGTTATTTTCTCCCAGAGGGTGGCACGTAGGCGGAACCTCCGCAAAAACAACCTTGGAGGTGAATCCACGTCCGCCAAACCCCTTGTAGTCCGGGTAGGCCCCAATTTCCTCAGAGGTAAAGCTTTTCCCGAATAGGTCGATACGCATCAAGGTACTCATAGCACGCCTCCCTCATTTAAAGTTCATTTTCCATGTTTCATCTTGTAAAATATTACATACCATCATAAATAAAGTCAATTACATCCGGGAATTAAAGTCATATGTTAAGTGTCAGAAAAAACCTAAAGAGCCATTTAAATATTGGGGCACAATTAAAGCATATTGGAGGTAGCAGAAGGGCGAAAGGCTATGGTTCTGCATGCTTCCAGGATCGCATGAGATATTAGTTAACATAATATATCTTATCGGACGTAGGCCTGCTTAATAAAAACTGAGGAGAAGGTCTTCTTATGTCCAGATCCTTCTCCTCTTTTACGCCTCAACACTGCTTGCGAACTACTTTTTGTCTTTCATCAGTGAAGCCCGGCGAAAGCCTTCTTCCAGGCTCTGTCCTAATGAAGCGGCATTGCATTTTCCTGCTTC
>JAFGRE010000074.1 GCA_016935335.1 Deltaproteobacteria bacterium
CACAAAAAAGCCAAAGATAAGTATAAATATTAATCGTATTCGCTTCATAACCACCGTTAAAACGAGAAACGAAGGCCCCCGGTAACCGTTGTGCCGGGCATGGGGTATTCCGGATACATTTCATAGGTTGTATTAAACAAATTGTCGATACCGATAAATCCTTGCCAGTGGTCGGTAAACCAATACGACGCCTTCATGTTAACGACAAAATAATCATCAATGCGCTCTATACCACCCGTTGCTTCATTCTCTTCATACACTCCATCGATATATTCAGCATCAAAAGAAAAGCTTACATTATTTCGCGTATAATCCGCCATGAAAGTGAAAGAATGCTTTGGAGTGCCTTGGCGATCGTCCCTGGAATTCCCAACATGCATAAATGTATAATAGAATGTCATATCAACGTTCGGTAACGGTTTAACAGTGATTCCACTTTCCACCCCTTTTATCACATAATTCCCCGTGTTCCTGAAAATATACCGCGGCGGCGGGTTGGTATTGAATCTGCGTTGAATAAAATTCTCTATATCCATATAAAAGAGGTTCACTTCCGCGCTCATCCAATTGGTAAGTTGATGGTCTATCCCTCCTTCATAACTCCACACTCGTTCCGGATCCAGGTCTTCCGTTGCTGGTGGGAATAAGAATAATTCATTAAATTTCGGTGTTCGAAACCCTTTGCTGACCTTCCCCCTCACCCGCGTTTGCTCGCTCACATGAAACGCCATTCCGAGATGAGGTACAAATTCCCAATCAGTCAACCGGTCATAATGCAATCTGCCGCCTATGGTAGTGACCAATCTCCTCCAGATACATTCATTCAACAAATACAGTTCGTGATTTGTTCGATGCCAATGTCCCGGATAATAGGGGGGTGACGAAATCGACGAATTCCATGGCTCCTCGGTTTTCCCGAACTCCCGGTACCAGTCATATCCAACCACAACACTATCTTTTATGGTTTTCATATCCAACACCTCAATCTCCGTCTTCGCCAAAACCCCCGATAATCGGTCCCGCGAATGCCACAGGTCCGGGACGCTGGGCATGGTAAATCGATGATGGCCTCGATTGTGAAAAACGGTTAGGGAGGCAGTAACGCGATCCCAATCACCAATAAAGTCCAAATCAAAGGAAGACCGTTTGTACCGTTGCCTGTCATCATTGGTAAAGGGAGTACTTTCCGGTCCGGGGCTGTGGGCTTCATCGTCAAATTGTTTTCCCAAAAATTCGATACGGTACACATCATTAATCCGGTATCCCAATCTCCCGGTAAGGTCATAGCCTCGGTAACGGGAGTTCGACCGATGCCCATCCAGATACTTCTCATCAACGGTAAGATAGTAATCGAAATCTCCCATCTTCCCCCCATGACTTATCTGCGCATGCGCTGAATCGTAACCGCCGTAGGATATGATCCCATTCGTTTCGAAACCGTCTTCCTGCATCCTCCGCGTAATAATATTAATAACGCCTCCCAACGCATCGCTCCCGTACAGAACAGATTCCGGACCCCGGACAATTTCAATTCTCTCCACATTGGCGAGGGGAAGTGTCTGGGTCACGGTACACCCAAAAATAGACATCTTTTCCGGTCTCCCGTCTATCAAAGTCTCGAGGCGCCGGCCATTAGAGCCGAGTCCCCGAATACTAATCCCCTGCCTCCCATAGATGGCATCCCTTTGAACGTAAATCCCCGGCAGGCTTCCGATGATATCCATAACATAAGTATCATTGGACGCATCAATCTCTTCCCTATCGATAACGCTCACCGAAGAGGTCACATCCGACGCCCGTCTCTCCGATTTTGTTGCCGTTACCACAATCTCCCCCAAATCAAAGGCCTCATCATAATCACCCTCCCCGGCCCCAAACACAGACAACGGCATCCCCATTCCCCAGACCAAAACTATAACCAGGATCATCCGCACCACCAATTTCATCACCCACGCCCCTTCTCCGGCCTCGTGTTATTTTTTCACAATCGGTGTTACTAGTAAAGAAGTAGAAATGCCGGAACTGTAATGCTACGAAATTTATTTTCGTGCTACTACATTCCGGGAAAAAGGCTGTCTTTTTGCAAGGCAGCCTTTTTACGCAACAGAATCTATCGGCACATAACTTATTCGATTATCGCTAAAACCTCGTCACTTTCCACCGATTTTCCGGCCTGGGCCTTGATTTCCTTCACCGTACCAGCCGCCGGAGCACCAATAGGTATTTCCATTTTCATCGCTTCAATAATGAACATTTCATCATCTTCTCCAACTGTCTGACCAACCTCAACCTTGACAGAAAGTATTTTCCCAACCATAGGGGCTCTTACTTCAGTACTCACGTTAATTTCCTCCTGTGTTTAAAATTCCTAAATACGATTAATGTACAAGTAACTGACTAGCCACAAATTCTGCAATATCCATCACTTTCACATTTTCCTCTGCGTTCTTAGCCTTAAGCCCATCCTCCAGCATCGTCATACAGAACGGGCATGCCGTCGCAATAAAATCGGGGTTCCCCCCCAGTGCTTCTTCAGTACGGATTTCATTAATCTTGTTGCCCCGCAATTCTTCCATCCACATTCTCCCCCCCCCGGCTCCGCAACAGAAACCGAACCGCCGATTTCGCTCCATCTCTACCAAACTGCCTTTATTAAAAGAGGAGATAATCTGGCGAGGCTGTTCATAAATTGCATTGTACCGACCCAGGAAGCACGAATCATGGTACGTGATTCTTTTTGCCATGTCACCCTTGAGTTTTATCCGACCGCTCTTAATAAGATCGAGAATCAACTCTGAATGATGAATAACCTCAAAATCTCCACCGAACTGAGGATAATCATTTTTCAGTGTATTATACCCGTGGGGACAGGTTACCAGAATCTTATTAACCTTATACTCCTTGAAAACTTCGATGTTTTGCTGAGCCATCATCCAGAAAAGATATTCGTTTCCGATCCTCCGGGCCGAATCGCCGCAGCATCCCTCTTCAGTTCCCAAAATGCCGAACTTAATTCCCGCTGCTTGAAGAATTTTTACCATTGAAACAGAAACCTTCTTATACCGATCATCAAATGCACCGGCACATCCCACATAGAACAGCATATCAACTTCGTTATCCTCGGCAAGCGTTGGCACCCCAAGTCCTTTCGCCCAGTCAGCCCGGGTCGACATACCAATGCCCCAGGGGTTACTGTTGGTTTCCATGCCTTTAAACACAACCTGGACCTCTTGCGGGAAGTTGCTCTCCATCAGTACCAGGTACCGGCGCATTTCATCGATTTTATTGACGTGCTCTATGGCCACCGGACAGACCTCCATGCAGGCCATACAGTTCGTGCAGTCCCAAATCTCATCTTCAGTGACCACTTTCCGAATCAAACCCGGTTCCTCCTCACCGACGTTCTCTGCCCCTTCTCCGTTTGCTGAGGCTTTTTGCTTCGCCAGCAAGTCCTCGCCCGTGGCAAGAAGGTGTTCCTTCATATTGTGAATTAAGTCTTTGGGCTTGAGAGGCTTTCCGCTGTTGTTAGCAGGGCAATTTGCATTACACCATCCACACTCGGTACACGCGTAAAGATCAAGCAAATGCTTCCAGGAGTAATGAGTTATTTCAGACGCCCCAAAACGGTCTGCCTCTTCCATATTCTCAATAGGTTCAAGCATGGCCTTCGGCTTCATCGAGTGAAAATACAGATTTGGATGCGCTGCGAGGATATGAAGATGCTTTGAGTAAAGAATAAAAACACCAAACCCAAAAATTACAACCATATGGACAAACCAGGTGACATAAAAAAGCGTGTGTGCGCTCTCCTGCAACCCTATATTCCTAAACATCTGAGCAAAGAGGCTGCCCATATACGCCCCTTCCGAGAACGGAGTCTCTTCGGCAAGCAATCTAAATCCTTCGACTTTAAAGCTTAAGATCATAAGGCAAAACACCACTATCAAAATAATCCCGGCATCCATCGATGCTTCCAACCGATCGGGTTTTATGATGTAGCGTCGCACCGCCGCCCAGATTACAGCTACGATAACAATCAGTCCTGCCGTGTCCAGCAGAAAAAAGAAGAGGTTGTTAAAAGCCGACCCAAAAAGGGCCGGGGATAACTTGTCATAAAACGCCTCAGCAAGATGAAAACCGTAACTGATGACGTACATCGAGAATCCGTAAAAAAGGAGCAGGTGTCCTATCCCAGCCAAATCTTTCCCTGTAACGTTTTTGGTGGCGCACCGCTGAGTTAGAACCTGTCCCAAAACATATTTCAGCCTCTCCCCAGGGTTATCAGATCTATCTTCAGGTGTTCCCACACCGAGAAGGCTGATAAGAAATTTGGCTCTCTGCACAAAAAAGTAGGCAGTGACTGCTATAAGAATAAGCAGCAAAACCTTACCAGCTATTGGTAACATGACATTTTTCCTTTTGGGTTCAAAATTTAACGGCTACCACTTTACCGCCGCTTTTAGCTCCCCAGCACTTTCTTTAACTCGGTTGTCATTGCCGGAACCACCTGGAAAAGGTCGCCGACAATTCCGTAGTCGGCAATTCCGAAAATGGGTGCATCGGGGTCCTTGTTGATAGCCACAATACATTTCGATGTTCTCATCCCTGCCAAGTGCTGAATAGCCCCGGAGATACCGCAGGCAATGTAAAGTTTGGGTGAGACCACCTTCCCGGTCTGCCCGATCTGGTCACTATGTTCCCGCCAACCCTCATCAACCGCCGTACGAGAAGCACCCACTGCCGCTCCCAACACAGCCGCCATCTCTTCCAATATGCCGAAATTTTCCGGCCCTTTCATCCCGCGACCGCCGGAAACAATAATATCAGCTTCGGACACATCGATTTTGCCTCCTGCTTTGGCAACAATTTCTTTAACCACGCTTCGAAAATCATCACCCGCAAAGGCAACCTCCTGATTTTCCACGGCCGCACTCTTTGAAGCATCAGGCTCATCAGCCGCAAAAACCTTTGGTCGAATAGATACAACCGCCGTTCCGGAGAATCCTACCGTAACGTAAGCCTTGCCAGCATAAACCGGCCGTTTCACCTGAATTTTACCGCCATCCCCCGACCATTCGGTACAGTCAACAGCGGCAGGCGCATCAAGGGCAGCCGAAACGTACCCGCCGAGATCCTTTCCTTGGTTTGTGGCACTCAAAAGCACCACTGCCGGATCGTTCTTCCCGGCCACCTCAGAGAAGGCTTTCCCGTAAGCATCAACGGTAAATTCCTTTAACTTTTCATTGTCCACCACAATTACTTTATCAGCGCCATACTGTCCGAGCGAGGCCGCCTCTTGAATACCCGAACCGACAGCCACTGCAATCGCCTGCCCACCAAGCTGCGCAGCCATCTTCTTCCCCTGGCACACGGCCTCAAAGGCAACAGGGCGAAATTTACCTCCCATTTGTTCCGCAAAAATCACAACATTACTAGCCATTTCAACCTCCAATCAAA
>JAFGRE010000008.1 GCA_016935335.1 Deltaproteobacteria bacterium
CTAAGGAATCTCCGGTCTATTCCTTGAAATAATCGATAACGCTTTGGATCATGGCCTCCAGATCGTACTCCGGCTCGAATCCAATGAGTTTGCGTATTTTTTCGACATTCGGACACCGCCTCTGCATGTCCTCGAACCCGGGTCCATAGGCTTTTTCGTAGGAAATGTGCCCTATCTCCGAAGGACTTCCCGTCATTTCTTTCACCTTTTGAGCCAGTTCATTGATTGATACCTCATGGTCATTGCCGATGTTGAAAACTTCCCCTTCCGCAGCAGGATCCTGCATCAACTTGATGAGAGCCCCCACAACATCGAACACGTGGGTGAAACTCCGGGTTTGGTTCCCATCTCCGAAAACGGTAATCTCCTTTCCCAAGAGCGAGCTTTGCACGAAATTGGGCAGTACCATACCATACCGTCCGGTCTGTCGGGGACCGACGGTATTAAACAGGCGCCCGACCACAACAGGGAGTTTCTTTTCATCAAAATAGGCAAGGGCAAGAAATTCGTCCAACGTTTTAGAGCAGGCATAGGCCCAGCGCCGCTTTTTAACGGATCCCATCACCCGGTTGTCGTCTTCGGAGAGGGTATGCTCCATGTGATTGCCGTACACCTCTGAAGTGGACGCGACAAAAACCTTTTTCTTGAACCGGTTCGCCAGTCGCAAAACAGTCTCCGTGCCCTTCACGTTGATATCCAGGGTTTCCACCGGATGATCCATGATATTTCTGACACCCACGGCCGCAGCAAGGTGATAAACGTGATCCACTTTGAAAACCAGCTCGTTCATAACGGATTCATTGAGGATTGTGTCCACCACAAGGTGAAAGCCTCGAGCATTTTGAATTTTAGAAACATTGGCAAGCTTGCCTGTCCAAAGATTATCGATGACAAAAACCTCGTGCCCCAACTCCAGCAACTTCTCCCCAAGATGGGATCCGATAAACCCTGCGCCGCCTGTTATTAATACCTTCACTCGCTTAGTCCCCCGAAATGAGATGAAAGAATTTCACTCTTTTATCTTTTCTCCTTAATAAAGCGAATCCGAAACCGTTACCCATAGCTCCGCTCCTTGAGTTACAGAGAATAAATGAACTCAACTTACCATAATGATCTTATTTTTACCTGCTTTTGGCTTCACCGCAGCCTTAGAGCCGCGTCGCATAACATCTTTATTTCGTAAAGATTTTATTTCAAAACTCTATTTTCTCAAGCAACCAATCCTCTATCTCCACCGAAAGGGAGCGTTTCAAAAGCTCAACGCTCACGACGACCTTGTCGGACTGCCCCTTGCGCCGAAGATAGAAACCCACCAGCCCTTTGAGCGGCCCTTCCATAATCATGACCCTGTCGCCTTTGTTGATAAAGGTTCGGTTCTGAACAGTCCTGTCCGTTCCATCCAGAATCATCAAGGAAGCCACTTCATTGTCACTGACAGGAGCAGGTTCTCCCCGGAAGCTCACCATTCGCACTACACCTGAAGTCTTGATAATGTTCCAGTAAGTCTCAGGTTCCATGTCAAAACGCACAAACACATAACCGGGAATCAGGGGTACATAGATTTTCTTGTGCCGGTCTTTTCTCCGGCTGATCACCTGGATCCGCGGCAAAAAGGCGTCGATCGACTTTCCGGAAATGCCGGCATGAACCTTTTGCTCAAACCGACTGCGTGTATGAACCGCGTACCATTTAAGCGGGTTTTCGTTCATATGGTTGCTATCCTGTCAAGGCCGATGCCCGTTTGTGCGAGCTTCCGGATGATTTCTTCCGTTTTATCGAATCGAGTAAGCAGTATCACATCCCACTCCACGTCGGTAACGCTTTCCGTGCCTTTTATCATATATCCAAAAAAATACTTTCCTTTTTTCTCATCGTCGATCATGCCGACGAGTTCAAGGGGGGTAAGCTGCAGATAAAGATAAGCGAGTTCAGCGACCTCACCTGCCCCGAAAAAAAGCACTCGCCTTATATGTTTACCCTCCATTTCACCAAATTTATTGAGAAGGAGTTGTTTAATTTCTCTATAAAAACTGATGGAATAGCGCAAATACTCTGCAGTCAGCCGGCTTTTTCCGGCAAGGCCTTCGGGGGTAAGAAAGTATTTGAGTCTCTTCCGCGGCAACGTTTTGACCTTGAAATATCCCTTGCCGACCAGTCGCTTCAGAAAAGCATTGACGAGACCTACGGAAACGTTGAGGCGCCTGGAAAGCTCTCGCTGGCTCGAGGCGCCATCCCGATCAAGCTCGCCCATAAGTCGAAAGATATGAAGGTCTTGCCTGTCCATCTTATTAAAAACTCTCGGTCTTGACGGCACTGACGTTAAATTCGTCCCACGATTGAAGGCGAAATTATGTTCAAAATATGAACATTTGTCAATATTGAAGCTTAACCTATCCGGTTTTTTATTGTATTTATATTATTCTTCATTGAATGATACCGCGATGACACGATGACCTTACAATTCTTTTTGCGACAAGGTCACTGAAATTAGACACCTCATTGCTCGAAAGGAAAAGGGAAGGATAGTTATGGAATGTAACAAAGATAAAAATCTTGCCCGCTGCAACTGCACCTATGATCCGTGCTCAAGGAAAGGAATCTGCTGTGAATGCATCACCTACCATCTCAAAATGCGAGAGCTTCCAGGGTGTTGTTTTGATACAAAGGCAGAGGCGACCTATGACCGATCCTTTGAGCATTTCGCTAGCCTCGTGCAGAGCGGTAAGATTTAGGGGGGAAGGGAGAAAATGGTCGGGACGATTGGGTTTGAACCAGCGACTCCCGCGTCCCGAATGCCTTTTAAGGGGAAAATAAGGTAAACAAAGATAAAATTTTTTGAGGCCAAATTAGACGGCATGCTCCATCTATAAATTTACTGTTTGGAAGTATAGAATAAAGAATATCCCGACACTGAGTGTTTATATTTCTTACTCCCATTCCCGATGCAATATTGACACGCGGGCTGCCTTTACAGTCCTTAATAACGAGGGTGCCTGCTCAACCTGCAGACACCCCCTTTTTTCTGCAGTTTTTGTCGGCCCTCCTTCTATGGGTTTACGCAGTAGAAGCTTGACGCACTTTCAATGTCTCCGTTCCCGTTGTATATGGGAGTCGCTGGATAAGGACACAACGGCCTTGCACGGTCTGAAGTCCAATCTGACGGTACTTCGGAGTTCCCAGGATTTACCGTTGCCACTACGGAGTCAGGTTCTATTCCCCGCTCAACCCAATCCACGAGTGCCCTAAAAAGTTCGAACCGATCACACGAGGGGCCACCGCTGCAATGGGCCATACCGGGGACGAGAAATAGACGGACAAAATCCAATGTATGGCTCTTATAGTGAGCGCTCAATTCTTCATACCAGTAAATAGTATCGGCCGCAGAGAAAACAGCATCGGCCGTGCCGTGCACCACGATGAGTTTGCCTCCTTTCGCATGAAGTTGCTTCATGAGCAAATCAGGAGGGGTCATGAATGACATGCCTGACTCGGTATAGGTATCGTTGGTTTCATAGATTTTAGGAGCGTCCGCGTCAACGTCAAAGCCTATACCGTTCCAATTAAGGACCCAATCCAGCCCTGTGGGTACCTCTGGTGGTACTGAAAAGATAAAACCCACAGCACCTGGATCAAGAGAGGTTGAAGCCACGAATTCCCAATATAGCCAATTACCGGATCTTATGCCGGGATCCCAGAGAAAATTAGCGTAAAGAGGGTAACCATTGTTGTCCATTGCCCCTGCATGAATCCTGGCAAGCACCGACTTCTGGGCGTAGCTCAGGCACTCTTCCTCATCAGGACAGGTAGGAACATCTCGATTAATGTTGAACAGCTCTTGGCAAGCTAAGGGGTCTCCGACCCAATGGTCCAATGCTCCATCAAGTGCATCGCACTTTTCTATAATCTTGTCCGAGACCAGCGCAGTGTCCTCTGATGAAAAACTTGTGAAGATGTCAGGACGTCCATCTTTATAATTAGAAATGGTTGCGTACTGCTGTGCTCCCCAGAGTTGAGCAACGGCCGCCTGTGGGAGGTTGAACCCCGGGGCGCCTGCGAGAAAACCGTCATATTTATCGGCATATCGCGACGCGGCAACCATGGTGTGCCTTCCACCGTTGGAACACCCTACTATGTAGGACTTGTCAGGGAACTTGCCGTAATATGTTTTGATAAGACTTTTCGCCATCGGCGTCAGTTCGCCTACGGCATTGTAGCCATAGTCGAGGCGTGCCTGTGGATC
>JAFGRE010000075.1 GCA_016935335.1 Deltaproteobacteria bacterium
CCGGTTGTTCCCGGATTCCGCTTCAGTGGTTGTTCGGCAGGTATCAAAAAGAATCTCCTGAAGGATTTCGGATTGATTTTTTCGGAAAAACCCGCTGTCGCTGCCGGTGTTTTTACCAGCAACTGGGTGAAGGCTGCCCCGCTTCTTCTTACCCGAGAGCACCTGCACGGGAACAAGTGTCAGGCGGTCCTTGTCAACAGCGGTAATGCCAATGCCTGTACCGGAAAAGAGGGGATGGCCGATGCCGAGTGTCTGGCGGAGGAAACCGCCCGGCTGCTGGAAATAGATCCGGAACTGGTTGCGGTCGCTTCGACCGGCGTTATCGGTGAGCGCTTGCCGGTCAAAAAGATGCTCACCATGCTTCCGGCCTTATGCCAGGAGATGGGGAATACTCGGATCGAGGATTTTGCCCGGGCGATTATGACCACCGATAATGGACCCAAGATCTCCACCCGGTCGGTTAACGTGGAGGGAACAAGCATTACGGTTGCCGGAATCGCCAAAGGGGCGGGGATGATCAATCCGTCCATGGCCACCATGCTGGTATTTATCCTGACTGATGCGTCAGTCCGCAGGCGGTCGTTGCAGGCGTGGGTCAAAGAGGCGGCAGACCGGACGTTTAACCGCATTACCGTAGACGGCGATACCAGTACCAACGACATGGTGCTGGTGTTGGCAAACGGCTATGCGAGAAATCGATTGTTAAGTGCGAAAGGTCCTGGGGCGCTCAGGTTCCGGGAAATGCTTTTTGATGTGATGAATGACCTGGCCCGAAAAATTATCCAGGATGGCGAAGGAGCAACGAAGCTGATTGAAGTACGGGTGGAACAAGCCAAGTCTGTTCGGGAAGCGGACACCATTGCCCGCAGCGTCGCCAACTCACCGTTAGTGAAGACGTCGTTTTTCGGCGAGGAAGTCAACTGGGGGCGGATCATTGCGGCGGCGGGGAAGACCGCGTTTCCCATATCGTTTGAAAAGATTGACCTCTTCATCAACGGTATTCCTCTTGTGGAGAAAGGGGTTGCGCTCGGAGCAAAAAACGAAAAGCGAGTCCAGAAAGAGGTGACCAAGAAAGAAATAATTGTTACCCTCACGTTACATCAGGGGACTCGGCAGGCATCGGTGCTTACCACCGACTTTTCTTATGACTACATCAAGATAAATGCCGGCTACCGGACCTAAAACTCTGAGGTTTCCGGTGGCTCTTGATCACCGTTGCCTTGGCCAGGGAGTGGAGAATACATCAGTTTATCAAATTCGAAGCAAGATTCTTGAATGCGGAAGACCAAAATCGGAAAAGACGGGAGAGAAAAGTCCCGCCTTTAGAGGCGCTGTCGTCGGGGTGACATGTTCATAGCCCCAGAGCGTCAGCCACATACCCGATGCCGAGTTCGGTAAGCTTTCCCCTCGTGGGAGCACCGGTCGTCAGATTCCAGCCTCGGGCGGTATAGTATTCGTCAAGCATGCGGTTCAGGTCTTCTTTGCTGATCAGCTGTCCTTTGGAAGGACCGTCCGGGATGGGTTCAGTCATCAGCCGCTCCGGCAAGGTATCATCCTTCCGGGTAAATCCCTCGCGCACGTTAAAGGCCCGGGCCAGATTGTTGACCCGCTCGCCCACCCGCAGAATTTCCTCCGGGGTGTAAACCAGTCCCGTTACCCCTTCCATCAGCCGGGCTACGATTTCGGCGCCGTGTTCCAACAAGGCCATGAGCGCCGTGAACGAGCAGATGGTGGGACAGTCGGCGAGAGCCGTTTGGATATCCTGATTCCACTTGGCGAGTTTCCCCTTGCCTTCGATGCTTAGTCGATCCACGGCATACGGAATCGGCATCCCAAAAATCTCTTGGGGAGCGTAGCCCCGGTTGTGGTCTGCCCCAGAGTAGGCGGTTGCGTAGTTCACTCCGTGTGCCTTTGCGCCTCGCACATCATAGGCGGGCAACTCCAACCCCTTGATATGCATGGCATACCTGTCCGCTCCGTTGCCGATTCGTTGCGCCGCCGCCTTGACTCCGTCCGCAAGCAGGTCGCCGATTCCTTCTCGGTAGGCCATCATCCGAAGCAGTGCCAGCATAGCCTGATGACTGCCGAAGGTAATATCCATCCCTCCGGTATCGCCTGAGGTCAGGAGTCCTTTCTCAGACAGTTCCATGGCGAAACCGATGGTTACTCCTGCCGAGATGGTATCCAACCCCAGCTCGTCGGCAAGGCGGTCGGCAGCGATGATAGCGTCAAGGTTGTCCACTCCGGTTTGCCCGCCAAAGGAGTACTGGGTTTCAAACTCCGGCCCTTCCGAAAGAGTTCCCGTATAGGGGGCGTTTTTGGCGAGGGATAATCGGGCGCAGGCGACCGGGCAGCCGAAGCAGCCGGTCTTGCCGATTTTTTGGGCCTCTTGCGCGTCGACCCCGATTTCCTTTATGGGGACAAAAGCTCCTGTTGCCGTCCAGTTCCTGGCGGAGAAGATGCCCAGTTCCGTGGTGGCGGTAAAGGCACAGGAGGAGCCTAATTTAGAGAAGACCGGATAGAGAACCGGACTTTCCTTGAATGCCGCGAGCATCTCTTTGCGGGCATGGTCGTATTTTTCTTGATCGGCGATGGCCACCGAGCCGTTTCCGCGAACGGCGATTGCCTTGAGATTTTTAGACCCCATGACCGCCCCGAGCCCTTTGCGGCCCATTGCCCGGTATTCGTTGATGATGCAGGCGAGTTTGCTCAAATGCTCCCCGGCCGGCCCGATGCAGGCCACCCGGATGTTTTGGTCGTTGAGATCATCCTTGATAATTTGCTGACAATCGGTCGTCTTGAGTCCCCACACTTTGGCGGAGTCGCGAAAACGAACCATACCTTCCCGTATGGAAATATAGGTGGGCTTGTCGGCTTTTCCCTCGATAATGAGTGCATCGTAGCCGGCGCGTTTCAGCTCTACCGGGAAATACCCTCCTGAGAGCGCAGAACCGACCGCATTGGTCAGGGGGGATTTGCCGGTAACAGCCATCCGGCTGGTGGCGGGGAGGGTTGTCCCCGTAAACGGCCCAACAGCAAAGATCAATTTGTTTTCCGGACCCAGGGGGTCGATACCTGCCGGTACTTCGTCAAAGAGATATTTGATTCCCAGTCCCGTTCCCCCGATAAAATCCCGAGCGGTTTCCAGTGGCAATGATTCTTCCCGTGCGGTTCTTTCCGTAAGGTTGAGCCGCAGGATTTTTCCCGTATATCCACCGCAATACATGTCTTTTCCTCCTTTTTTCATCTTGTTTCGACTGTTTAGACTATACCATAAACGTGCTCAATATGGAATTCAATAGCAGGATAATGGCAGAAGCGAAAAAAGAAGGGATCAAAAAAGTCGGCATCCGGATGCAGGGGCGTAACATTTTTGCAGTCTGAAAAGATTGTTGGCAGACGGTATTTCTGCTTCGAGAATGCTGTCGCCGGCAAGCGATTGTATTTAGGCGCTATTTCTACACTTTTCGATCAACGCTGTCGCCGAAGTTTTTGGCATGGGCCTTGCTGCTAATTGTAACCGTTTAACTATTGATAACTATTTTAGTTTTTTCCCTGAACCGTCGGCAAGATCGGAAAAAAAAGTTAAGCGCAATTTCTTGTTTTATTGCTTTACTTTTGGATTTTTCCAGGGTATTGTTTAAATCTTTAATTTTTTCATTTTCCAGGTAACATATTAACAACGTAGCAGAATCTCCTCTGCATGAGCTACTAAAAGTAAAGGAGACGTGAGCGATGGATAGGAGAAAGTTTTTAAAAGTCTTAGCAACAGGTGCTTCCGGGCTCGCTTTTGGGAACGCTCTCAAGCCGAACGAGCTGCAAGCTTCAGCTCCCGGTAAACAGAGCGATAAGGAATTGTTGGGAGTCTTGGTGGATACTACCCGGTGCATCGGGTGCCGAAGCTGCGAAGCAGCGTGTGCCGATATCAACGGACTGCCCGAGCCGAACTTGGATGATGAGCAAATTTTCGAGAAACGGCGTACCACATCTGAAACCCAGTACACGGTGGTAAACCGCTATCTAAAAGAGGACGAGACCGAGATCTTTGTAAAGACCCAGTGCATGCACTGCAACTATCCCGGCTGTGCGTCGGCCTGTCTGGTGAAAGCCATGCACAAACTCGAGGAGGGACCGGTGAATTGGGAAACCAACTGCATCGGATGCAGATACTGCATGGTGGCTTGTCCCTTCGATATTCCCAAGTTCGAGTATAATACTCCTACCCCCAAAATTCAAAAATGTACGTTTTGCTGGGAAACACGGGTCAGCAAAGGAGAAAAGCCGGCATGTGTCGAGGCCTGCCCGGCGGATGTCATGTTTTTCGGCACGAGAAAAGAAGTCATCGAGGAGGCAAAATCCCGCATTTATCAAGCCCCCGATGATTTTTATCATCACATTTACGGTGAGCAGGAAGTGGGAGGAACCAGTTGGGTTTACATTGCCGCAGTTCCTTTTGAACAACTGGGTTTCAGAACCGACCTCGGGACCACTCCCTATCCAAAGCTTTCCAAAGGGTTCCTGACCAATATTGCCGTTATCGATCTGCTTGTACCTACCCTCTTACTCGGGATAAGTTATGCAGCGAAAAACAAGAAAAACGACAAATGAGATTTTAAGAGGAGAAACGGAATGTACGGAAACGCGGAAACGACAGAAATAAAAAGTGTGAAAGACTTTATCGGTTTTTTTCTAAAGGAATTGAAACCTCAAGGGAAAAACCTGTTCACTCCCTTTAACGTGATCACCGTCCCGATTATTTTGCTCGGGCTGGTGATTATTGTTATCCGGTTTGCCAAAGGCCTGGGCGCGGTCACCAATCTCTCCCAGGAGTTTCCCTGGGGGTTGTGGATCGGGTTTGACGTCCTCATCGGCATTGCACTCGCCGGCGGCGCCTATATTCTGTGTTTTATGTACTACATTCTCGGCTACGAAAAGTATCATCCGGTTGTGCGCGTAGTGGTGCTTAACGGATTCCTGGCGTACTCTTTTTATGCGGGGGCGTTGATTCTGGACCTCGGTCGGCCCTGGAATGCCTTTAATGTTTTGATCGGAAATAAGTTCGGGTTCAGTTCCGTGCTGTTTATGGTGGCCTGGCATTTTTTCCTGTATACGGTGTCACTACTTCTTGAATTTTCTCCCGCCATTGCCGAATGGCTGGGTTTGAAAAACGCCTGGAAAATTTTGAATAAGATGACCTTGGCAGCGGTTGTGTTCGGGATCATGCTTTCCCTGGGACATCAGGGGGGCGTCGGCGGGCTGTTTCTTCTGGCGAAAGCCAAACTACATCCTCTGTGGTATTCCGAGTTTATCCCGCTTTTGTTTGTGGTCTCCAGTGTTTTCGGGGGTCTTTCCATGGTTATCTTCGAGGGTTCGATCAGCAGCAAGGTCTTCCGTCATCGCATGTCGGAAGAGCACCATGAAACTCATGACCGAATTGTCCTGGCGCTGGCAAAGGTCTGCGCCGGAGCCATGTTTGTTTACACCTTCTTGAAAATTATGGAACTCAATCATGAAGGCACGTGGACTTTTCTTGCGACTCCCATGGGCTACTGGTATATTCTGGAAGTCGTGGGATGCGTTGTTTTACCGGGCATGCTGTTTTTGGCGGGCGCGCGAAGCAAGGGGATGGGGCTGGTAAAGCTTGCCGCCTTTATCACGATCATCGGTATCGTGCTTAACCGAATCAATATTTGTCTCGTCGCTTACAATATGGATGCGGCGGTGCGATATGTTCCTACGTGGATGGAAGTCGTTGTGACCCTTACGGTTGTGTTTACCGAACTGTGGGTCTATCGCTGGATCGTAAATCGTATGCCGGTGGTGAGTGATTCTCCGGAGTGGGCGCAACACGCGCATTAATTTGAGACAAAACCTGAAAGGGAGGTGTGCCATGGACGGCTTTTCATTTTACGACTATTTTGCAACCAAAGACATAGACTATCTGCTCGCGATTATTTCCCTTCTGCTTTTGATACCATTCTGGAAGGCATTATCCGGAGGGGCGAAGGAGTCGGCAAATGACGACGCGTACTACCATAATGCCCGGAAGAAGTAGACGTAGATAGCCATGTGATAACGATAATTTTGGTATGCCAGAGGACTGCCCTGAGGCGGTCCTTTTTTCTTTAAATTTTTCATTTTACACTGGGGCTACAATTTCACTTGCAAAATATGTTTGATTATGAAATAAAATTTACCCGTGCCGGGGAACGCTTCCCCACGATGGAAATTTTCCCGGATCACAGTAATATTAGTGTGTTTGGTGCGGTCGACAAGAGCGTTGGCTTGCAGCTAGAAAGGGGGCAGCAATGTCCCCACTACTCACGCCTTAGGACTCCTGCTGCGGTGTTTATGGGTTCATAAACTCAGGAGGGGATTGAATAAGGCGGTGGTTTAACCGTATAAACAGGAGGTGCAATGTGTCAATCATTACTATGAAAGAATTGTTGGAGGCAGGAGTCCACTTCGGGCACCAGACCCGGCGCTGGAATCCCAAAATGAAGCCGTATATTTTTGGAGCCCGGAACGGAATTTATATCATTGATCTTCAGAGAACGTTGCGTCTTTTTAAGCGAGCCCACAGTTTTGTGGTTGACGCGGTTGCCAATGGGTCATCGGTTCTTTTTGTGGGATCAAAAAAACAAGCTCAGGACACCATCTGCGAAGAGGCTTGCAGATGCGGGATGCACTATGTCAATTACCGCTGGCTGGGGGGGATGCTGACGAACTTTCAAACCGTAAAGAAAAGTGTTGATCGCCTAAAGAATATCGAAGCCTTGTTGGCTAATGAAGGAGAGGGCAGTGACTTTTCTAAGAAAGAGTTGCTGAAATTGAGAAAAGAAAAAGAGAAGATCGATAAAAAGCTGGGGGGAATAAAAGAGATGGATAAATTGCCCGGTGTCATTTTTATCATCGATACCAAAAAGGAGAAAATAGCCGTTGCTGAAGCAAGGAAGATGGGCATTCCCTCTGTCGGGTTGGTTGATACGAACAGCGATCCTGGCGAGGTTGATTTTGTCATACCGGGCAATGATGATGCCATTCGTGCAATTCGCCTCTTTTCTTCACGGATAGCCGATGCGTGCATCGAGGGCAAACAGCGAATGAAAGAAAAGCTGCAAGAAAGGGCTGAAGCCGCCCAGACGGAAACGAGCGCGGCGGAGTCGGCCTATGGAGAAGAAGCGGAAAATATTGCATGAATGATCTGACGATGAGAAGATAACACAACGACGTGGAGGATAGGAATGGAAATCAATGCTGCAATTGTGAAAGACCTCCGTGAAAAAACCGGGGCGCCGATAATGGATTGTAAAAAAGCGCTTCAGGAAGTCGACGGAGACCTTGATAAAGCTATTGATCGGCTGCGCGAGAAAGGAATGCAAGCATCTCGAAAGAAAGCAAGCCGCACTGCAAACGAGGGTCTTATCGGTTCTTACATTCACCCCGGGGGTAAGATCGGTGTTTTGGTGGAAGTAAACTGCGAAACGGATTTTGTCGCTCGAACCGATGATTTTCAGGAGTTGGTAAAAAATCTTGCCATGCATGTTGCCGCCGCCAACCCTCTTTATTTAAGCCGCGACAGCGTCCCGGCGGAGGTGGTGGAAAAGGAGAAGGCAGTGTACGGTAAGCAAGCCGAGCTGTCAGGCAAACCCGAAAAAATAATCGACAAAATTGTCGATGGCAAACTGGAAAAATTCTATAGCGATGTTTGTCTGCTGGAACAGGGGTATGTCCGGGAACCGGAGATGACCATTAAGGAATTTATTGATTCTCAGATCGGTAAAATCGGGGAAAATATCGTTTTGAAGAGGTTCTCTCGGTTCCATCTTGGGGAAACAACTGAATAAAACTGCCGTATCGTTCTTGATTCAATGCCAGACGCAAAATTCAAAAGAGTCCTCATTAAACTGAGCGGTGAAATATTGGCGGGTGAATCCGGGTTCGGGATTGATGCCACTGCTATCCGTAGCATCGCCGAGGAGATTCGAGAGATTTGCGAGCTGGGAGTTCAGCTGGCCCTGGTTATCGGAGGCGGAAATATTTTTCGGGGTATTCCCGCTACTGCCGGTGGAATGGATAGAGCCTCAGCAGACTACATGGGGATGCTGGCTACCGTAATTAACGGTCTGGCCTTTCAGGATGCCCTGGAACGAGGGGGAACCCCGACGCGGGTGCTTTCGGCCATAGAAATGCACCAGGTGGCTGAACCTTATATTAAACGGCGCGCGGTACGACATCTGGAAAAAAAGCGGGTGGTCATCTTTGCCGGTGGAACAGGAAACCCTTATTTTTCAAGTGATACCGCGGCAGCGCTCCGGGCCATGGAGATCAATGCGGAAGCAGTGCTGAAGGGTACCAAGGTTGACGGGGTTTACGATTCCGATCCGGTTAAAAATCGGAATGCTCAGAAGTATGATACCTTGACGTATTTGGAGTTTCTTAATAGGAATGTCAAAGTGATGGATGCAACCGCTGTTACGCTTTGCATGGATAATAAGCTCCCCATTTTGATTTTCAATCTTAATGTTCCTCAGAATATAAAGCGGGTGATATGTGGGGAGAAAGTAGGAACAGTTATTAGGGGGTAACGTATGATTGAAAAACTGGAAAAGGAAATGAGAGAAAAAATGGAAGGTGCTCTTGAGAACACCGGACATGAATTCAGTCGGATCCGTACCGGAAGGGCTTCTGTAACCCTCTTTGATGGGATAAAGGTTAGTTATTATGGTTCGGTTGTTCCGCTTAATCAAGTGGCTACCCTTGCCGTTCCGGAGAGTAGGCTGGTTACGATTCAGCCGTGGGATGCCAAAAGCATTGGTGATATTGAGAAGGCCATCCTGAAATCCGATCTGGGACTGACTCCCACGAATGACGGCAAGATAATTCGAGTACCGATACCGGCACTAACCGAAGAACGAAGAAAAGAATTGGTCAAGGTTGTCAAGAAAGGTGCGGAGAAGGCAAAGGTTTCTCTGCGGTCGATTCGCCGGGAGGTCAATGAAGAACTGAAGTCCTTGAAGAAAGAGAAGGAAATTTCGGAGGACGAGTATTATACCTATCATGATGAGGTACAACAGCTCACCGATGAATATATTCAGAAGGTGGAAGAATTAGAGGCCGAAAAAGAGAAAGAACTCATGGAGTTATGATTACTGTGGTAAAGGAGGTGATTTCATGGCATATAGGATAACTGATGATTGCACTGCGTGCGGGTCATGTGCCGAGGAATGTCCGGTTTCCTGCATCGAAGAAGATGATGATATTTATGTTATTAACCAGGATGAATGCACGGAATGTGGTACCTGCGTTGAAGTGTGCCCGGTAGACGCCATTATTGAAGAGTAATGGCGGCAAGCGATCTCTTTTCGGGTCTGTGGGGGTATGCCCCCGTGATGAGAGATGTGCGGTAGTGTGCTCATTGTCATTTTTACGGGTGCTATTTTGTACCGTCACGCGACTAGGTTGAAGACAGAATTCAGTATCGACATGTTCAAAGCGGGGGGTAATACTCATGGAACGAGTTCCTAAAACCGTAATATTGAAAGGGCGATTTACTGTATTCTGTCTTCTCTGATTAGAGAGCCGTCACAGTCTTCTCCTGCGAAAAAACATTCCATTATCTTGTCGTTTAGCCTATCGAAAAAACCACATGGTTCAGTTGATTGAAGAAAAACTACCTCGCCATATAGCCATTATAATGGACGGGAACGGTCGCTGGGCTCAGCGCAGAAACCTGGAGCGGATTATGGGCCATCAAAAGGGGATTGAGGCCGCAGTCGAGGTTGTGCAATTCTGTCGTGAAAAGGGCATTCAATACGTAACCCTCTACGCTTTTTCCATTGAAAACTGGAGACGGCCCCAGGAAGAGATTCGCGCGTTGATGGGTTTACTGGAGCAGAACCTGAGAGTTGAACTGGCAAAGCTTCTGGAGAACAATATTCGTTTAATGACTATCGGTAATATTGATGATTTGCCCCTGCCGGTTGTTGACGTATTAGAGGATGCAAAGGAGAGGACGAAAAGCTGCGACGGTATGGTTTTAAATCTCGCTCTCAGCTATGGCGGAAGAGACGAGATTGTCCTGGCTGTCCGCAAGCTAATCCGAGATGTCAAGAACAAAATACTTTCGGAAGATGATATCAACGAAACGTTGTTTTCCAACTACCTGTTTACCAAAGAAATTCCTGATCCCGACTTATTGATTCGCACGAGTGGAGAGATGCGGATCAGCAACTTCCTTCTCTGGCAATTGGCCTACACTGAGATTTACGTGACGAACGTTCTTTGGCCGGACTTTACACGAGAGGATATGATTGCGGCTTTGGCGGAGTATCAACGGCGGGAAAGACGGTTCGGTCGCACAAGCGAACAACTACTTGAGACAGCGCACTGAAAACTATCATGGCGAATATTACAGACCACCAAAGGAGATGGTTGACAGGGGTGGTTGGTCTCGCGGCTGTTTTGCTGGTTGTCGGCTATGGTTCAACGCCGATTTTTTTTCTGTTTCTTATGTCGGTTACCGTTCAAGTCCTGAGGGAGTATTACGACCTTAGTTCCGCTTGCCCGGGAGACAAACTCGTTGGTTGTGTGCTGGGTGCGAGCCTCCTTGCAGGGTTCTACGCTTTTGAAACAACAGCGATTATCGGCATCTTGACAGGCATCGGGTTCGTACTGTGTCTCTTATCATTGGTACACTTTCATAATGAGGAGACGTCAGCTCCGGTCTTTGAAGGACAGGCGGTGGGTATTTTTGTCGTGGCGTTGTTTCTCGCCCACTATGTCGAGATACGGGATCTGGAGGAGGGAAAGCGCTGGATCTTTTTTCTCTTATCGGTGGTGTTTGCGGGTGATACGTGTGCATTTTTTGGGGGGAGAGCATGGGGTCGCCATAAACTTGCACCGCGAATAAGTCCGGGAAAGACCGTCGAGGGTTCAATTTTAGGCCTGATCGGTAGCTCGTCGGCTGGTTGTGCGTTTGCGTTGGTTTTTTTGCCTGGGGTTCCCATAGAATCCGCCTTCGTTATGTCAGTACTCCTGGGTTTCTTAGGGCAGCTTGGGGATTTGTGGGAATCAACGCTCAAAAGAAGGGCTCGAGTTAAGGACTCGGGCAAGCTCCTTCCCGGGCACGGCGGATTTTTGGATCGCGTTGATAGCCTCCTCTTCACGGGCCCTGCTCTTTATTATCTTATTGTGCTGCTCACGGGAATTCCATGAAAAAGATTTCTGTTTTAGGGTCTACGGGATTCATTGGTTCGAGCACCCTGGAAATTCTTGCTGAGTTCCCGGAGCGATTTCGAGTCGTCGGACTGGCCGCGGGGAGGAATATCGACAAGCTGTTGCGGCAAATCGAGACAGTGCGACCGGAAGTGGTGGCAGTCAGTGATGCCGCGCTGGCGGAAACATTGAAAAAGCGCATATCATCGAATTTGCCGGTTGAGATTATCAGCGGAGATGAGGGGATTGCACGGGTGGCGACACACCCGGAGGCGGATTTGGTTGTCTCTGCAATGGTGGGCTCCGTCGGACTCATCCCCACGATGGCGGCAATCCAATCGGGGAAGCAGGTTGCCTTGGCCAACAAAGAAACTCTGGTCGTGGCAGGTCGGCTGGTGATGGAAGCAGCTCGTTCACGGGGAGTCGAAATTATTCCGGTCGACAGTGAACACAGTGCCATTTTTCAGGCTCTCCGGGGTCACAAAAGAAAGGAAGTCCATCGAGTCGTTCTCACCGCTTCGGGGGGGCCCTTTCGGAACCTTGACAGAAAGGAGTTGTCTGCCGTCACTCCGGAAGAAGCCTTGCGGCATCCGACGTGGAGGATGGGAAAAAAGATAACTATTGACTCCGCTACCATGATGAATAAGGCATTAGAGGTGATCGAGGCTCGCTGGCTTTTCGATCTTGCACCGGAAGCCATCCAGATTGTTGTTCACCCCCAAAGCATCGTCCATTCGATGGTCGAGTACTGCGACGGCTCCATATTGGCCCAGCTTTCGGTGCCGGACATGAAAATTCCTATTTCCTATGCCTTGGCATATCCCGATCGATTTTACCCTCTGCGCG
>JAFGRE010000076.1 GCA_016935335.1 Deltaproteobacteria bacterium
TGGCTTCCCACGTTGCTCCGCCATCCAGGCTCTTAAAAATACCACCCGGTTGCGCGGGAATATAGAAGGCGCCCGTACCCGCAAAAAGGATCTCAGGATTAGAGGGGTTTACGGCGACAGCATTTACGGGTTTCTCGAATTGTCTGAGGAGCGTGACGGTTGCACCGCCGTCGCTACTCTTATAGATTTCCCCTTTTTCGCCGCTTCGATAAGCTACTCCCGCATAAAGGATCGCCGGGTTGTGGGGATGTGCGGCGAGGGAGGAGACGACAAGAGGATCATTCGATGGAATATAGACAAAGCTCGACCCCGATCCGTCCAGGTGAATCATGCCGAATCCATCGTCAGATCCTGCATACATGGTGTTTCCATCGCCGGGATTGAAGGCCACCGCTTTTCCCGGCAAGGCGTTGAGCCATCGCCACGACCCATCCTCCTTTATAAATATTCCCGCCTGAGTACCGGCAACGATTTCGCTTGCCGAAGAAACGGTTGATTCGTAGACCTGGTTGGCCTTGATTCCCTGGTTGGCGTAGGTCCAGGTTTCGCCCCCATCGTCACTTTTGAATATCCCCATACTCCCTTCGCCACCGTAAAGAATACTGCCGGTTTCAGGATGCGTAACCAGGCTTAGGAACTCGAGTCCGGAGAGGGAATATGTCGACCAGGTACTGCCGTTATTGGTGCTCTTGGAGATAAAGGTATCGGTCCCGTCGGAACTGAGCCAGCTGGTAGCCACAATCTTGGGTGTCACGGGATCAAAGACAAAAGCCCGGCAGGAACCGTTCGGCTGGAGTTGCGACCAGGTCGATCCGCCGTTGATGGTCCTGATGAGGCCCTTTTCTCCCCCCACAAAAACAATGGCGGGATTGGTGGGGTTTATGGCTACAAAGTCAAGCCAACCTTTGGAGAGTCCGGTTTGAATTTCAGTCCACGCGGCTCCGCCGTTTCTGGTTTGATAGATGGTGCCTTCACTGATCGAATCAGGTCCGGTTACCGCCCAGATTTCCTGGATATTGGTCGGATGGATGGCGATATCCCAGACATTGTGGTCGGCGACGAGCGACATGAACTCCCAGGTTTCACCCCCGTCAGCGGTCTTGTAGACGCTGCCGCCTTCGTTTGATCCATCGAGGCCGCTGGTTCCGACGTAAAGGATATTACCATTAACGGGAGCGAGAGCAAGTGAGTAGTAGTACTGAAAATTGCCGAAGTACCAGGCGGGATCATAGACAGTCCAGGAAAGACCGCCATCCTCGCTTTTATAAATATAGTAGATGGTGGCAACCCATATGGTCTGGTGGTCACCGGGAGCAAAAGCAATGTCATAGATGATCTGATTTCTGAACCCTTCAACAGACTCCCAGCTCTCACCGGCATTGGTGCTTTTAAAAAGTCCGTCTCCATAATAGCTTCCGGCAAAGAGGGTGGACGGTTCGGTCGGATCGACCACAATGGCGTACATCTGCCCGCCGTAAAGTCCGAGATCATCCCATCCGGCAGGGTCGCCTGCTAGACCAGGGGAGGGGAGAGAAGAGATCGATAAAACAAGAAGGTTTATTACGAAAAGAGTACGGTAAATCGTGGGTCGCAGGGTTTTAGGTTTCATGGTTTTGGATGCCGTCTCGCCACAACGGCAGGTCCTCTCCCCGAAAAAACACGGTTATGTAGGAAGACTCAGTCGATCCTTTATTGAAGAAAGATCGAATCAATCCTTTATCAAACCGCGCTCCAACTTTGGATTTGATCTAAGGATGGTTGGTTCCATGGAGAGATGAATCAAAGATTATATATTTCCTCGTCAGTGAGCATAGAGAAGCCGGATTCAGAAATAACCTCCAAGGCTTCGGGCAGTTCCTCAACATCTATGATCATAACCGCCTTTCGTTTAGCTTGGATGACAAAGCCGAATCCATCTTCGATGTTGATTTCTCGAGCGGCAAACGCCTTGGCGATTGTATAGAGTCCTCCCGGCTGATCATCCATGAGGATGGCAATGACCTTTCGTGTGTAGGCGGTTAACCCCTTCCCCCGCAGTGTTTCGATGGTCTTGTCGGGATTGTCTACGATGAGTTTAATTATTCCGAACCCTTGAGATATGGTGATGTTAATGGCCCGCATATTGACATGGGCGTCTTTCAGGATTTTTGCGATCCGAGCCAACCGCCCAGGCTTGTTTTCATCGAATATGCAAACCTCCTGGGCCATTATATCACTCCCTATCCTTGTTCTCGATGGATTCCGGGTTTTTGCGGCCTTCCGTTATGCAGAAGTGCCGATCACGGTATTTCTATGTCATAATAATAGTCTACATCAGATTTGTCTCTTGTCAATGACCCTTTTTGCTTTGCCCTCGCTGCGCTGGATCGTTTTCGGCTCAACAAGCTTGACCCGGCAGGTGACCCCGAGGGTTTCCTTGATTTCTTCGACAATGCTGTGTTCGATATTTTCCAACTGTTTGACTTCGTCCGAAAATATTTTTTCGCTGATCTCCACCTGGACCTCGAGAGTATCCAGGGTTCCTTCCCGATCAACGATGAGGTTATAGTGGGGTTCTACGCCCTCAATCTCCATGAGCACGCTTTCAACCTGAGAGGGGAAGAGGTTCACGCCCCTGATGATGAGCATGTCATCGCTTCTCCCGGTTATTCTTGCCATTCGGACCATGGTTCTTCCGCAGACACAGGTCTGCGGATGTAATGAGGTAATATCACGGGTTCGATAGCGGATCACCGGAAACGCTTCTTTTGTAATCGTCGTAAAAACCAGTTCGCCTTTCTCACCGTACGGCAAAGGTTCCTCGGTCTGCGGGTCGATGATCTCGGGGAGAAAATGGTCTTCAAAAATATGGAGCCCGTGTTTTCCTTCCGGACATTCTATAGAGACTCCGGGTCCGATCACTTCGCTGAGACCGTAAATATCTATGGCATCAATATTAAACTTCTTTTCTATGATTGCCCTCATATTTTCTGACCAAGGTTCGGCTCCGAAGCAGCCCATTTTTAGTTTAAAGTCCTTGGCGGGATTAAAGCCCATTTCTTCGGCTAACTCGGCGAGATAGGTTGCGTAGGAAGGGGTGCAGGTCAAGGCGGTTGACCCGAGGTCCTTCATAACAGTAATTTGACGTCTCGAATTACCGCCCGAAAGGGGGATAACCGTGGCTCCGATCTTCTCGCCCCCGTAATGGACGCCCAAACCTCCGGTAAAGAGTCCGTATCCATAGGCATTTTGAATGATATCTCCTTTTTGAATGCCGGTGCATGTAAGGGCGCGGGCCATCAATTCAGACCAGGTTTCAATGTCATTCCGGGTATACCCGACGACGATGGGCCTCCCGGTGGTACCGGACGTTCCGTGAATTCTCACGACCTCATTCAGGGGCGCGCAAAAGACGCCATAGGGGTAATTATCAACGAGTTCCTTTTTGGTGGTAAAGGGAATGTTTTGAAGATCCTTTAACGACTTGATATGGTCAGGTTTTACCCCTCGTTCATCAAACTTTGCTTTGTAAAATGAATTTGAAGTATATGCCCGTTCCACCACTTTCCGTAAGCGGGTGAGCTGAAGTTCTTCAAGCTCTTGTCTTGAAAGAGTTTCGAATTTTTCATTCCAGATCATGGTTAACCTCGTCCTCCTATTTTGTTAATAAATTCGGCACAGTACCCATAAAAGATACCTATTGGATCAAGAACGCCTGACGTGTGACAATTTTTTAATTATTCTCTTATAAGCGCGGGACTGTCAAGTTTTTTCCCCTTTTTTGGGGCAAATTAAGAGGGGTGTGGAAGTTCTTACGCCCTAATCGACTTTGACCCTCGAAAGCAGGAGGCTGTTGGTTACAACCGTTATACTGCTCATCGCCATTGCCAACGCCGCCAGCATGGGATGAAGCTGCCGGAGAAAAAGAGGAAGCGATTCGAACCAATAGAGAACGCCCGCCGCGACGGGGATGAGGAGGATATTATAAAAGAAAGCCCAAAAAAGGTTCTGTCTCACTTTTTTCATGGTGGCTCTGCTGAGCCTCACTGCCCGCGGAACACCGGTGAGATTCCCACCGGCGAGGATTATATCCCCCGCCTCTATGGCAACATCCGTTCCGGTTCCGATTGCCATCCCCACATCAGCCTGGGCAAGGGCCGGCGCATCGTTGATGCCGTCTCCCACCATACCGACCAGGGCGCCCTGAGCCTGAAGGTTTTGAATTTTGGCTGCTTTGTGTTCGGGGGGCACGTCCGCGTAAATTTCGTCGATCCCCATGTCGGCGGCAAGGATATGGGCGGTTCTGGGATGATCGCCGGTAAGCATGATCACGTCTATGCCGAGATCATGAAGCGCCGCTATGGCCGGTTTTGAATCGTCCTTGGGGCGATCGGCAACGGCGATGAGGCCGACAATTATTCCATCAACCGCTACCACCGTCACTGTTTTGCCGGCATCCTGTAAGGAGCGGATAGTCTCATGGGGAAGCATGTGGTTCACCTCGGGGTCGGAAAACCAGGAAGTCTTGCCCACACGCACGCACTTACCATTGATTCGTGCTTCTACGCCGATCCCGCGGAATGACGTGAAGCCCTTTGGCTCAAGAAGAGCGATTCCCTTCTCGACGGCTTCTTTGACGATGGCTTTGGAGAGGGGATGCTGAGACCCGCTTTCAACCGACGCCGCTAATCGAAGAAGATCGTCCACTGATCCGGATTGTGTGTTTACACCAATGATGTCAGTCACTGCGGGTTTTCCCGTGGTGATGGTACCGGTTTTGTCCAACACCACAACGTCTAACGCCGTGGCTCTTTGCAGGGCGTCGGCGTTCCTGAAAAGGACGCCGGACTCTGCGCCTCGACCCGTGCCGGCCATGATTGCCGTGGGTGTTGCCAGGCCGAGGGCACAGGGGCAGGCTATCACCAGCACGGCTACCAGTCTCATCATGGAATCGACCAATGATCCTCCCAGCGTCCACCAGAGAATGAACGTGATAAGTGCTATTATTATGACAACAGGGACAAAAACGGCGGCCACCCGGTCAGCCAGGGCTTGGATGGGAGCTTTGCTGCCTTGGGCCTCTTGGACCAGGCGGATGATCCGGGCAAGCGCAGTGTCTTTACCGATACGTTCGGCAGCTACTTTCAGGAGACCATCCTCATTGATGGTCCCTCCGGTTACCCTGTCACCGGGTCGTTTCTCTGCGGGGATGGGCTCACCGGTCATCATTGATTCATCCACGCTGGATTCTCCTTCAACGACCTTTCCATCTACCGCGATGCTTTCCCCGGGATGAACAATAATTGTATCTCCCACCTGGATATGGGAGAGGGGCACCTGGACTTCCCGGTGGTCTTTAAGCAGGGTAGCCGTTTTGGGCCGAAGCTTCATGAGGGCACGGATAGCCATGACGGTGCGGCTCTTGGTACGCGACTCAAGGAGTTTCCCCAGCTTGATGAGAGTAATGATGACGGCCGATGTTTCAAAGTAGACATGAGTTCCCCATGAGGGCACGATCAGTAGGGCGAAAGAGTAAAAATAGGCGACGGACGCCCCCATTGCCACCAGGACATCCATCGTAGCACTCTTGTTTCGGAGACTTTTCCAGGCCCCGGTGTAAAAGTCCCATCCGGTGTAAAATTGCACCGGGGTAGTAAGAAAAAGGAGAAGCCAGTTAACCCATGGCATCTGACTCCACAGACCGAGAGCCCCGAAATCCCTTCCCATGCTGATAAGAAAAACCGGGACGGTGAACAGCATCCCCACAGCGAGTTTTCGGGTCTGGTTCATCACTTGCGTTTGCCGGGCTTCTCGTTCCGCATCTTCATCATCAGTCAGCCCGTCGGGCCTGATGACCCCGTATCCGGCTTTTTCTATGGCGACAA
>JAFGRE010000077.1 GCA_016935335.1 Deltaproteobacteria bacterium
CCTCTCATTCCGAGAAACGGGGTTTCGGATTTTTTTATTCATCGTCTCTTCTCCTTTGCTTGGATCAACTGTCCTATTGTATAGAAACAATGGGATCGATAGTCAAGGATTTTCGCCGGTACATTGCCGTGTTTGCTCTCCTTGTATCATCCAAGTATGTCATTTTTGGTCATACTTACACTTTTTTTTTCAGCTGATTCGGAAAATACCTGCTTCGCTTGACATATGCTTTTAAATGGCATACTTTATAATCATATCAAGGAGGTGATAAAAGTGCGTGCCACACTGAACATACCTAATGAATTAATAAAAGAGCTTATGGCGATTACCGGGACAAAAACCAAAACCAAAGCCATCTGCCTGGCCATTGAGGAATACACACGCCGTAGAAAGAAGGAAAAACTGCTTTCTCTCCAAGGCAAATTGGATATCGCAGACACCTGGAAAGAACTGGAAAATCTGGAACTAAAGGAAGCCGAAAATGACCGGAAGGAAAGTATTAGCTGATACCTGTATCTGGATTGATTATTTTCGCACCAGTTCTCCGACCTCCGAAGAATTGAAAAAGTTGATCCGGGAGGAAGCAGTTGTTTCCACCGGAGTCGTTCTCCTTGAACTCCTCCAGGGAATCAAAAAACCCGGCGATAAAAACGTGGTGAAAGATGTTATCATGGCCCTCCCGTTTCTTGATGCGACCCGGGAGTCCTGGGTCCTGGCCGGTGAAATCGGGTTTACCCTTCGCAAGAAGGGTGTTGTCATTCCCGCCACCGATCTGCTCGTGGCTGCCGTGGGGAAAATCAACGGTTGCGCAATTTTCAGTATTGACGCCCACTTCAAACTAATTCCCGGCCTTGACCTCTATTCTCCCTCGTAAATCCAATCCATATACCGCCTGAAAAGCGCGGGGGTTACCCGGCACTGTCAGGCAGAGAATCCGCCGTGATCGGGCTGGTAAGCGCTCGGGAATTTCCTTTCCTTATTCCGGATGCTCTTTTTGGGTCATCCTTGGGTATATTCCTGGGGGGGGTATCGTGTGGGGAAAGCGTCCGTCGAAAACGGTAAGTGTAGTTGTCAAGCGCTGCGGCTATTTGTGAAAGAAGTTTTTCAAACATGCGTTCAGTACCTTGGAAATCCTGATATCCACCTCTATTCCCTCCAACGGATCCCGCGGAGGCAATACCCCGAGGGTTACCCCTTCGCGCCACATGCCGGCCACCAGCTTCATGGCTTGGGTATGGGAAAGCGTATGATTCCTGACAAAGTCTCTCTCGAATTGTTCCAATGCCCGATAATTCTTGATCATAACGAAAACCTTCACAGGGAAAGTGTCGAAGGAAGACGTGGTTGCAAGCTATCCGCACAAAAGGATGCCGTAGCTAAAAGAATATCACATTCCCTTTTTATATCAACTTATTACCCCCGGCGCCTCTTTTTTTTTCGGGAAAAACGGCCCTATCCATCATCCCCCCCCCTTTTTCGCCGGTCTTATCAACCACGGCGGTTGTCGGGGGCTCGCTCGACGCCTTTCCCGTCTTTCCATAATCATGCTCCGCCGAAACAATAACGGTTTTTTCCCGAAAAAAAAACCGCGGTGTGATACAATGCCGAAGATTGCGACCTTTGTCACTCCGCAATGATACTTCATCAACTTCCACCGCTTCGCCGTCAGGCCAAGGAGGATTTCCGTGAGAATGGTAAACAGCCTACTGGAATCAACATCGCAAAAAAAGTCCCAAAATCCGGCAATCGTCTTCGCGGATAGGATCATGACCTACGCCGAGGTCGACACCATGGCCAATCAATGCGCTCATGGGTTGCGGGCGCTGGGGATCAGGCAAGGAGATATGGTGGGAATCCTGCTCCCCAATTCTCCTGAGTTCATCATCGCCTACTTTGGAATCATCAAAGCAGGAGCAACCGTCGTACCCATGAACCCGATGCTCTCCCCGGACGAGCTTCACTATATCATGAACGACGCCGGATTAAAGGTTGTGTTCACGATCCCCCCGCTCCTTGCCGGCATTGAACATATCGCCCCCCAGATAAAAACCCTCCGGGACGTCATCGTAACCGGGGAAAAATCCCAGCCTTTCGGGATATCATTCCGGCAACTCCTGGGGGGCATGCACAGCACCTCACCGGGAATATCCGTTGAGAACACCCAAGCGGCCGTGTGCATATATACCTCGGGTACCACCGGCCACCCGAAAGGGGCCTTGCTCACCCATCGAAACCTCCTGTCAAACGTCGCCTCGATTCTGAGAGTCTTCTCCACCCACGAAACCGATGCCTTCTCCTGTATTCTGCCGCTGTTCCATGCTTATTCAGCCACCGTCTGCATGCTCATGCCCGTAAGCATCGGCGCCCGGATTGTTGTTTTCGATTCTTTTGTGCCCCGAAAATGCCTCCAGGCGATCCATGACCACCGCATCACTGTTTTTGTGGGTGTCCCCGCCATGTTCGCAGTCCTCGGGCATCTAAAAAATACGAACGACTACGACGTATCATCCCTGCGGTTTTGTGTAGCCGGCGGGGCGCCGCTTCCAGCCGAGGTGCTTGAAACATTCGAATCGATTTACAAGGTCAAAATATACGAGGGCGACGGCCCCACCGAGTGTTCTCCGGTCACCTCGGTCAATCCCATCGGCGGCAAAAGAAAAGTCGGAAGCATCGGCCTGCCGGTTCCCGATGTGGAGATGAAGATCGTGGACGATGAGGGCAACGATCTTCCGCCCAACCAAGTCGGCGAAATCGTGGTGCGCGGTCCCAACGTGATGAAAGGCTACCTTAATCAGCCGAAAGCCACCGACGAGGCTATCGTCAACGGCTGGTTTCACACCGGCGATGTCGGAAAGATGGATGACGAAGGGTACTTCTATATTCTCGACCGAAAAAAGGACATGATGATCGTGGGAGGCCTGAATGTCTATGCCCAGGAAGTGGAAACCGCCCTTAAGGCCCATCCCACGGTTCTGGAAGCGGCGGTGATCGGGAAGCCGGACAAGCTTCGCGGCGAAGTGCCGGTGGCCTATTTGGTCCCATCGGAAGGAAAGACCATCGAGCCCGACGAGCTGATCCGGTTCTGCCGCGCCCACCTTGCCAAATACAAAGTTCCCCGGGAATTCATCGCCCGCGAATCACTTCCGAAAACCGCCACCGGCAAGGTGATGAAGTGGAAACTGAAAGGAGAGGTCTAACCGGGCATCATTCCGGCGCAAGCGCTACGCCCTACAGTACTGCCGGTGCGCTATCCGACGGTCGGCTGAAGCGCCCCCGTGATGAACCACTTCTTTGTCTCCGGATCCTGATCCAGGCATACAATGCCGCCGTTCTGAAACTTGAAGACCAGCGGTTCCGTTGTTCCGATTATCAGATATGCCGTCAACTTCTCCATGAAAGGGAGGTGCCCGACGAGCATAAGGTTGTCATCGCTGGTCAGATCCCGCGCCACGGCGCTTACATCATCCAACGGGTTTAAACCGGCCTGTTCCTGAAGGCCGTTTTCGGGATTCAAGCGCAAACCGATAAGTTCAGCCGTCTCGCGAGCCCGCCGTTTGCCGCTGTGCCGGATGGATGAAACCGTAATTCCCCACTCAGCGGCACGCTCTGCAATCGCTTCCACCACTGAAATGCCTTCCTCCGAAAGATTCTGGTCAGGGTCTTGATCTTTCGGGAGACTCTTGCCATGTTGAACAAGATACAGGGCCATGGTTTTTCCTCCTCTCAAAAGAACACGGAACAAAAAACGCTTACCCCTCTCCCTCCGAACCTCCCGCATACAAAGGGCACAGAAGCGATGAACCCGGATCATAGTCCTTACAGACATCCGGCCTGGTCTCGTAAATCGCACACGAGAACTCTTTTCCGTCACACACCAGGAACGGACAGTCATGAAGGTAGGCCCCGTTCTTGGCCGAAACCAGATGATCGCCCGCCCACACCGCGCTCTCGTTTTCCAGGATGTGGAGGATGTCATCCCTTCCCTCGCGCCGCCAACGCTTTATATCCTTGTCGGTTATATAGGCGTTGAGATCGGCGCGACAACAGTTCCCGCACCGCTTACAGGTTACTGCGGGTTTTCCCTTCACGGCTTCCCCTTGGTGGGTCACATGGTGAGCATGCTCTCACCCCCGGCGCTCGACACCCGCCCGCCTTGCCGACGAGTGCGGATGACCGGGATGATCCCAAGAACAGTTCAATCTCCACCATCGCCATATTTTTATTATAGAGGTTATCCCCTGATTTGCAAAAGGTATCTTCTCCCGGTTATCGCCGCGCGCCGTTTCCTCCGCAAAGGGTAATCAAGGGGGCCGAAAAGGCACTGGAAATGCCGGCTCCGTACTTGATTGACAGACACTGCCGGTAGTGGTACTAGTTTTACCAGTGCGCAAGAAGAGTCCGCAGTTCCCGAGCCGGATTCTTTTTTACGACAATGTGCTCACCGTGAGCCGTCCGCAATGACAAAAACCGCAACCTTTATTCCAGTGGCGGGGGGAAAAGGAGGGGTCGGCAAATCCCTCTTCACCGCCAATCTTGCCTTGGCCTTGGCCGAACTGCACCACGACACCGTGGTCGTCGACCTTGATCTGGGCGGTTCCAACCTGCACTCCTTCCTCGGGCTTTCCAACCAATTCCCGGGCATTGGGGACTTCTTAAAAGCACGCACCGCCGAGTTGGAGAATTTCCTGGTCCCCACGGAAATGCCGACGTTGAAGTTTCTGCCCGGAGACGGTCGCACTCCCTTTATGGCCAATATCCCCACCGCCCAGAAATTACGGTTGCTTTCGCACCTCAACCGGATCCCTGCCGACTATATTTTATTGGATTTGGGGTCAGGATCCTCGTTCAATACCTTGGACTTTTTCGGTATCTCGAAGACGGGTTTCGTCGTCACTACCTTCGAGCACCCATCTCTCATGAATGTTTTGAGTTTTTTAAAAAACTTCTTGTATCGCACCATCGAGCGCATTGTGGGGCGAGAAAATCATCAGGTCCGGATCACTCTCCAGGAGATCTATAAACAGCCGATGACCGGACCCCCGGTGACCGCGCAGTATATACAGGATCAAATCGCCGCCCTTAACCCGGAACTGGGAGAACAAGTGAAGAAGATCTGTTCCTATTATCGGCCGCGTTTCATCTTCAACCGGGGGGAGCATCCGGACACGTTGAGGATCTTGCAACCGCTCGATAAAAGCCTGAGGGAAATAGTATCTCTTCAGGCCGACTATTTCGGGTTTATATTTGAAGACCCGGCGGTCAGGGAATCGGTAAGAAGGGGGGTTCCTCTGGTTACCGCCTATCGCGACAGTGTGGCTTCTCAGAGTGTCCTCCGGGTTGCGGATCGCGTGGCGCGCATTTGGGGACGGCCCATAGAAAACAGCGCGGAGCTTCTTACCACCGATACGATCAGGTTCCACAAGAGCGTTGCGGACCGGCAGCAGGGGTCGATCACGTCTTTCCGTCGGTGATAACGATTCTTCCCTCTCCCGTCTTTATGCAGAGCTTCGCCCCCGCTAAGAAGGCGCCTATGCCCTTTCCTCCATATACCCCACGGTTGTATAGAACGTTATCTTGTCAAAGTATATGACGATTCTCCGTTCCATTTCGAGAACCATGTAAATATCAATCGGCTTGGTCCACATTCCTTGGGAGAGAGCAAATTCCCAAATGTGCTTCTTGATGAGGTTGAGAGAACTCAAGACTTCATACAGTTTGACCTTTTGTTTCCTTCTCTCCTTCCCCAGCCCCGTGTAATGGTTTTGCATAATCTCCTCTGTGTACGTGCCTTCAAGCCAGTCGCTGAAGTGGGAAAGAGCATAATGAACCCGCCTGAACAGATGTGCGGAATTAAAGGTGCGATAGCTGTAGGTCGACTTATTCTTGGTGACGTCTTTAAGCCACTTGTGGGCAATGGTTTCCGCGTTTTCCTGGATCATATCCACCAGCCTGTCGGAAAGAAGGTTCGTCTTCTTTTTCCGCGGGCCCCCCTCTTTCACGGCATGCGCAAACGAGTCGATGATTGCCCAGTAGTCAGCCTTACTCTTTATGTACGTTTCGACTGCCTTGGTATTTGAACCGAAGGCGAGGCGCGGTATTCTTTCGATGGGGAAGTACTTGACCGCGACCGTGTCGCTCCCCGGTGCCGGCTCCCCCCCGATTTGCTCCACTTCAAAGGTCAGGAAGATAAGATCGCCGTAGAAATAATTGGTGCAGGAATCGACATCAACGTTACTGACAATCATCCCTTTCACGCCGGTCTCTTCCTCCAGTTCCCGCAATGCCGCCTCTTCAATGCTCTCATCAATTTCCACGAACCCCGAGGGCAGACACCATTGGCTCCGGTAAGGCGTCTTCCCGCGTTTAACGAGAAGGATCTTACGCTCCTCAAGCAGAATCATCGAGACAACCGGGAGCGGATTATCATAGAAAAAGAGGTTGCAGACGGTGCAGTAGTCCCGCAGGCTTTCTTCTTCATACTTCTGAGAAATCCGATTTCCGCAGTAGGGGCAGAAGACTCTCTTTCTCTTTTTCACGGGGCGTTCTTCTCGGGTAACGGTTGCGCGCAGACAAAGATGGTGTCGTCTTTTGAAATAGTAAAGGATTTCAGTCGGTTGGAATATGACTTCTGCAGGTTGGCTTCAATCAGATCGAACACAGGTTCCATCTCATGGGAAGCGGCGGAAAGAAAAAACGGCCACTTAAACCTGAAATATTCCATGAGACAATACATGTCCCCCGGTTCGAAAACCAGGGTGTTGATAAACTCCCTTACGGTGATCTTCCGGAACCACGGGGCGAGGAGTCGGTACCCGCTTTGGGAAGAAAAACCCTTGATGAATACCTCAATGGGAAGTTTTTCATCTCCGTGGATCATGCCGCTCTCTCCCAAAATTTCCTTCGCAAAACCGATGAGTTCTTCCATGTTGTTTTCATTATGAACCGTGGCGACGAGCACCCCTCGATCATGCAAAACCCGCGCAATATCCGGAATGACTTCAGGAAAGAAGTAGAGTGAAAAGCTGCAGATAATGAGATCAACCGACCGATCGCGGACATCCTTGAGCAATGACACGCCCCTCGAGCAAAATTCCCCGCGGACTCCCGCCGTGCTGCAGGCTTCAAGAAAGTGGGATTCGTATTCGCTGACAAGATCCACTCCGGTGATAACCGCTTCGGGATGGACTTTTCCCCGGAGCGCCTCGGTAAAAAACCCAAAGCCGCACCCCAACTCAAAAATAGTCTTGCACCATGAAAGATCGATCCCCTGCAACGCGATCCTGCGAATATCATTTTGGTTGGTTGAGTGTCGTTTGATTATGTCGGCAGTGAATCGATGGGCTCCCACATCAGTGAAGACCGTGGTCACCTTTTCTCTATGCTGGTTATTTTCCATACGAATTCAAAAAGGTCGGGCAATGAACCATACTCTTCCGCAGAGGGGGAAGCAGGTTATGTCTATTCATATTATAGTTGAGTTCGCCCTAATCGCCAAGCACTCATTTGCCGGGGCAGAGTAAAGGTGTCGGATTATCCTGCAAAAAAAAATTGGGGGGGACAGCGAAGAGTCTTTTGGAATGATTTGGCAATCGCTGCCGCAAAGGTAAGGGGGAGCCGCTTTGGCTGCCTCGCCCGGACAGGGAGGCCGGAACAGCATCCAGCGTGAAGATTCAGTCTCTCCTAGATAACCTTTCTGGCGGCGTTAAGCGACCACCCTCTTCCTAAAGGCTTGGAGGCGGTTACGGCCAGAAGGTGCTCTTCAAATTCAGGCTTTTTTAAAGACTCAAAAATAGCAGTTACCTTTGGTTCGGAGAAATCAACGTACCCGGTCTTAAAGAACCATTTCAGTTTACCGTTGCTTCTGCTCTTCTCCACATAATCAAAAATCAACTTAGCGCAATCACAGTTCTCAGAAAGATCCTCTTCGTTTTCTAATCTCCAAACATTCCCGTAGACTTTAATCATTTCGCAATCCCTTATCAAGCTCTTCGTAAATGGTGTGACGCTGAGCGCCGGTGCCAGTCAGACTAAGTCACGCCCTCCCCCCATTGGTGAGGACGGTTTTACCAGGCGTACTAAGCATTTACGTGCCGAATTAAAGGGTATCGGCCACCATACATCTGCGGCTAAGCCGGAATATTCCGATTATCGACTGGATTGACACCTAAGAGGTAGATCTTCGTTGAACTCAACAAGGAAAGGGAATCACCGGTTCTGCGTGTGTTGATCTTAAACAAAAAGAGACTGGTTGACCATTTCCTGGTGCAATCCGGCCTCATAGTATCTCGTGGGTTCATGGATACGCTCCCTCCCCAAAGAGCCTGTGTATCCTCTCGCAAACTGAAAATCGCATTACCTATCGAATAATAAAAGTATATTTAATACCGCTTATAATAAAAAAATAATAAAAGTCAAGAAATAAAATGCACTGTAGCCTAAACGGTGAGGAGTCTGAACCCCGTGCGGCCGTCCAACACCCGGACCCCCGTCGAATCTATCACCTCGAAGACAACCGCCTCCATGATCTGCCAAACCCGAACCCCGCCTCGAACGCAACCGGTGATCGTTGATGTCTTTCTGCCGCACGCAATATGCATGTGAAGCTGCGGGTTACCCTCTTCGTCAGGGAAAATCGTCCCCGTCCCCGCGATCTCGTGAACGTTGTCAAGAATATGCACCATGGGGACGATAGACGACGATCGTCCCTCTTCAGGGCCCACGACGAGGTTGCTCCCGTGATCGGCGCCCCCAACAATGATTACGGCCGCGGCTTGGATGGACTGTTCACGAGCGAACCGTTCTATCTCCTCATGGATGATGTCCCCGTCTTCGAGACGGAGAATAAACACTCTCCCGTGCCTTGCCTGAACGTATTTCATGGCGTGCCCCGTCCTATTTTTTCAGAATCAAACCACATCCGGGAGGAGTAAGCGGATCAACACGGTTGATGGGTGGTATACACCAAACGCCCCCCCAAAAGGCTTTACATCTTTTCAATCACTGCCGACGCAAACTCCGAGCACTTCACCCGTTTTGCACCTGGGAGCTGGCGCTCCAGATCATACGTGACCGTTTTATCCCGAATCGTTCTCTCTAACGCGCCGACAATCGAATCGGCTGCTTCCTGCCACCCTAAATGCTCCAGCATCATTACTCCGGAGAGAATGAGGGAACTGGGATTAATCACGTCCTTTCCAGCATACTTCGGAGCGGTTCCGTGAGTTGCCTCAAAAACAGCGATCTCCGACCCCATGTTGGCGCTGGGGGACAACCCCAGACCACCTACTTGAGCTGCTAAGGCATCCGACATGTAGTCACCGTTTAGGTTCGGCATGGCCAGGACCGAATATTCATCAGGTCTCAACAAGATCTGCTGAAACATAGCATCGGCGATTCTGTCTTTAATTACCACCTTCCCCGGCGGCACCTTCCCATCATATCGGGCGAATAGCTCTGCCTCGGAAACGGTACTGTCGCCGAATTCTTCCCGAGCCACCTCATAGCCCCAATCCCGGAATGCGCCTTCGGTATATTTCATGATATTCCCTTTGTGAACCAACGTGACGCTGGGCAGGTGATGCATGAGAGCGTAGCCAATCGCCATCCTGACGAGACGCTTGGTCCCATATATACTGATCGGTTTGATACCCACCCCGGAGTCCTCCCGAATGGCAACGTTAAAAGAGTCCTTAATAAAAGCGATACATTTTTTGGCCTCAGGGGTATTCATCGCCCATTCGATCCCCGCATACACATCTTCGGTGTTTTCCCGGAAAATAATCATGTTCACTTTTTCCGGGTGTTTTACCGGACTGGGAACACCGGGAATATACCGGGCGGGTCGAATTGCGGCAAACAGGTCAAGCCGCTGCCTGATGGTAACATTGAGGCTTCTTATCCCCCCCCCCACCGGCGTCGTCAGGGGACCTTTGAGAGCGACCTTATACTCCCTGATCGTTTCAATGGTTTCGTCGGGAAGCCATTCGCCGTAAATAGTGTGGGCCTTCTCCCCGGCGAACACCTCTGCCCACCATAATTTTCTCCCGCCCCGGTAACATGTATTTACAGCAGCTTCCAACACCCGCGAGGTCGCCTTCCAGATATCCGGGCCGATGCCGTCGCCTTCTATAAAGGGGATGATAGGATTGTCGGGAACCTGAATTGTCCCGTTATGGTAGTAAATCTTTCCACCCTCAGCGGGAATGGTTACACGTCCTTGCGTCATGCTCAACTCCTTCCGTTATCCTTAATGGCGGCTTTCAGGGTCATTACCGATGCCCTTCTTCCCCGTCCAAAGTGTGTGCTGCATGCAGATCTCCTCACAGCCCTTAGGGGGCTTCGCTCGTTACGGTGCGATAGTCTTCCACATTTTACCCCTCGTGTCCATAAAAAACAGCTCTCAACGGGCCCCGGAATGCCGTCCTCATCCGGGAGCACATGTACTGTGTTGTGTGTTACGCTGGCCCTGATCCGGTATTCGCATTCGTGGGGGCGGCGATATTGACATCCGGAGAAGGATACAGTAAACTCGATCAATAATCAGCAGGGTAAACGATTCCATTCTCAACCGCTACGTGTAATAGCCTTGCCTTTTCCCTATGGTAACCGAAGGACCAATGCGGACGAACAGTGATAATGACGGGGAAAAACGGGAATATGCTTCTTCCGATTTCCCTTCCGTCGTGGACGACTATGAAATAATCGATGCGGAAGACGTGTCGGAAGAGAAGGAATCCACCTCCCTTGTTCCCTTCGATCCCCTGCAAAGGTACCTGATGGAGGTCAATCGGTACCCACTCCTGACGAGGGATGAACAGGATGAGGTTGCTCGTCGCTACCGGGAAACCGGAGATCCCAAGGCCGCCTATGTGCTGGTGGTCTCCAACTTGCGATTGGTCGTAAAAATCGCCATGGAATATCAGAAGAGTTGGGTCACCAACATAATGGATCTGATTCAGGAGGGAAACATCGGACTGATTCAGGCGGTGAAAAAATTTGACCCCTTAAAAAACACCCAGTTTTCGTATTATGCATCTTTTTGGATAAAGGCCTATATTCTTAAATTTATTCTGGACAATTGGCGACTGGTTAAAATAGGAACCACCCAAGCCCAGCGGAAACTTTTTTTCAATCTCCAAAAAGAAAAAGCCAGGTTGACCGCCCAGGGTTTCAAACCGGACGCGAAGTATCTTGCTCAGCTTTTTCAGGTCCGGGAAAAAGATATCCTGGAGATGAACCAACGCTTGGCGCTTCCGGAACAATCCCTGGATCATCCTGCCACTGAGGATTATCGAGAATCCGTCAAGGACATGATCCCTTCTCCGCAAGTCTCCATTGACCAGATGTTGGTGGACCGGGAAACGAAACAACGATTCCATGAAAAATTAAAAGAATTCCATGACACCTTGCGGGGAAAGGAGCGGGACATTTTCGAAAATAGGCTTATGGCGGAAAACCCCGCAACTCTCCAACAAATTGGCGAACGGTACGGAATAACCAGGGAAAGAACCCGCCAGTTGGAATCAAGACTTATCAAAAAACTGAAGGACTTTCTCCAAGAAGATGGTTCCGAACTGTCGGATTTTCATGTAAGCTCGGTAGTCGATTAGCCGGAGGGCCGGGATATTTCCCCTCCCGGTGCGATTTTGGGAACCGCCCCTACTTTTCAACCGGGAAATGGAACCCTCGCGCAGATGGAGGGGCGAAAATCCAGCTTCCCGCACCTCTTGATTAAGATAAAACGTACCGGCACATTCGGACAATCAACGCATCGGCATTCTCCTTCGATCCAATGCATCAAAATCGGTGCCATTGGAAGACAGGCAGGAAACCTTCTGAAAAGCTTATGCGCGAGAAGAAACGGTCAGCGGCCCCTGACCGGAAAGAAAGGTAACGGAACGCTCTGCACGAAAGCCGTTGTGAGTGAAGCTTAACCGACCCGGCAATCAGCCGCGGAGAATCTTCCTCCACTTCATCAGCCATACGCTGTCTTGCCTTTGCGCTCCACGAGCACTCTTAGAAACGATAATGAGAAGATAGACAATGCCCGGTTACAGCAAGGAATCTTTTAAAACCGCTCTGGAGGACATCTTCCCTCACGTTACTCGCCCGAGCCGATACCTGGGTAACGAGATCAACTCCGTCCGTAAAAACCTTGATGAGATATCGACAAAATTCCTGTTGGCTTTTCCCGATGTTTACGAAGTCGGAATGTCCCATGTAGGATTTCAGATCCTCTATCACCTCCTGAATAGTCAAGACGACGTGGCTGCGGAAAGAGTTTTTACTCCCTGGATCGATATGGAACGGCTCCTCCGCGAGAAAAAAATTCCCTTGTTGTCCCTGGAATCTCGGTATCCCCTCTATTGCTTCGATATTATAGGATTTTCTCTGCAATATGAACTCTCGTATACCAATGTTCTTACCATGCTGGATTTGGGGAACATCCCCCTCCGGTCGTGCCAGCGGGATGGGCAGTGGCCACTCATTATCGCCGGAGGTCCCTGTACCTTCAATCCGGAGCCGGTTGCCGACTTTTTTGACGCCTTCGCCATTGGTGAGGGCGAAGAGGTGGTTATAGAGATTACCCGCGTGTTCACAGAATGGAAATCAACGGGGAAAAGCCGCCCGGAATTGCTGGAAATACTGACCACGGTACCAGGAGTCTATGTCCCCGCGAAATTCGAGGTATCCTATTTTCCCCAGGGCCCGATACGGGAAGTCAAACCCTTGCAGTCCGGATATACAACCGTAACCAAAAGAGTCGTTCCCGATCTGGATGTCTCGCCCTATCCCACTAAGTTCATCGTTCCTTTTACCCAAATCGTCCATGATCGTTTCAATCTGGAAATCGCTCGAGGATGCACGCGCGGATGTCGATTCTGCCAAGCAGGGATGATATACCGACCGGGTCGAGAACGGTCCTGCTCATTGCTGGAGCATATGGCCGCTCACTCCCTTGAACTCACCGGATGGGAGGAAATGTCATTGCTTTCCCTCAGCTCCGGTGATTACACCGAGATAGAGAACCTGCTTCGCAGACTCATGACCAGATATTCTCCCCACCATGTAACGATTTCCCTGCCATCCCTTCGTGCTGAAACGCTGAGTCGCCCTCTGTTGACTGCTATAGAAGGGGGCAGAAAAACTGGTTTTACGATTGCTCCCGAGGCCGGTACCGAACGCCTTCGGAAAGTTATTAACAAAAAACTACGGGAAGTCGACATTCTCGAAACCTGCAGGCAAGTCTTTTCCTCAGGGTGGAGAAACATCAAGCTCTATTTTATGATCGGACTCCCCACGGAAACCAAGACGGATCTAGAGGGAATTCTCACCCTTGCCGAGGAAGCGTGGCTTCAAGGTAAGGGGTATCAGAACAAACGAAACGTTACGGTCAGTGTCTCTACGTTCATTCCTAAGCCCCATACCCCTTTCCAGTGGGAAGCTATGATTCCATCCGAAGAGATCCTCTTTCGTCAGCGCTTTCTTCGCAGTCGTCTTCGGAGAGGAAAATTCACCTTTAAATGGCAAGACCCGCACGCCAGCGTCCTCGAAGGGATCATAGCCCGTGGGGACCGTCGCTTAGCCGACGTTATTGAAGATGCCTTTGCCCATGGTTGTCGCTTTGACGGCTGGTCGGAATGTTTTTCCTATGAAGCCTGGGAACAGGCATTGCACAAATGCGGACTCAGCCCGTCCCTCTTTTTAGGGCAAAAGGAACCCTCGGAGATATTGCCCTGGGACCACGTTAACAGCGGCGTCACCAAGGACTATCTCCGGAAGGAATTGGCGGCGTCTCGTGAGGAAGCTGAAACCGAAGGCTGCGGGCCGACAGTATGCAATAATTGCGGTGTGTGCGACTTCAGCGTCGTGCGTCCCCGTGTTTCCGCCGTGGAATCCGTAAACGACCCGACCACTCCTCGGAAACAGGAACCACTGACAACGGATACCGTAATAAAGGTACGGCTTCGGTTCAGCAAGGCAAAGGAAGCTCGTTTCCTCAGTCATCTTGAAATGATTAATGTTTTTTCCAGAGCGGCACGCAGAGCACGACTTCCGGTCCAGTACAGTAAGGGGTACCATCCTCACCCGAAAATCGTTTTCGGCCCCCCTCTGCCAGTCGGTTTCGAGAGTGTTGCTGAATACGCGGATATTGAATTTACAGAGGACATCTCTCCGGATTTCGTCAGGGATTCCCTTAATCACCACCTTCCTCACGGCATCTCTGTTTTTACCGGAGTAAAAATCCCCTTGAAAAGTAAAGCGATTTCTGATAGTTTAGATGGAGTACGCTACTCTATCCCCTTCGGTGATCTGCTGAAAGTTAAAGCATGGTCGCCCGACGACGTGAAAAAAGTCATTAACGATTTTCTCGGCGCGGCAACCTTCACCATAACGAGACCCCGAAAAGGTAAAAGTATGACGGTCGATATCCGTTCACTGGTAGAACACTTGGGTTTTTCCGAACAGAAAGCCGTCGAGGTTACCCTTCGGGTGTCGGAAACCCTGAGCGTACGGCCAACTGATATCCTTGCCGGTGTCTTTGGACTGGCGGAAAGAGAAGTAAAAAATATACCGGTCCTCAAAACCGAAATGAAATTGGGAGAGACATGGGATCCGATTTAGTCATTAATGTAGCGCCTCAGGAGTGCCGTGTTGCTCTCTTGGAAAACGGAACGCTCACCGAGATTTACATCGAGAGAGAGCGGGATCGAGGCATTGGGGGAAACATTTACAAGGGAAAAGTTGTTCGTATCCTTCCCGGCATGCAGTTTGCTTTTGTGGATATCAGCCTTCCTAAGGCAGCCTTTCTGTATGTAGATGATATCTATCACGATTTCAAAGACTTTGAGGCAGAGATGCTGAAAAAGGCCGGGGAGGAAGACGAGGACGGTTGCGCTCCGGAAGAAGACGATAAACCCATCCCGCCGCCTGTGCAGATAAAGGACTTAATTACCGAAGGGCAGGAACTTTTGGTTCAGGTTTCCAAGGAACCCATCGGTACAAAAGGCCCTCGGATAACCTCTCATATTTCGTTGCCGAGCCGCCATCTTGTTTTGATGCCCACGGTTAACCATGTGGGCATATCACGAAGGCTTGAGGATGAAGCAGAACGACGGCGGCTCAAGGAAATTATCAAGAAGATCAAACCGCCTGACGCGGGATTTATACTCCGTACAGCAAGCGAAGGGGCAAGCGAAGAAGACTTGAAACTGGATCTCGATTATCTCTTAAAGCTGTGGGGAAACATCAAGAAAAAACAAGAAAAGGGTCCGGCCCCCAGCCTTCTTCACCGTGACCTCAGTCTCCCGTTACGAGCGTTCCGTGATCTTTCCACCAATGACCTGGACAGGATCATTGTCGATTCCAAGGAAGAGTATGAAAGCATACTGCAATTTGCGGAGACATTTATGCCTCAACTCACCAAGCTGGTATCGTTTTATGACAAAGATGATCCGATCTTCGACTATTACGGCATCGAGAATGAACTCAACCGGGCGCTGGGAAAGCGGGTGTGGCTTAAATCCGGCGGTTACATTGTTATCGAGAAAACCGAGGCGCTTACCACCATCGATGTAAATACCGGGCGCTACGTTGGGAAAGGGAATCCTGAGGATACCATTCTGCGAACCAACCTAGAGGCGGTTAAAGAGATTGCTTATCAGCTGCGATTGCGAAACATCGGAGGAATCATCATTATCGATTTCATCGATATGAAAAAGGAAGAGAATCGAGAAAAGGTCTTTCAGTCACTTCGTGAATCTCTAAAAAATGATAAAAGCAAAACCAATATCTTGCGCATATCAGAGCTTGGGTTGGTGGAGATGACCCGGAAGCGGACTCGCAACGATCTCATCGGATATTTGTCCGAACCGTGCATTTACTGTGACGGCAAGGGTTTCATAAAATCCAAGCTTACCATTTGTTACGAGGTTTTCCGGGAAATAAGAAAGGAAGCGCCAAAAATCCCCGGCGACAAAATCTATATTGCCATCCATCCGGAGATTGCCGATCTTGTTTATGCAGAGGAGAGGAGACATCTCGAAGATTTGGAAAACGAAATCCGTAAAAAAGTCTTGGTTAAGGCGAACGAGAATCTCCATCTTGAACAGTATGAGATAAGTTGAGCACTTTGCCCGGACTCTTTAAATAGTTCTTGACAAAATACAAATTAGGCATTAAGTATGTAAAGATTTTAATACCAAAGACTTTTTCCCTTACATAATATCAACTGCTTCGAAAAAGGTTTTCCATAATGTATGCGGTGGTGAAATCAGGCGGGAAACAATACAAAGTTCATGAAGGCGATATCATAAAAGTCGAAACCTTATCAGGAAATATCGGCGATACTATTGAGTTGGATGATGTCCTTCTAATAGCCGATTCTGAGGAGATAAAAGTAGGGCAGCCCCTGGTGCCCAATGCCAAGGTAGTCGGCAGCATCGTCAATCATGAAAAGAACAAGAAGATAACCATATTCAAATCCAAACGGAGAAAGGGTTATCAAAAAAAACAAGGGCATCGGCAAAATATAACCAGTCTGAAGATAAACAAAATTATCGGATAAGAAGGAAAGAGACGGCATGGCCCAAGGATACGAACTCCTAACCATTTTCAATCCTGAAATAGCAGAAGAGGAAATTCAAAACCACATTAACAAGCTGAAAGACGTCGTTAGTGAATCAGAGGGTGAATTTTTCAAAGCCGACACGTGGGGACCTCGGAAGCTAATGTACAAAATTAAGAAACACTCGAAGGGATACTATCTTCTCTCCTACTTTTCAGGAACCTCGAAAACACTGCAAGCGTTAGATGCGCTGCTTCGGTACAATGAACGGATATTGCGCTATCAGACAATAAAGCTCGATAAGAAAATCGATATCCAGTCATTGTGCGAAGAAAAATCCCCGGAAGAAGAGGCACCCGAGGAAACCACCCCCCCCCAAAGTAACTCAGGAAGGAACAACCCCGGAAGGTACGGAATTGTCCGAGTCTGCAGGGGGGAATGAAGCACAACAGCAGGAGCAGGCTGAGGAAGCACCTTCTTCCTGAAACCATAAAAGACAACCCCTTAAATAGATTCGAAGAAGGAGAAAATGAAATTTCAAAGCAGAAGAAGAAACGGGTATAGAACAACGTTTCAACGGAGAAAAGTCTGTCGTTTTTGCGTTGACAAGTCATTATCGGTCAGCTACAAGGAAATCGACCTCCTCCAGCATTTCGTCACTGAACGAGGGAAGATAATCCCACGACGCATTTCCGGCAACTGCGCCCGCCACCAAAGGCGGGTGACTCGGGCCATTAAGACCGCGCGAACCATGGCTCTTCTGCCGTTTACCACGCACCACAACATCTAAACTCATCCGTGCAGGTGCGCTCCGCGCCAGATTTGGGCAGGGCTCACACCCGAGTGCGGGTCACATTAACAAGGGGTAAAGGGGGTTTAAAAAGTGAAGGTCATATTATTAGAAGATGATCCCCGTTTAGGGAAAATAGGGGATGTAATCCAAGTAAAAGACGGATATGCCCGCAATCATTTAATCCCCAGAAAAGTGGCTGTCCCAGCCAGTTCCCAAAACCTAAAGAGCCTCACCCACCAAAAATCCCTCATTCAGCAAAAGCAGAATCGGGTCAAAAAAGAGGCAGAGGTTATTGCGGAAAAAATCGAAGGGCTGTCATGCACGATAGCCAAGCCTGCCGGTGAGGAGGACAAGCTCTTCGGGGCAGTGACTTCGCTGGATATTGTGGAAAGCCTTAAAGAAGAGAATATCCCTGTCGACCGAAAGAAAATTCTGCTGGAAGAGCCGATAAAAACCCTGGGAATTTACAAGGTGCCGATAAAGCTGCACCCCGAGGTAACAGCACATTTAAAGATCTGGGTGGTAAAACAGTAACTCGCATCGGTCAGGTTCCCCACGCCTAGAAACGTCTCTTCGCCGTTATGATTTCGGCTCTATCAATTACTCTATTGACACGCTGCCGAATCAGTAGTGTAATGGCAAAAAATCCTCCACCACGCCGGACGCGAATACATGAAAAAGGATACCAATGCTCATCTCGCCAAGATCCCCCCACAAAATCTGGAAGCCGAACAAGCTGTGCTGGGCGCGATACTTTTGGAGAACGATGTCCTTAACCAAGTTATCGAAGTACTTGATTCTTCCGATTTTTACCGTGAAAGTCATCGGAAGATCTTTATCAGCCTGATTGACCTCTACAACAAAAACGAGCCCTGTGATCTTATTACGCTCACGGATACGCTGACGCAAAAGAAACAATTGGATGAGATCGGCGGAACTCCGTATCTTGCCTCGTTGGTTGATAACATTCCTACTGCTGCCAATGCAGTGCATTACGCAAAAATCGTGAGGGAACGATCGATCCTGCGAAAGATTATCTCCACTGCCACTGAGATAATTACCAGAGGATACGAAAACGAAAAGGATATTAACGAGATTCTCGATTTTGCTGAAGCCGGCATCTTTAGCATCAGTGAATATCAGATAAAGCCTTCCTTTTATCCCCTTCGGGAGGTCATTAAGAGTAGTTTTGTAGCTATTGAAAAACTTTATGAAAAACGTGAACTTATTACCGGAACCCCTTCCGGGTTCGATGATCTCGACCATTACACCTCAGGGTTTCAGTCTTCCGACTTAATCATCATTGCCGGGCGTCCCAGCATGGGAAAGACTGCTTTTGCCCTTAACATCGCTCAATATGTTGCAGTGGAAAAAAATCTTCCCGTAGCCATCTTCTCCCTGGAAATGTCAAAAGAGCAAATCGCCACGCGGATGCTTTGTGCCGAAGCCCGAATTGATGCCCATAAACTGCGGGGCGGATTCTTGAGCGAAAACGACTGGCCGAAGTTGACTCGTGCCGCCGGCGCACTCTCTGATGCCCCCATTTTTATTGATGACACCGCCGGTATCAGCACCCTCGAGATGAGGGCTAAAACACGACGTTTGCGAAAGGATCAGGAATTGGGTCTGGTTATTGTAGACTATCTCCAATTGATGCAGGAAAAAGAACGCACGGACAGCCGGGAGCAGGAGATTTCAGCAATATCCCGTTCCCTCAAGGCCTTGGCCAAGGAACTTCATATCCCGGTTATTGCTCTTTCACAGCTCAATCGCAAGGTCGAAGATCGCCACGACAAGCGTCCCCAACTGGCCGACCTGAGAGAATCAGGCGCCATCGAGCAGGATGCCGACGTGATCCTCTTCATCTATCGGGACGAGGTCTATAACAAGGAAGACGCTGAGAAAAAAGGGCTGGCGGAAATAATCATCGGAAAACAGCGCAACGGACCTATCGGCAGAGTTCAATTAACCTTTATCGAAAAATATACGAAATTCGAGTCATTCGAGTATCGCCGAGAAGAAATCTAATTCTGGCCTTTCCGTTGGGGGACTTCAGTGCCCCGACTTTGCATCCTCCTCTCTCCTCCGCAATGCCAAGTGTCTGTCTATATGATGCCTTCCGGTAGCACCGCACCATGACTACGCGTTCCCAAAAGCATACGTTAAGGGGGGTCCCTCCTGAGCCGGTTTGGAATCAGCCCCTGCGCTTTTTTTACAAAAACATGCCAAAATGAATCCGAGACAGTTGACATCATCACTTGCATGATTATTTTAAATTGCAATTTATATGGACTGCATGACTATTCTGTGTACATTTTTAAACGATAAAGAAGCAACTAAAGGAGGTAGTTAAATGGGCAAAGTTATCGGCATAGATTTAGGGACCACCAATTCGTGCGTGGCGGTTATGGAGGGGGGAGAGCCCAAAGTAATCGTTAATGAGGAAGGAAGCCGCGTAACCCCCTCGGTAGTGGCCTTCACAAAAGACGGGCAAATCCTCGTGGGTCAGGTTGCCAAACGCCAGGCAGTAACCAATCCCGAGAACACCGTTTATTCCATAAAGCGTTTTATGGGTCGACGTTATGATGAAGTCGCGGAAGAGATGAAAATGGTGCCGTTTAAGGCAATTAAAGCCCCTAACGGCGATGTGAAAGTCGAGGCTATGGGCAAGCAGTACTCTCCGCCGGAAATTTCCGCTATAATCCTCCGAAAGCTTAAGGAGTCTGCGGAGGCCTACTTGGGAGAAAAGGTCACCGATGCGGTTATTACGGTTCCCGCCTACTTCAATGATAGTCAACGACAGGCAACAAAAGATGCCGGAACGGTTGCGGGGTTGAATGTCCTCCGGATTATCAATGAACCGACCGCCGCCTCGCTGGCATATGGTTTGGACAAAGAGAAAGACGAGGTCATCGCCGTCTATGATTTCGGTGGAGGAACGTTCGATGTTTCGATTCTGGAGGTTGGGGAAAATATCGTTGAAGTTAAGTCTACCAATGGGGACACCCACTTGGGAGGCGATAACCTGGACCAGCGAATTATCGACTGGCTTATTGCCGAGTTCAAAAAAGACCAGGGGATTGACTTGGGGAAGGATCGCATGGCTCTGCAACGCTTAAAGGAGGCGGCGGAAAAAGCAAAAATAGAACTCTCTTCGACGGTAGAGACGGAGATCAACCTTCCCTTTATTACGGCTGATGCATCCGGACCGAAGCATCTCGCGATTAAGTTGACTCGGGCAAAATTTGAACAGTTGGTAGATGATTTGATCGACCGCGCGAAAGGGCCCTGCAACCAAGCTCTCGCAGACGCCAACCTCAAGCCGAATCAACTAAATGAAGCCGTTTTAGTAGGGGGATCAACCCGAGTCCCCAAGGTACAACAGCAGGTAAGAGATCTCTTCGGCAAGGAACCGCACAAAGGGGTAAATCCCGACGAAGTGGTAGCTATGGGAGCCGCCATCCAGGGAGGGGTTCTGGCGGGAGAGGTCAAGGACGTTCTCTTGCTGGATGTTACCCCTCTGTCGCTGGGCATCGAGACCTTGGGTGGCGTGACAACAAAATTGATCGAACGCAACACCACCATTCCCACGAGAAAAAGCGAAATTTTTACCACAGCCGCTGATAGTCAAACAAGCGTTGAGATCCACGTTCTGCAGGGAGAACGAGAAATGGCGCGGGATAATCGAACGCTCGGGAAATTTCACCTTGTGGGAATTCCCCCTGCTCCACGAGGGATTCCGCAAATCGAGGTGACCTTTGACATCGACGCCAACGGAATCGTTAACGTTTCCGCAAAAGATATGGGAACCGGCAAAGAACAGAGAATTACAATAACCGCCTCCAGTGGTCTCTCCGACAGCGAAATTAAAAATATGGTCGGTGAAGCGGAAAAGCATGCCGAGGAAGACAAAAAGAGACGCGAAGAAGTGGACATAAAAAACCAGGCTGACTCTCTGGTATACAACACCGAAAAACTCCTTAATGAAAACCAGGCCAAGATTCCCGAGGCGGAACGAAAACCCATTCAAGATGCGATTCAAGCCACCAAGGATGCCATCGGTACCGGAGACGCCTCCGCGATAAAGAATAGAATGGAAGAGCTTACCAAGGCTTCTCACCGATTAGCTGAAGTCATGTACCAGTCGGCTGCGCAGCAGCAGCAACAACCACCTCCGGGTGGCGCTGCGCCAGGCGCGGGACCAACGCCTCCGGGTGGTGCCGAGGGAGATGTGGTTGATGCGGAGTTCGAGGAATCAAAGTAATTGAGACGATCTGGCAAACTGTCGGTTGCCGTTTCTTATCGGTGATCGACAGTTTACCAGTGAACTGTGCAACAGCCGGCATCTACTCTCCCTGCCGCCTCCGGTGCCCGTAACGAATCGTCGTTACGGCGACGGCCGTTGCCGTGCCGCACGAGACGATCTCCCGAGGAAAAATAAATACTTGAGTTATGCGCCAAATTGGATAGAATGAAAACTGCCGGCGCTTTAAAAATACCAGCTCTTTTTCTGTTACAGCATGATAAGTAAACAGTTGGGACATCGGTTCGACAATGTCTTCTCCCGCATAGCACGCCTTGTTTTTGGGCAAAACGTCAATCCCCATCTTTTAACATTCCTGGGCCTCTTCATAAATGTCGGAGCAGCGGTATGCTTGGGGATGGGATACTGGATATCAGGAGGCATCCTGATTTTATTCGCCGGCCTCTTTGACATTCTTGACGGCGCAGTTGCTCGAACAGTCAATAAAGTCACAACATTTGGCGGATTTCTGGATTCCGTCATAGATCGCTATTCCGAGATTCTTCTCCTCATCGGCATCATTTGGTACTTTGCAGTCAGGGATGAAGCCGGGTATGTTTTCCTCGCCTGTATCGTTCTCATGGGGTGCATCTTAGTCCCTTATTCCCGCGCCAAGGCGGAAATAGTTCTCGATCACTGTAATATCGGGCTGATGGAGCGCGCTGAAAGAACCATCCTTCTGGCGGCGGGAAGTTTGTTCAATGTCATGGGCCTGGTCCTATGGGTCTTAGCGGTCTTCACGCACATTACCGTTTTTCAGCGAATTCACTTTACATGGAAAGAAATGCGAAAACTACAGGAGCGCACGGCGAATCAGTAACGACAATGTGATGGTGGATACCGAAAGACAAGCATCTTCTTAATCCTTGAATCTTTCCAGCTCACCCGGGCACCCAAAAGAAACCACCATGCGTCTCGTGAAGATGGTTTAGTTCAGAGATAACCGGAACTGACCCGTGTATGAGAAGAGGAGAGAAAGCGTCTTCTGATACGCTCGTTGAGCGAGGTTATTACCTCAATAATTGTCAAACCGTATCGAAAAAAGGAGTCGGCAATGGATGAGAAAAAAGAGCAAGAAACCTTTTCCGTCAAGGATAGGCGCCGTTTTGTGGTCGACGAAGCCGGCGAGGCAAAACCGGACCAGAACGTAACGGTTGACGATTCCGCCGCTTCCGCGACGCCGGGGGAACCCCGAGAGCAACAAACAAAGCAAAAAACCTCGCATGCCGATGAGGAAAACACTCCCTTGCCGGAGGTAAACTTCTCGAGTTTCATCATTTCCCTGAGTCAGGCGGCGCTTCTTCACTTAGGTCTCTTCGATAACCCCACCACCAAAACCAGGGAGCGCAATCTGCCCCTTGCTAAGCATACAATCGATACCATCGCCTTGTTTGAAGAGAAAACAAAGGGCAATCTCACCAAAGATGAAGAGATGCTTTTGGAGAACCTTCTGACTGATTTACGACTTAGGTATGTAAATGAGGCTAACAAGTAAACCGACGAGGATCCTGGCGCCGGCAAAAATCAATATTTGCCTTGAGATCCTCGCCAAGAGGACGGACGGTTACCATGAAATCAGGTCGGTATTGTGCGGCGTGGAGTTGTCTGATGCCATTACCATCACCCCCTCCGGAAAAGGAATTACCGTAACCTCAAACAGCAGTCAGATACCCTTAGACGAAACCAATCTCGCCTATCGGGCCGCCCGCCTGCTCATGGAGAAGACCGCCTCTTCTTTCAACCTTACTATCCATCTGGAAAAACACATACCGGTAGCTGCGGGTTTAGGGGGAGGGAGCAGTGACGCCGCAGCAGTGATGAGAGCAATCAATGATATCTACCAGGTAAAACTATCCTATTCGGAACTCATGGCACTGGGCGCCCAGATCGGCGCTGACGTCCCTTTTTTCCTTTATCAAGGTCCGGCCGTCGCAACCGGAATTGGGGAACGACTTTCACCTCTCTCTCTCTCTCCGCCCTTTTGGGCGGTTCTCATAACTCCCCCCATCCCGGTTTCCACAGCATGGGCATACAATCATTGCCATCCGAAAGTTTCGAAAAAACCTCTTTCTCACGCCGGCACAATAGATTTAAAGGCTGCGGGAAAAGATATCCTCTTCAACGCCCTCGAGGAGCCGGTTATACGCCGCTATCCGGAGCTCGCTGAAATAAAAGACATTTTGGATGGGTACGGAGCCTGGGGCTCTCTTATGTCTGGAAGCGGGTCAACGGTGTTCGGCATTTTTTTCGACCAACCCGACGCCGAAAAAGTAAGACGAAAAATAAACGCCGATTATTCGAGCCGGGGCTGGAAAATTTTTCTGGCAAAAGCATTGATATAACTATTTCGGTTTGTTAAATATTTTGCTATACTTTCCGCAATTACTGGGGTGTCGTCAAGCGGTAAGACACGGGCCTTTGGAGCCCGCATTCGGAGGTTCGAATCCTCCCACCCCAGCTTTTATCCTCTATACCTTTACACACTTGCTTTTCTATTCTCTCCGGTGATGACAGAGAATTTAATTCGCGATATTTTTTTAGTCAATACACCCAACCAAGCAGTATTCCAGCATTAAGAATCTGAATAACGATTGTGTTGGATGGCCCAGAGAACCCGCTTTCCTCACATCATGGTCTTATCTCTTCTCTCTTTTTCGCCTCGATCCATAAGAGAATTTCCGTCTCTCTCAAATTTCCAGGGACAGATTGGTTCGGATTCACATAAGCCAATCCATTCGACGCACGCGCAATTCCTTTAAATTGACCGACATCACTAATTTAGGAAAGGATTCTGGACAGATACTCTACGAGATAAATCAGAATCAGTGCGAAAGAAACAGAGAGAAGTACCGACCCAATCCGGGCGCAGGAATGGACCACCTGGGGAGTCGGCGAATGTGTATCCGTCGATAACGCCCTGGTCTTGAAATGGAGCAGGCCACAATACGCAATCACGACGATAGTCAGCCCCCCGATGATCACCATCATATCTTTTCCCCGATAGAAGCATTCCCGCAGCAGCAAACCCAAGAGAACGGCCGGCAACCCCACCAGGATTACGGCCGTTAGAGCGGTTCCGCTGACTACCAAGGTTCTATGAAGAAACTCTTCGATTTCTCTGAGCACCGTAACGCCTGCTCCTTTCAGTGTTCATGGAATCACCTGTCCATAAACACTAGTCTAATCCCAAACGCGTGCAATCGCAACAAAAGCACCCCTCGGAAACAAAAAAGGCCGGTAATAACCGGCTTGGGGAATTTTAGAACTTATTCCGTATAGCCCTGTCTAAAAATATATATAAAATCACATTTCTTCTCTCCTCCTTTAAAGAAAGGCTGAGTTTTTACTCAGCCTTTCTTTTTCTATTTCCTTGTAGCCGGCCGACTCCGGATGAGGGTACTCCACCTCTCATTCTTTCTCGAACTGGTCCTTTGACGCCCCGCAAACAGGACACGTCCAATCATCCGGCAAATCTTCAAATTTAGCTCCCGGGGCGATACCGTTGTCAGGGTCGCCTTTCGCCGGATCATACACATAGCCACACACTGAACATACGTACTTATTCATAACAACACCTCCTTTATTTGGTATACATGACAGTACTACTTTTCATAATACAGGTGCCTCGTCCACCACTGCTGCCGGTGCCTGACGCCTTCACCCAGCCGGGGCACCACGGCTGGGCACCATATCTACCAACTGCATCATGCCGAGTTCTTCTTATACCCCAGCCAAATAAGATAAATCACCAGAAAAACCGCGGAGACCGCCGCAGGGACCGCCGTCTGCTTTTCAAAAAAGTAGAGCGCAATCCCACCCGCCAGCCCGTAATTCTTGATGGTCCCCAAGAGAACCAAACTGGTACGTCTCCGGCCATCAATACCGCACGTTTTCCCGGCGAGTTCTATGAGGGCTCCGAGCAGAAACGTACTCGCCAAAGCACTTGCCGCAACCGGCAGCAACGACAACGGACTTTCGAAAAAGAATTGCCGGTTCAATCCGACGATTGTATACACCACCACAAAGAACCCCCAGTTGGTAATAGCCCCCTTGATCGGCGCAATTTTTTCCGAAAGCCCGGTTCTACGCGATAGCCAGGCCAGACCTAAGGGAATCAATATAAGTTCCAGGACTATGAGAAACAGTTTAAGGGGAGACACCAAACTGGACCCCAGAAACCAGAAAAGTGCCACCGGTGTAATGACCAAAGCGCCAAGGTATGCGCCCACCGTCCCCAGAACGGATATCTTACTGTCGCCGTTTAAAAAGGTGGTAAAAGGAATAACCGCAACACCCGGCGGCATGCACATCATAATAAAAAAACCCTGTTTGATTTCATGGTCATGAATTACGAGAGCGCTCAAAAGGTAAAGAACGCCCCCCAAAACCAGAAAGTTCATCATCAGCGCCGTCAGGGTAGATGCCACGAGGTCCCGCGGAGAACGAAACATTCCTCCCGGTATTCCCATACAGGTAACCGTCATGACCAGCGCCAAGGCCGGGATAGTCAACCCTTTCGTCCACTGGGCTCCGTGGCCAAAAACGAGCCCTCCTCCCATTGCCAGAAGAAGTACCGCATTTCGATTGCCGAGCAACCGTTTACCGGCGCACATCCTATGGATCATTCCTGTTTCACCCTCGCGCTCATTCTCCACCCGTCTTTCTTCGAGGGTTCGCGCGTTTCATGCGAGACTTCGTTTCCAAAAAGCGAGAATCCCCCCTTTCCCGAAGGCAACCTGGATCAACTCCCACCCTTCCATCCCCTTCTGATTGAGGAGGTTTTCCAGGTTCTTGGTTTGGTCACCCGGAACTTGGTCAACGCTGCATTCTCCGGTCTCCGAGCAAAAGAAGACCAGCTGATGAAAAGCTTCGGTGGGATACTTTGTAATCTCATACTCAAATTGGTGCACTGGACAATTCTCCCTTATGGTCGTAACGTTTTCTCTCAATAGTGGCCTCGGGTTATCTCCTTTTGGTGAAAATAGGCACCAGGGTCCTCCAAATATTGAATGGTCTCGATAAGGGTCATGAAGTGCTCCCCTTCCTCATGGGCGAGAAGATAGTAAAACTTTTTTTCACAGGGGTTGTCTGTCTGATCTGCCTGGAGTTCATAGTATCTCTTCCCGGCTCTCTCAAGTTCGACGGCAAGCTTCAATCCCTCAAGATCATCCGTGTCTGCTTTCACCTTTTCCTGGGCAGCAGCCAATGCTTGCTCGAAAACGTTCTTTTCGCTTTTGACGTCCCGTATAGGCGCTTCCGGGGGCCAGGCGCATGTTTTTTCCACAGTATCATATAGTTCCTTAATCTTCTTAATGTGCGATTCTTCCGAACGGATCAACGATTCAAAAACACTCTTGCCCATTTTACTTTTTGTTTTGTCCCGGGCCCGTTCATAAAATGCCTTTCCGTCTTCCTCCATCTTCAAAGCCTGCTTGAGCGCCTCCAGCCTCTTCTCAGCCATATACATTCTCAACATTTCTTTCATGGTGTTGCCCCCTTAAGAAAAGAGTTTATAGTTTGCCCCATCCATGACATTATCCCCACGGGGGGTTGCTTCCTCTTTTCACCCTGTCCATAAGGCTACCGAGCCTTTTCAGGTGAACCTTCTCCTCTTCGACTAGACTCAAAAATACCTTGTCTGTTTCCGCCCTCCAATGGCACAGTAAGCGATCGCCGATTTTTCGCGATCGATCTCTTTATATCGACTCGAAAGTTCCGGGAAAGAAATAAGCGCTGCACCGGGAATTCTCTCCTCTTCATATTCTCCCGATTGCCGAACATCCGGGAGAGGATAGGTTCCCTCGGCATGGGTGGCAAGAAACCGTTTCGCCTCATCCGAATCGATTGATTGAACGGTCGTCAGCACTTGTCTCCATTTCATGCGGCGCATCCTCGAGCTCAGCGCTCGCCCGTTCCTCGTTCTATCCGAGAGCTGAATGGACCTCGGACAACTCGGTCATGGGTGATGAACAGGCAAACTGCTCACAAAGATAAAACGTGGTCTTATCGTCAATCGGCTTCATCTCCCTAACAAACGGGATGACGTGCAGGACTCTTTCCACGTCGAGGTCCTCGGATCTTCCCATAATAATGGTGTTCGGAAAGAACTTCCGTCGGAAGCCGTCAATCAAGGCATGGGCTGCTTCTTTGCGGGTGATGCCGGCAATTACAATCTCTGGGGACGGCCCCACCATAAACTCTATGGCATTTAAAAATTGGCAATGACCTATCGGATATTCCAGGACCGGCTCGGAAAACGTTCTGGCCATCTGGTCGGCCTTCTTTTCCAATTCCGTATCGCCGGTAAGACGACCAAGGCGAAGCAAGTCCAACAGCGCTATCGAATTACCAGATGGTTCTGCGCCGTCATAAATATTTTTGGACCGGGCGATGAGAACTTCATCTTCTTTTCCTGTAAGAAAAAACCCACCATGTTCCCCGTCCCAGAACAGATCGATCATCAGAGCATTCAACGCAACCGCTTCTTCCAGATACTGAATGTCAAAGGTAGCCTGGTACAACTCGATCAGTCCCCAAATAAAAAAAGCATAGTCATCGAGATACCCGGGGTGAGCAACCTCGCCTTCCCGATAGCGGCGGTAAAGCCTTCCGTTATCCCGTCGTAAGTTTTTTAGAATAAAATCAGCGGCAGCCCGCGCTGCGTCGAGGCATGGTACATCCTCAACGACCCCGTGCCCTTTGGCCAACGCGGCGATCATAAGTCCGTTCCAAGCTGTAAGAATTTTATCATCCTTCAAAGGATGGGCTCGTTTCTCTCGTACTTGAAAGAGCGCACTCCGCGCTTGCTGCAATATGTCTTCAAACTCCCCAACAGCCATTCCCTCCCGGTCTGCAAACGCAGCCTCGGAAGCTGTCATATGAGGAATACTCCGCCCCTCAAAATTTCCCTCGGGGGAAATACCATAAAATCGACACATGAGATTTCCACTCTCGTTCCCCAGACACTTCAGGACTTCATCGGGAGACCACAGATAGAAAAGTCCTTCCTTGCCCTCACTATCAGCATCCTCAGCTGAATAAAAGCCCCCTTCGGGAGCGGTCATATCCCGCAGAACATAGGAGAAGATCTCACCGGCGATCTTTTTATACTCATCTCGCTGTGTCGCCTGGAATGCCTCGGTGTAGGCCATCGACAGCAGTGCCTGGTCGTAGAGCATCTTCTCAAAATGAGGGACCAACCACCGGTCATCGACTGAATATCGATGAAATCCGAATCCAATGTGGTCAAAAATTCCGCCCTGTCTGAGGCTTATCAGCGTCTTTTCAACCATCTCGCGGGCGGCAGAATTCCCGGTGCGCCGATGCCATCTCAGCAGGAAGGTAAGATTGTGGGGCATGGGAAATTTCGGCGCAGTGCTGAAACCGCCCCATTGTGAATCAAAACTCACGGCGAGCTGCTGGTAACAGCGCTCTAATACGTTAATATCGAGAAGCGATCCTTTAATCGACGGTCGTAAATGCGCCTGCACTGTTCCGGTTACATCTTCAGCAGAGCTAAGTATTCGCGATTGATCTTCCTTCCACAATCCGGCGATCTGCTCCAGGATGTTTTCGAATCCAGGCATTCCCATGCGTTGTCTTTTGGGGAAGTAAGTGCCCGCAAAGAAGGGTTTTCCTTCCGGAGTCATAAAGATTGAAAGCGGCCAGCCACCCTGACCGGTTAGTATTCGGCAGACAGTCATATAAATCTGATCAATATCCGGCCGCTCCTCCCGATCAACCTTGATGGCGACGAAATGACCATTCAGTAACTGCGCAATGGTCTCGTCTTCGAAAGACTCGTGCGCCATGACATGACACCAGTGACAGGTAGCATAGCCGACAGAAAGGAAAACCGGTTTCCCTTGTTTCCGCGCCAATTCAAAAGCCTCATGCCCCCACGGATACCAGTCCACTGGATTGGTAGCGTGCTGCAAAAGGTATGGACTTTTCTCCCGGATCAAATGATTGTAGGCCGTTTCTTCTCCCTCCGAGGGGTAGTTCACAGAAACTAATCGGTCATCGCTCTGTTATCCTTTCGCCGTAATTCTCCGCGCGATTTCAGTCCCGTAGTCGTGAGCCGCTTTCAGGACCACCGGTGTCAGACCCGGTGATTTCAGCTTGAGAGATGTACCGACCATATCCATAGAAAAAATATTTTTCATAGTGTCATAAATTCTTTCCGGGGCTTCTCCGCTCCAGCCATATGCTCCAAAGGCGCCTCCGATCTTTCCCTCCACCTGAGCCTTTTCCGCCAAGAAAAGCATGGTTTTCATCGGCTGCATCATCTCCCCATGATAGGTGGCGGAACCGAATGCATACCCATCATATCCCTGGAGCTTCGATTCATTCGCAACGTCTTTGACATCAACCAGATCAACCTCGACTCCTGCGTCACGAATTCCCTCGGCAATAACACCGGCGATCCGTTTGGTTGTCCCTGTCCGTGACGCATATACAATTAATGCCTTGGCCATTACGGTTTCCTCCTCTCGGCTCGGTTCATAAAAACACCTCATTCGTGCTCGCTCTGTCCCATCTGCGGTCAGCAAGAACTCAGGATCAAAGGCGCACTATTAAAGCAACAAGCTTCACATGGTTTGGGGCAGCAACAAGTCGATGCTCACCCTGTCCTCAAAACAATCCCAAAGCACGCAAAGAGGCCTCGGAAGCAATTCCTTTCTCTGTTTCCTGGGTTTTGCGCTCCCCCACACGCCTCCGTCTTGATGCGCTGACGCCACACCGCAAGCGCAGTTGAATCGGCCGTATCTATGCTTTCCACAGACCATGAATGTTGCAGTGTTCACGGGCGGTTACCGTCTCAGCTTGAATGGTGAATCGTGCTTCCGGCACGTCTCCGGGCTTTAAAAACTGTCGGTAGGCCTTGCCGTCGGCAATAATTTCGATCCATTCGATATAATGTTTATCCTCCATGGGATGAGCAACGCTACCGACCTTGACCTTTACTCCATCCGAGGTCTTTTCGATCACGGGAACATGTTTCTCCCGGGCAGCGTCTACCGTGTTTTCCTGCAACAACGTCATGGATTCACCGCAGCAAACAAGCTCCCCCTTTCCTTCATGAAGCACTTCCACGATATTTCCACAGATGCTGCACTTGTAAATTTCCAATCGTTTTGTCATGGCCATCCTCCCTTTCCTTGTATTGTTTCCTCGGAGATCCTTCACTCCCACCCCGGAGGTCAAGAGACCTCACGAAATGAGGACCCTTAATTATCTTTCAGTATCTCGTCGTCCCAAATTTTTTCCCAAAAGAGCTGATGCGAGGCCTCGTCCGCAGCCAGATTTTCAAACAATTGTATCGAGGTCGGTTCATTGACGAGCTTTGCCAGATCCCTATAAAGGTTGACTGAGGCAAGCTCGCGCTTCATCGCAATCTGAACCACATCCTGCCAGTTCATGGCTTCACTCGGTTCTTTCTCTACAACGTAGTCGGCGATCTTAAGAGTCTCTATCGGCTTGGCCACGTGCTCGGAAGCCTCTACGACATCCATCTTTTCCAACCGTTTCCGGTGACCTTCCTCCATCAATGCCATTTTTCGCAATTCTTCCGCAATCGCCTTTTGCTTTACCTTCTCAGCGTATCCCTGGTAGAATTCAATCGCTTCCTGTTCCTTACCAATAGCGAAGTCTATTATATCTTGAAGCTCAACAAAACTCATAACCTCTGCTCCCTTCTAAAGTTGTTGAAGATTACCGGACAACAAATTAATCAATCCGGCATTCATCGCCGCCCAATTTTTGTCACTGCCGCCAACACCGCATCGTAGTCCGGTTCCTGCGAAATTTCCCTGACCAATTGTGTATAACAGACCACTCCCTGATTGTCGGCCACGAACAGCGCTCTCGCCAGCAATCGCAATTCTTTTATAAGAACGCCGTAAGCCATCCCGAACGCCGCCTCCCGGTGATCCGAGAGTGTCCGACTGTTGCCCGTTCCGGTTGCGCCGCACCACCTCTTCTGGGCGAAAGGTAAGTCCATACTTATGGTAAGCATCGTTACCTCAAAATCGAATCGCGCTACTTCAGCATCAAACCGCTTTGTCTCCAGATCACAGACCGGGGTATCCAGGGAAGGAACCGAAGAGATAATGCATGGTTGGCCCCAAAAAGATGACAGCCGCACCGGCGCTAAATCGTTATCAATCAGCACGCAGTCCGGTGCTTTCTCGCCGACCTTTATCTCCCTGCCGAGAAGCGTCAACGGATTTCCTCCCATTGTCACGATTCTTTCCTTTTCCTCCATCACACCCTCCTCAGTATCTATTCACCATCTATTTACATTCAAGGCGTCCGGCGACAATCTGAAAAGCATTACCTTTCGGAGCGAAACTCTCTTCAGGTTCCCAAGGCGGCATCAAGCTTCAACGCATCAAAGCCGATGATTACCGTTTCGTCAACAACAATGACCGGCACGCTTTTAGCCCCGGAAATCCTGATCATCTCTTTGGCAGCATCTCTGTTCGTTCCAACATCATAGTCCGTGAAGCGAACCCCTTTTTGCGAAAGATACTCCTTCGCTCTTTTGCAGTGGGGTCAGGTGGAAAGGCTATATATTTTCACATTTTTCTCCATGGCTCTCTCACCTCATATTAAAAGATGACCAAACAATTGCCGTTCACTCATCCCCTTTGCCCGGAAGCACCGTTGCGCGGCGTCGCGCAATCAAGGGAATCTTCTATATTATCATTAAGGCACTCTCGTGCTCCCCGAATTTCTCTCTCATGACTTTCTTCCAGGCCTGATCGACGTGCATCAGGGCTGCTTTGGTTATTCCTTACTGAGTTTCTTCAATTCCGTGATCAGGTCTTCAAGCGGCGGCCGTTCATTTATGTCGTGCACATCGATGTATCGAATCACCCCCTTCTTATCAACAACAAAAAGCGCTCTCTCGCTCATACCGTTGGAGCGCAAGATACCGTACCGGTTCGCAACCTCTCCATGGGGGAAAAAGTCCGAAAGCACGGGGAACCACAAGGCCATATCCTTTGTCCACGCGTACAACGAAGGAATATTATCAACAGTAATGCCAAGCAGAACGGCATCCTCGGCATCGAAAGTCTCCTTGACGATATTGTAGCCGGGCCACTGGGCCGAACAAACCGGCGTGAATGCGGCAGGCACAAACGACAGAACCACGTTCTTCTTGCCGCGGTATTGACGCAACGATATTTTCTCTCCACCCACTGAAGGCAGGTCAAAGTCGGGAGCTTCATCTCCCACTTTGACCGCCACCTCGCTGTCGGTCGGCTTTATCGTCCCCACATCATAAATGGTCGGTTGAAAAATCTCCGATTGCGCAAAGCACATACTCCCCCATGCCGCCGCAAATATTAGTGCCCCCACCGTCATGATTATGCGAGTTTTCCTTATCATATCCATTCTCCTTTCACCGTGCTAATTGTGTCTTGACGGTATGCAGAAATGATTCCACGTCGCCAAGCGCGCCGACATGAAAAAGGATCTGTTCATAATCTCCACCGCTCTTTGTTCGAAGCCCGACGAAGGTCGGCGTTGTCCCCACCTTCAGCAGACTGGTGATATTAAATTTTTGATCAGGGAAGAGAGGAAATGCGATTTCATATTTTTTTTTAAACACATCGACCTCGTAGGCACTATTACCGGCACCGATACCGATTATCTTCACCCTCTCCTTCAGAGATAAATCCTGTTCTATGGCCTCAAAGAGTTCGTTTACCTGGGGAGCCTCCCGCTGGCAGTGGGGACAATACATACTGAAGACTTCTACGAGAAGGATATCGGCTTTAATCTCCGTACTTTTGAAACTCCCGGCATCGGAAACTCCCAGGTAGTTACCGTCCTTTGCTTCCGCAGGCGCGGAGAGTTCGAAGACCGGCACGGTCACCATCGGTTCCGATGGAGCGGTAATGGGTAAAGGGAGCGCTGCGTTTTGCTGACCGGGCGCCGTCGAACACGCAAACAAACTGATCAGGAGAATAACAAATATCAACTTCTCGTTCGGTCTGGACATTTCTCTACTCCTCTTTCATTAAATAGACCACCCCCCCCAAAGGGAATGGCAAAACCGGGAACGATGTCAACCGGCCTCAAGCTCCCTTCTCATGCTCATATCATAAAGCACGCGTTCCCGCGCCCTATCAATGCCGAGAGCTTTTCGTTTCCTGTCGATGTGGGCAATCATCTTCTCCGCCATTTCCCCCGGATCCCTTGCCACATCCCACATTCCTCCCAATTCCTCCTCCAATTCTCTGAAGAGGTGTGCGGTCACCACATCGCTGCCGGCAGTGGGAAAACTGCGGCCGAAGATAGTATAAATCCCCGATGCCACGAAATAATGCCCGATTGACACTGCCTTTTCACTCATCCACTCCGGAGCCGCGCCCGCCAGCGGAACATCGCAGATATCGTCACCCAAGCCTCCCTCCTTTACCACTGCACTGGCGGCCATAAGGATCCGACTATTGTCCACGCACGAACCCATATGCAACACCGGCGGTATTCCCACTGCTTCACACACCTCGGCCAAACCGCTTCCAGCGTGCGATGCAGCGGTTTCGGGCAACAACAACCCTTCTTTACCACAGGCGATCGCCGCACAACCGGTGGTCAATACCAGCACGTCATTCTTGATTAATTCCTTAATGAGAGTGATGTGCCCCCAATCGTGCGAAGTTCGTACATTATTGCATCCAACGACTCCAGCGATCCCCCGAATCCTGCCGTTGATGATATTGTCGTTAAGCGGCCGATACGAAGCCCGGAACATCCCTCCCAACATGTAGTCGATGGTCTCATGGGAGAATCCTGCTATGCCCTCGCAGCGTTTATTAGGTATCTTCGCCCCCCCCAGCCGATTGGGATAGTTATCGACAGCTGCGCGAACGATTCCCTTCGCCGATTCTAATGCATTATGCTCGTCAAACCGCATGCTCTTCGCCCCCGCTATCTTGCCCTTGGGTGAGGTGGTTATAATATTAGTGTGATAGCACTGAGCGACATCAAAGATGGACTGCATGATACATTGAACATCTACTATCATTGCGTCTACCACGCCCGTGGCTATGGCCAGTTCCTGCTGCAAAAAATTTCCTGCTATGGGTATACCGTGGCGCATGAGAACCTCATTGGCGGTGCAACAGATCCCGGCTATGGTAATCCCCTTCGCGCCATAGGATGAGGCTAAAGCAACCAGTTCAGGATCCTGAGCCGCCACAACCACCATCTCGGAAAGAAGCGGCTCGTGGCCGTGGATGATAATGTTGACTTCTTCCTCCTTTAAGACACCCAGGTTAAAAGATCCTCTTACCGGTACGGGGGTCCCGAACAAAATGTCCTGCAGTTCGGTTGCAAGCATCGAGCCTCCCCACCCATCCGCAATCGCGGTCCGGGTCCCCTGAGTTATCAGGTTTTTATAGTCCTGGTCGACTCCCATATGAGTTCGGTGCATGGTTTCCACAATCTCCCGATCAATTCCCCGGGGAAACACATTCTGTTTGCGCCAGACCTCCTGGCGCCGCAGAGGAGCCCGCCTGGCCATTACCAGTTCCCCCTCTTGTCTTCCCCACTCACTCAGTGACAGCTCACCGACCTTAATGCCGATTTCCCGGGTGTCAAACTCATCAATGTCGATCCCAAAATCCATGGCAAGTTCAAAAAGCTTCTGGGTATCCTTAATTTCGTAGCCGGGGATTTCTCCTTTCGCTGCTGCCAAGAACACCTCGGCAATACCTCGCCCATGATCTGAGTGAGCCGAGGCTCCGCCGGCGATCATACGAACAAAGTTTCTGGCGGCTACCGTCTCGATCGTCGCCCCACAGATTCCGACACGCCTTTTTTCACCGTTCTCTTTTAGTTTTCCTGAACTCGGAAGACGACAGGGCCCCATGGAGCAGTTTTTGCAGCAACTCCCCTCCGCCCCTATCGAGCATGGTTTCATTGCCTCGGCCCGTTCAAATACAGTGCTCACCCCATCAGCAGCCGCTTTCCTTATAAGCTCATCACTCGCTTCACAAACCGTCTTGGGGTGATCGTCTTTCCTTTTCATTCCTTTTCTTTCCTTTTCCTGCAACCGATTGCCTCCCCTCTCTTCTCTAAAATCTCTATAAAAACCATTCAGCTACACATTCCGTGATTTTTCCAGACAGCGACGACACAGTCCCAGCGCCTCGAGACGATGCCCGACGATTTCATAGTCACAAACCCTTTCAAAAATTTCTGTAATCACAGCCAAGGGCTCGACCATGATATCTTGTACCCTGCCGCAGTTTAGGCACCGTACGTGATAGTGAGATTCGGGGTTTCCGTCATAACGCTTCTGTGTTCCCGCCCATGCCAGTTGTTGGATCATTCCCCGCTCCGCCAGGATCTCCAGATTTCGATAGACCGTTCCCAGACTGATCCGAGGCAGCCGTGCCCTCGCCAAATCAAAAATCTGTTCGGCGGTAGGGTGGCTGGACGTATTTTTCAGTTCCTCCAAAATCACCCGCCGCTGAGCGGTCATAAAGAGCCTTTTCGAACCAGGCATGGGTCACCTTCTCGCTTCCAATGAGAAAAAACCATCATCCACGGCATCCGTCATTATTTCGGCTCGCGCTTCGGGTCTTTGGCCACCTGAGGATCAATATTACCCGACTCCGGCCCGCCACACTCCGGCGTATAGCAGGTAATGTCAACAAAGGTACAATCCATTCGGCACGAAGGGCACTTTTCCGGAGGTGACTCGGATTGTGCCGTATACCCGCATTGATTGCATTTCCAGCTTGTCTTCATGACCTTCTCCTCTTAACGCGAGGGATTACTCAACCCTCTCCGTAAGCGTCAAGAGACCTGAAATCGGGATCGCTGTTTATGCCACCCATGGTATCAAGTCTCCTTTGTAATAGCAACGCACAGTTGATAAAACGCCCCAATTCTACATTAGTAATAATTCTTAATTTAAATCGGAAAATCTGTTTGTCAAATACCATTTCTCGATGAAACCCGCAGAAAAAACTCATCGGGATACGGAACCGCCCGCTCAAGGTGTGAGTAAAACAGCAGCCATTGCCTTCTGTGGAATAAAACCGACGCTATTACGAACCCTTACGGAGAACGGTGCCCGGTCGATTTCCGGTCAACCTCCCTTCTTCTATAACAATCGTGCCATTGATAATAACGTAATCAATCCCCACCGGTAGCTGAAACGGCTGACCATAATCGGCACGATCCTGGATGGCGGAGGGATTAAAGACTACGAGATCGGCAAAGTTCTCCTCCCGAATTACGCTCCTATTCCGTAATCCCAGCTTTTCTGCGGGGAGCCCGGTCATTTTGTGAATGGCGGTTTCCAAAGGAAAACCCTTCCCCTTTCCCGCCCATTGATGAAGAATACGGGGGAAAGTCCCAAAACCACGAGGATGAGGTTTCCCTCTCCTCAGTATTCCTGAGACCGAGCGAGCCGCACTGTCACTGCCGATCATGCAATATTCCTTTGCAAGTATCCTCCCCAGGTTTTCCTCACTCATGAAAAAGAAAAGCGCCTCCACGTCAAGTTCTTCCTCACGCAACAGTTCATAGACCGCATCCCAGGGGGAACAGCGCCGAGAAACGGAGATCTCACGCAGGGTCTTCCCCTCGAAACGACGGTTCTCAGAACTCTTAACAGCAGAAACCATAACGTTATCCCAAAACTCCGGGTCACCATTGTGGACCTGCAGGGATTCCGTCATCCTCATGCGGCACGCCGGGTCGGCAAGACGGTTCAATTCTTCCTGTTGTCCCCCTTCCCACACCCAGGAAGGAAGCAGGACATCAAGGCCGGTGGAAGAGGCGGTATAGGGGTAGCGATCCACATGAACTGCCAGCCCCCTGCTCCTGAAAGTCTCTATGAGGGAAAAGACCGTCGGCAATTTCCCCCAGTTCTTCTTGCCGTAAGTTTTGAGATGAGAAATCTGCAATGAAACACCGGCTCGCTCGGCCAGGGAAAGGGCTTCCTGGATCGCTTCCACTAATTGATCCCCTTCGCTCCGAAGATGGGTAGCGTAGATTCCTTGAAATTCAGCCACAATTCTATTCAAGGTCAGTAGTTCATCACCAGACGCATAAACCCCCGGCGGATACATGAGTCCCGTTGAAAGTCCGTAAGCCCCCATGGCCAGATCTCGACTCAAGAGGTGCGACATTCGTCTCAACTCCCTGCCGGTCGCCAATCGATTTTCATATCCCACAACAGCAGCCCGAAGATTCCCATGGCCGATCAACGTGGCAACATTGACAATGGGTTTGGCCTCTTCCAATCGCTGTAAATACTCATCCAGACTTGACCACGTGACCGGGATACCCATATGCGCCAACTCATTCTTCCGTCGTACCCAGACCGCCCCCTCCAGGGGTGCCCCGGACAAACCGCATTGTCCCACCACTTCGGTGGTAACGCCTTGGCACACCTTGCTTTCGGCTGTGGGATCAGCAAGGAGATTGAAATCCGAATGAGAATGGATATCAATGAATCCCGGAGCCACAACGCTTCCGTCCGCCCGAATTACTCTTGTTCCTTCAGTAATCGACGCATCTCCGATAAAGACTATTCGGTCTCCGGCTATTCCAATATCCCGTTTTTTGCCCCCCTCACCGGTGCCGTCAATAACGAATCCGTCCTTTATGAGAATATCATACACGGCCTTACCCCTCTCTTGCCTTTTTCGGTAGTATCCGGTCATCTACTAGACCCCGCCGACGGATATTTTTGCTCAAAAACCGTCTCCATTATGGTATAGTGCAAATATATCGCCCGTGGTCGCCCCACCGGCACTCCGCTTATTCACTTTCGCAGGCGCCGACCACAATGATGGATCTCATGGAGGCATGTCATAAATCCGAAACCTTGCTCGCAAGGGTCGTAGCCTCAATTCAGCATCCTCTTATCGTGGCTGATCCAGGAGGCGCGATTCTCTATGCAAATCCGGCTGTCGAAAAAGTATTTGGATTCACCGCTCGCGAGCTTGCCGGACAGGAACTCTCGGTTGGCTTTCCTCCGGAGGATCTGGATCATCTTTATCCAAATTTACTCACCTTGGCACAAAAGGACAAGCCTTTTGAGGAGGAACTTGTGCTCCTGCGAAAAAATAAGACCCGCTTTTTCGCCCGTTTGCTGATTCAACCCTGTCACGATCCTATTCAGGAAAAATCATTTATCATCATATCCATTCATGATATCGACAAACAAAAAAAAATTGAACATGCTCTTAAGGAAACGCATTACCAGGACTTGGTGAAAGTGTCTGACGGCATTGCCCATGAACTGAGGAATCCGTTAGCGATTATCGGAGGTTTTTTAGAGAGGATCTATAGGTCATCAGGGTTCCCCCCCGCAGACGTTGAATACTATCGCCATATCAATGACAATCTCACCAAGATGGAGAATATCGTTGCCGAAGTCGAATTCTTCGCCCACCTCCCCACACCCCGCTTTGCGGAGGAATCCGTCCGCGAGTTGATCGACAGCTCATTGCAGGCCCATGTGGACCGTATCGAGAAAAAGAAAATCGTTCTTACGGTTTTCGGAGATGATTTCAGATTATTCATTGACCGGGATCTTTTTGTCAGGGCCGCCTCGATCATCATTGAAAACTCCCTGGAGGCATTACCTGAAGAAGGCAAGCTTTCAATCTGCAGTGAGAAAGAAGACGACTATTGTCGCATCAGTTTCAGCGACACCGGTTACGGGATCGCCGCGGAGGATCTTCCCTATATTTTCAATCCCCTTTTCAGCACCAAGCCGCACGGTATCGGCATGAACCTCGCACTGGTAAAACGGATCATGGAAAGTCATGGGGGGAAGGTGGAGGTGGTTTCTCAACCGGAAACCGGGGCTACCTTTGTTCTTTTTCTCCCATTGGAGCGGCGTCGCGCCCTGCGAACAACCCGCCTGCAGCATGAGAACACCACCTGAGTCACACCCAGTCTCTGCAGTCCGTCGTCCGTCCCCCATAGCGGGACGGGGTCCCCTACCACCAATCAATTGCTTCCGACTTAGGCCTCGAGGTCCTGTTTATCCTGATCCTTTATGAATTCAAGACCGGGCGCGTACAACACTACCCGGTTGCGGCCCTGTTGTTTGGCTGCATAGAGCGCAGTATCGGCCATCCTGACAAGGGCCTCAACATCTCTTCCGTCCTCCGGATAAGAAGCGATGCCCAGACTGATGGTAAGCCGGGGAAAATTTTCTATGGCAATGTGAGAGACTCGTTCTCTCAACCGTTCCGCTGAGGAATATGCCAGTTTCTTGTCGGTCTCCGGCAACAGGGCAACGAATTCTTCTCCACCGTATCGGGCAATGAGATCAACATCCCTGAAATTGCGCTGCATACATTGAGAAACCATTCGAAGATAACGGTCGCCGACAGGATGCCCGTAGGTGTCATTGATATGTTTGAAGTGATCAAGATCGGCCATTATTACGGAAAACACCTTCTTGTATCGTTCGGCACGATAAAATTCCTCCTGGAACTTTGCCATGAAATAGCGCCGGACAAGTAATCCCGTTAAAGAATCAGTAACCGCCATCTCCCAAAGTTGCGCCTTATTGATGGCCACTGCTGCCTGGTCTCCCACGGCTTTCAGCATTTCCACGTCTTCCTCCGAAAACCCGGCCTTATCCTGTTTATTGGTGACGTTGATCACCCCGATGATGTCCTTGAAAAATACTAACGGAATGCAGGCGATGGAATGAACATACGACCGATCAAAACCAACAAAGATCTCATCTTCTTCGGTATTGTTCACCACCATGGGTACTCCCGTCTGGAACACTCTCCCCGCCACGCCTTCACCGGGGCGAAAGCTTTTGCATTGGATTTCATTCTTGTTCACCTTCTCCTCATACTCCTTATCCTCCATTCCCGCTATGACCCGGATATTCAGGAGATGAGTAATGGGATCATACAGCATGATGGACCCTTTTTCCGCCCGGGTGATCTCAATGGCTTGTCCCATAATATAGGTGAGGAGAATTTTTAGATCGCTGATATAGGTCATGGCGCGGCCGATGTTGAAGAGGATCGATATATTGCGAAGCGTCTTGTCAAGGTCCTCCTTTTCCTTTTGCCGCTTCGCATACAGAATGCCGGCGCTGAGGCAAACCGCCGCATGCGCTGAAATCTCCTTCAAAAATTCCAGATCAACATCATCAAAATCTTTTTTCCCAGCCTTATCCCCCACGGTCACCAGCCCAAGTATTCTCCCTCTGACAATCAGGGGCATCCAGACCCTGGATCGTAACGAGGCAACCCCCTGCTTGTCTGAAAGCTCCCGGAAAAGAGGTGTGCCGGATTTGCCGGCTACAAAAAATGGATCGCTTTGAAGAATCTTTTGCCACAGCCATCCTTCCTCACAGGCAAAGGTGATCGGAGAGAAGTCGTCATGACCGTGACTGTACACAAGCTCAAATATTCCGCTGTCCTTTCCATACCGGAAAACGGTTATCGAGTCGGTCCCGAGTTTTTCTCGTAAAATAAAAGCCAACGCCCGATAAAGATCCCGGGTATCCAGATGATTACTGAGTTCTCGATGTACCCGGAGGAGATTGCTCAGGTCGGAGATGCGCCGTTCGAGCACCTCGATTCGACCATCCTGCGTTTTTTTTCTGTCCGACCTCGGGGTCTTCATATTCCTTTTGTGTTAGAAGTTTCAAAACCCGATTAGCGGGGTTCCCCAATGAGTTGAAACAGCGCAAAAATCCACGCCGTTATCAGGCTGACTATACTGAGCAGAACCGCAGCACTACCCGCATCTTTAATCAGTTTGGCAGAGGGATGAAGATCCCTGAACAGAACGTCGGCAATTTCCTCAAGAGCCGTATTCACCAACTCCGCGAGAAGAACCACGAACGTGGATGCTATTAAAACCGCTTTAAACACAAAAGATAACGGCAGAATCACCGCTGCCGTCGTTGATATGAACATAACCAAGACTTCTTGCCGGAAAGCGGCTTCGCTTCTAAACGTTGCGGTGAGGCCTTCCAGAGAATAAACCAGCGCGTAGAAAAGCCGTTTAAGGCCTTTCCTCTTGTTTTCCCGGTCATTGCGGTTTGTTCCCATACTCTCGAAACTGGTGCGCTCCGTCTACGATGGCGTTGATGGGTTGCGATGAAAAAACGCCAAAAAAGCAATTCCGCGAGGGGCATCCAGGAGTGCTGGAGATCACGCGGAGGTAAATCGTGGAGACTCTTTCTACCATTAAATGGTTAATCTTTAACCGGAATCTTGTCAAGATAATTTTTTGGTTCAAAATCTACTGCTGTGGATAGCCCGGGCCAAGGGGCGACACGGTTTGAGGAAAAAACCCCGCTGGGAATCGAACCGGTTTTCTGCAAAAGATTGGAACCCTTTTACCTTCGTACTATGATTGTGCGCCGCCTAACGTACGGCCCAGTGGGCGCCAGCCTTATCGGCGATCCACTGCAGCCGATGGTTATGAACTGCCTTATCCGAAAAAGCAGCCATAAGGATCTTTATCAATTTCCTGAACCAACAGTCCTAAGTCTTTATCCGAATCTTTTGGTTCGTACCTCTCCCATTTCCCACTTGCTCTTTTCCAATAAAGCTTCCAAATATTCCGGCTTTTAACATATGTTAACTTAGCAAATGGCAACTTAGTGTGCTCTTTGGGATTGTTCCAAACAGGGCGGACTTCATAAATAAAAACATCCTGTTTTTCTACATCATATTCGAATCGCAATTTGTCTTTTAAGTGTGCTGGGGTTCTCTGAGAACAAAGTCCTCCAACTTCATTTTTTATCCTCTGACGGTCAATTTCTGAGAAAGCCATTTTTTGTGATCCCGGAATGATATGATTGGTGCCGCTTCTACTTTTTAAATTTTGGCCACTGATTGAAACCTATTTCAGGTCAGGGTCGTTAGCTCTGAATTTCAAAATCAACTCTATTTCCTTTTGGGTTATTTCTGAACGGGATGCCGATTCAGATCCCCAAAAAATTTCCTTTCGAATTGAAAAATCGCGCTTTTGTTCACGGGTAAAATCCTTTTCATTCACTTCCTTCGGCTTACGATTGAACTCACCAGGCGCCTTAGCGAGCTGGTGAAGTGAATTGTTATGCCTTGATTTCATCTATTGGCAATATTTGTTTCCCATGTCGAACGGTTAATATGGAAATTTGTTTTGTTTCGACATGATAG
>JAFGRE010000078.1 GCA_016935335.1 Deltaproteobacteria bacterium
CCGTGGCAGGGGGTAACAAAATAGAATTGTTAGATAATTTTGAAAAAAGCCTGATAGAAGAAACCCTTAAACGACAAGGGGGCAACCTCCAAGCCACTGCAAGAAAACTGGGTGTTCACCGAAGCACGTTGTGGCGAAAAATAAAAAGACATCATATCGCAGTGACTAAGGTTTAAACACTTGGGACAGTTCTCGGGATCGTTGGGTCGCTGCCTCAACCGCGTCAATGAGGGCTGCCCTTATTCCCCCAGTCTCTAAAACGTGCAGACCGGTAATGGTGGTTCCCCCGGGAGAGGTCACCATGTCCTTCAACTGACCGGGATGTAGTCCGGATTCCAAAACCATGCGGCTGGATCCAATCAGGGTCCGGATAACCAAGGATTGGGCAATGTCGCGCGACAATCCCATTTTTACTCCCCCATCAGTCAGCGCTTCTATAATCAAGAATATGTAAGCTGGCCCACTCCCGCTTAATCCGGTTACGGCATCCATATGATCTTCGTTGATAACGACGGTAGCTCCGATGCAGTTGAAAAAAATCTCGGCGTCACTGAGATCTTGCTGGGTAGCACTCCCTCCGCAACACACTGCAATCGCACCTTCTCCAACTTGAGCCGGCGTATTTGGCATCGCCCGAATAATTCGTTTATCGTCTCCTATATGATACGTGATAAAGGAAATGGGGATGCCGGCGGCGATTGAGACAATGAGTTGATCCACCGTGACTTCACTGGAGATTTCTTTCAGCACTTCTTTTACAACTTGAGGTTTTACCGCCAAGATAACCATGTCAGCTGTGTTGACGGCCGAGTGATTGTCCGAAGCTATTGTGACGCGATAGGAGTTCGATAGAAACGTAGCACGGTCCTTTCGCGGTTCGGAAACAATAATATGGTTGGGAGCGATCGCGTTCTGATGGAGAAGTCCTTTGATCATAGCCTCAGCCATATTTCCTCCTCCGATAAAAGCAATCCGTTTATTTTTCATCGCTCTTTCTCCCTACGGTTTTAGGTTTTGCGGTAAAAAGGCAGTTTTTAGTAACGGAAACTCTGACAATCGTCGCTCTCTATTACACCCCAATGTTGGACGAGTTCAGAGGGCAGATCTTTGATAAAACGAGATGGTTCTGAAAATGTCGTTCCTGATACCCGATCGTAAATCCTGATGGGGTAGGTGATGAAAAGATTTTCCTTTGCCCGGGTGGCGGCTACATACATGAGACGCCGTTCTTCTTCCATTTCATCATCGCTGTTAAAGGCATAACTGGAGGGGAATTTTCCTTCCAGCGCCCAAATAATAAAGACCGTATTCCATTCCAAGCCCTTAGCTGAGTGAATGGTTGAAAGCACTAAGCGCTCATCATCCGAGTCGGGTGGGGTCACCCCTGCAACACTCTCGTTGGGTGGTTCCAGGGCGATATCGTTCAAAAAGCGTTCCAGGCTTTGATAGCGTTCAGTAATCGCCTGGAGGTGCTCCAGGTCCTTCAGGCGTCGTGGGTAATCGTCGTATCGTTTTTTCAATATCGGTTCATAATAGCGGCAAACAAGGCTGATTTGATCCGCCACCGTCAGTCCATCGCGAGACAGAGATTCTAACAGCGTGTGTAAGCGCCGCAGGCTTTCGGTAAATTTCCCTTTTTGAGAGAATGTGAGAAGGGCGTCCCCTCCTTGATTTTTTTGTATCCATCCGACAATATTGCGGCTCGTTTGCGGCCCCACCTTCTCCACCAACATAAGTACTCGACTCCAGCTCATCCCATCCCGGGGATTCCTTACCAGCCTGAGGTGGGCCAAGACATCCTTTACATGGGCGGTTTCAATAAACTTGAATCCGCCGTATTTGACATAGGGAATATTGAAGCGCCCTAGCTCGATCTCTAAATCGAAGGTATGAAAAGCAGCCCGGCAAAGCACTGCCATATCATTTAACGGGGTTCCTTCCTCCCGAAGTTCCAAAATCTTTTGAACAATGAAGCGTGATTGGTAATTTTCGTTTTCAGCAGCCAAGATCACCGGAAGTGGTCCCCTGTTTTTCCTTGTATACAGATTTTTGTCATATTTGTCCTTGGCGTTTCCAATGATAACATTCGTCACATTCAGTATCGGCTGAGTGGAGCGATAATTTTCCTCCAGCGTTATAACGCGGCTTTCCGGGAACTGCTTGGGGAAGTCCATGATATTTCGAAAGTTGGCACCCCGGAACGAATAAATGCTTTGGGAATCATCCCCTACGACCATCACATTATTATGACTAAAAGCCATCAGCCGGATAATCTCTGCCTGGGGTAGATTGGTATCCTGAAACTCATCCACCATGATATAACGAAATTGTTGAGAAATGTCGGCACGGACTTCTATGCTGTTTTCTAGGAGGTCCCTAAAATGAATGAGAAGATCGTCATAATCCATGAGTTGATTCCGCCTCTTGTATTCTTGATAACGACCTTGTAAAGATACTAACTCTTCTAGGTCGTCATGAAAGTGAAAATAGTCACGCTCGACCACGTAAGAGAGCGGCTTCATCAGATTGTTCGCTTTACTGAAAATCTCGGCAATTGTGTTTTTTCGAGGAAAGCGGTGTCTCTTTTCATTCAACCCCTGTTGAGCCCGTACCAGGTTAATCACCTCTTCAGAGTCGGAACGGTCCAAAATGGTAAAGGTCGACTCATAGCCGATAAGGAGGGCATATTTTCTCAAAAAAATATTGGCAACGGCATGAAAGGTTCCTCCTCGTATGCGCTCACAGTGGCTTCCGATCATCATGCTGGCTCTTCGGAGCATCTCCTGAGCTGCTTTTCGCGTGAAAGTCAAGAGAAGAATCTTCTCCGGCGGCACTCCGGTTTCCACCAAGCGGGCGAGTCGGTAAACTAAGGTGCGGGTCTTTCCACTTCCCGCACCGGCAATGACCAAGACCGGACCTTCCCGAATAGTCACGGCTTCCCATTGAACGGCGTTTAATTCTTTCTCGTAGTCGATTTTAAAAAGAGGCGGCGTCGGTGGCGCAAGATCTTTAAGGGCGTATTTCTTCATAACGATCTTATAGAACATTCCCCGTCTCTTTTCAAGAGGAAGCAGCCTCCGATAAATGATACCGGTTGACAAGCCATGGAATATAAAATAACCTTGATAAATAGTGATTTTAAGGTCTTATGGCGCCGTTACATCCGGGAAAGATTGCCTATCCGTGAAAACAAATGACAAAAAAGTAATCTCTTTTGATCTGGACGGCACTCTCGTTGATCCTGCCTACGCAATGTGGGTCTGGGAACGGGGAATCCCCCGGCTGTATGCTCAAAAAAATAAACTGGGCTTTGCTCGAGCGCAAGCCCACGTTACCGCTCAATACAGGCTCGTGGGTGACACGTCCCTCGAATGGTATGATATATCATACTGGTTCACTTTCTTTGGCCTTCCCGAAAGCTGGAGTGATTTGATGAATGCCCATCGAAAGAGAATTTGTTTATTCCCTGAGGTTAAAGAGGTGATTGAATATCTGGTTCAGCGTTACGAGTTGATCGTGGTCTCGAATGCAGCCCAGGAGTTTATAGACATAGAGGTGAAAGAAACCGGAACCGCGCGCTATTTCGGACGAATTTTTTCGGCAACTTCCGACTTCGGCCAAGTAAAACGAACGCCTGCATTCTACCAAATGCTGTGTGAGTTTATGGACATATCTCCATCCCAGATGATCCACGTCGGAGATCACTACGAATTTGACTATCGGGTTCCCCGCCGGGCCGGGGTTGAAGCGTACTATTTGGATCGTGGTGGAGAAGGGCCGAAAACTATTCATGCTCTGGCAAATCTTAAAGAGTTTGTTAATCGGTTGTCCTGATTCAATTCGGCGGGGTTCAAAAGTATAAATGATTTTGCTCCCTGGGGACTCTTATCGTCCAAGACTCGGGGGGGGCAGAAGAAACGCAAAAAAGATTCCTACAAGGAGAGAGAGCGCGGAACTCTGGATAGAGGCCATAATGGTGCACTGAAGGACAGTTTTTTAGAGGAGTCGGTCCGATGGGAAAATATGTAATTGTCGGCAACGGTGTTGCCGGAACAACCGCAGCAGAGACTATTCGCAAGCTTGATAAGAATGGGACGATTACCCTGATAACGGATGAAGGTCTTCCCTTTTACTGGCGTTTGAGACTCAATGAATACCTTGCCGGGGACCTCAGGGAAGGAGATCTTTTGGCACGGTCGGCCCAGTGGTATGAGGAGAGGGGCATTACTTTACGCCTCGAAAGCACTGTCATCGGGGGAGATGCGAAGGAGACGGTGGTCGTCACGAACGGCGGTGAAAAAATACGTTACGATAAGCTTCTTATCGCCACAGGAAGCCACTCATTCATCCCTCCGATAGCCGGATCGGCCAAACAGGGGGTTTGGGCGCTTCGGACCATAAAGGATGCGCAAGAGATCCTTAAATCGACCAAAAGGGTAGAAATGGTTGTAGTCATCGGAGGTGGACTCCTGGGTCTTGAAGCGGGAAATGCTTTGCGGAGGTTGGGGAAAGAGGTCGTTGTTGTGGAATTCTTCCCGCGCCTGTTGCCGAGGCAACTTGATAACGAAGGCGCGAAGAGGCTTCAGGACATGATGGAAGCAATGGGGTTTTCTTTCAGACTCGGCGCTAAAACGCAGGGGATTACGGGGGCCGCGGGGGTCAATGGTGTTGCGCTGGAAGGTGGCGAACTTCTGCCCGCTCAGATGGTTATTATTTCCGCAGGGGTTCGACCAAACCTGGCCTTGGTGGGACCGCTGGGTTTGAAAGCCGACAAAGGGATCATAGTCAGTGAGCATCTGAGTACTAACCAGGCGGATATATATGCGGCCGGGGATGTGGCTGAGTTTCAAGGGATGCTTTACGGAATTTGGCCCGCAGCCATGGAACAAGGGAGGATCGCGGGAGCGAACATGGCTGGGAATGCGTCATCCTATCACGGAACCACCATGGCGAATACTCTAAAGGTAGTCGGTATCGATTTGGCATCGGCAGGGGAAATTGATGCGGATAATAAACATGAGTCTATCGTGGTAAGCGATGCTCACTCGTACAAAAAAATTGTAATCGACGATAATCGCATTATCGGTTGTATCATGCTGGGGGACAAAAGGAACTTTAACCGCCTCACGGAACTTATTGCCAACAAACAAGATGTCTCCTCCGTGAAGAATGAAATTCTATCGGAGGGCTTCGATTTCGAGGGGCTTTAACCGAGAGGAATACTCCCGAACTGCAAGGGGAGAATTGCTCGATCGTTCTTTTCTAATCTATCCGGCAAAAAAGTAAAAATCAAATAGTCTGCAAGACGGTATGTTTTTTAGCACGATGCGGGCGAGCAAGCCATGACGAGGGGCAATGGCGGCCCTTAAAAGGAAAAAGCGGGAGGAGGTGTGACATTATTATCACGGGTGGTTATGATCGTTCTTGAAATGCGGAAAAACTTTTGCGTATAATGAGATGAATAGACGTCGGTAAACTAATGTGCCCAATCTATTTTGAGGAGATACCATGGAAGAAAAAGATCTTGAACAGCTTACGGCAACCAAGTTGAGGGAGCTTGCCAAGGGATACGAAGGCATCACCGGTGTCCACGCTATGAAGAAAGAGGATCTTATTGTGGCGATCCACAAGGCTCGCGGTGAGGAGGCTCCGTCAAAGGGGCGGGGAGGAATTCGGAAACAAGGGCACCTTAAAAAACAGATCAAGCTTCTAAGGGAAAAGAAGCGGGAAGCTCGAGAGAAAAAAGACAGGAAGGCAACTACGCTTCTGCGAAAAAGAATAAGAAAATACGTTCGGTTAACGAGAAAGCTTGCCCGAGCAAAAGCCTAAAAAGATAGAAAGAGGGCGGCTTCGCATTCACTATA
>JAFGRE010000079.1 GCA_016935335.1 Deltaproteobacteria bacterium
ACTCAAAATACTTTAACCGAAGAAGCGACTGACTGCCACTTTCTTCTTCCCCTAACTGTTCGGGAAGATCATAACTTTTACACATAATGTTTTGATGACGAGCCTTAAGTTCGGTTTTTAATTTCTTTAGAGGAGAAATAAGCATGAAAAGATTAGTGGTGGCTGTTCTCATGATGAGCTTTTTTTTCAGCGTGGGAAACCAGACCGGCTCGGCGGCGGCTGAACAGGGCGAATTAAGGGGTACCATAACCATGTCGGGAGCCTGGGCGCTCTATCCCATGGCGATAAAATGGGCTGAGGAGTTTCAAAAAATCAACCCTAAAGTACGGATTGACATTTCGGCCGGAGGGGCCGGAAAAGGGATGGCGGATGCTTTAGGAGGGGCCGTGGACATCGGGAATGTCTCCCGTGAGGTCTATCCTGCCGAAATCGAGAAAGGCGCGTGGTGGGTTTCAGTAACTAAGGATGCCGTTGTGCCTACGATTAACGGCGACAATCCCTGTCTAAAAAAGCTTTTTTCTCAGGGTGTCACCAGAGACGCCTTTATCGGGATTTGGATCACCGAGCGCGTTAAGAGCTGGCGTGACGTGGTTGATTGTGAGGGCAACTTCCCCATTCACGTGTATACTCGTTCTGATGCCTGCGGTGCCGCCGAGACCTGGGCAAAGTACCTGGGTGGTAAACAGGAGGATTTGATGGGGGTGGGGGTTTATGGAGATCCCGGATTAGCTGAAGCGGTCAAGAAAGACGCCCTGGGCATCGGCTTTAATAATATTAATTATGTCTTTGACAATAAAACCAAAAAACAGGTTTCGGGGTTGCGGGTCTTGCCGATTGATCTTAACGGCGACAGGCGACTTGAAGAAGCCGAGAACTTCTATGACAGTCGGGACGCAATTGTCGAAGCCATCGGTAACGGAGACTATCCGTCACCACCGGCCCGGAACTTACACTTTGTTTGTCAGGGCAAACCCGAGCGGAAGGTTGTAATTGAGTTTATTCGATGGGTATTGACTGAGGGACAACAATTTGTCCCTGAGGCCGGCTATATTAATCTGAGCGAGGAGAAGCTCCGGGGGGAGCTGGAAAAACTTGATGGAAAATAACGGTGCGGCGAAAGGCTTCACGGCCACGCAGTATGGCTTCTTTAACCATCCTTTAAGAGAACTGGACTGACCGGCATGCAGAGAAAAAGATTTTTGAAGGACATAATTGCTGGCCGCCTCATGCTGGTGCTCACCGTGTTCTCCGGCTTGATTGTCTTCTTGATGGCCTTGGGATTGTATTTCCGGTCACAGCCGATATTGGCAGTCAAGCCTTTGAGCGACTTACTCTTTTCAAGCGGGTGGCATCCCTTGCGGGGAGAGTTCGGATTTCTGCCGTTTATCACGGGTACTCTGTGGGTGACCGGAGTGGCGGTGGCCATAGCGATTCCCTTTTCGCTTCTAACGGCAATCTATCTTTCCGAGTATGCCCCGAGGGGCTTACGGGAGTGGCTGAAACCGCTGATCGACCTGCTTGCCGGTATCCCGTCGGTGGTTTACGGCGTCTGGGGGGTGTTGGTGATCGTGCCTTTGATAAAGGATTACATCGCACCGTTTTACGGTACGTTCTCTACCGGCTACAGTGTGCTTGCCGGCGGGATTGTCCTGGCAATCATGGTGTTTCCCATCATTATTCATGTTTCATTGGAGATATTCAACGCTGTGCCATACGAGATGAGAGAGGCTTCGTGGGCGCTCGGCGCTACCCAGTGGCAAACAATAAAACACGTGGTTCTTCGCAAGGCACTGCCGGGAGTGATTGCCGCCAGTGTGCTGGGATTATCGCGTGCTTTCGGCGAGACCATGGCGGTGCTTATGGTAGCGGGAAACGTGGCCAAAAACCCCACGTCCGTACTTGATCCCGCCTATCCTTTGCCCGCACTGATCGCCAATAATTACGGAGAGATGCTTTCCATACCACTATACGATTCAGCCCTTCTGCTCGCGGCTCTAATTTTGCTGCTGGTGGTTTTGTTCTTTAACATTATATCAAGAATAATACTTGTGAGAATTGAAGGAAGCGTGTAGGACGATGGATAAAAGAAAGATTGAAGAAAATATATTTAAGGGCCTCATGATAGCCTCCACGGTTATGATTCTCTCAAGTCTCGCGCTGATAATAGGCACCGTGATCATGAAAGGGTTGCCGGCAATGAGCATGTCGATGATTACTCAGACACCAAAAGGGGGATATTACTTGGGGAAAGAAGGCGGGGTGTTGAACGCTATTGTGGGATCTCTTTATGTGGCAGGGGGGGGGACGCTGTTGTCCTTGCTGATCAGTCTTCCGATGGTGTTATTCCTTAATGTTTACGTCAAGAGAACTTCGCTGCTCGCGGTGTTTACCCGTTTCTCTTTGGATGTCTTATGGGGTGTTCCCTCGATCGTGTACGGCGCATTCGGTTTTTCGATCATGCTGTACCTCGGGCTTCGGGCCTCGGTGTTGGGCGGAATCATTGCGCTCTCCCTTTTGATGCTTCCCATCATGAGCCGAGCAATGGATGAGGTCATAAGAATGGTCCCCCAGGAACTTTTTGATGCCTCATATGCTTTGGGGGCAACGAAATTGGAGACAGCCGTCAAGGTGATCGTGAGACAGACGCTGCCTGGGATTTTGACTGCGGTTTTAATTGCCTTTGGACGGGGCATTGGCGATGCCGCCTCAGTCATCTTTACGACCGGTTTCACGGATCATATTCCCACATCACTGTTTCAGCCGGCGGCCACCCTGCCGTTGGCGATCTTTTTTCAGCTTGGGACGCCTTTCCCGGAGGTCCAAGAGCGGGCATACGCGTCGGCACTGATACTCACAGTAATCATTTTGGCGGTCAGTGTAGCGTCAAGAATTTTAACCAAGCGATTTACCAGAAATATCGTGAAATAGCCGTTGGCACAGCCTGGCGGTAAGCGAGGAGTCTCGAATGGAATTTAAGACCCACATCAGCGTTCGGAATCTCAGTGTTTTTTACGGTACCCAGCAAGCACTTAAAAATATTACCGTTGATATCCCTGACAAGAAGATTACCGTTATTATCGGGCCCTCCGGGTGTGGGAAAACGACGCTTCTCAAATCCTTCAATCGGCTGATCGATTCTCAAGATGGGATGAAAGTCACCGGACAAGTATTCGTGGACGGAGAGAACATCTTTGATCCTCAGGTGGAAGTCACCCATATTCGCAAGAAGATGGGCCTTCTTTCCCAAAGACCGTATCCGTTACCGATGTCCATCTATGATAATGTCGCCTATGGTTTGAGAATCCATGGAACAAAGGCCAAGAAAGAATTGGATAGGAGAGTCGAGCATTATTTAAAAGAGGCGAGTCTCTGGGATGAAGTGAATGATCGGCTGCATACCCCCGCGTCCCGGCTGTCAGTGGGCCAGCAGCAGCGGCTTTGTCTTGCCAGAGGTCTGGCGGTTGAACCGGAAATCATCCTCGGTGACGAACCCACCTCCGCCCTTGACCCTAAGTCAAGTCGGCGGATAGAACAGCGATTCCTTGAGTTGAAAGAGGAATATACCACGGTGATTGTCACCCATATCCTCCGCCAGGCAAAACGATTGGCAGACTATGTCATTTTTCTCTATCTCGGCGAATTGATCGAGCATGGGCTTGCTCGAGAGGTCTTCGAGAATCCTCAGAAAGAATTGACGAAAGAATACATACGGGGGACCATCAGCTGAGAAACCTTTGGATAACGCTTTCCGTCCCGAAGGGATTATCACGCCCCCGGCATGCTGCGATAACGGGTGTGCCGAACCCTACCAAGGATGAATTCACTTATACTCTTTCAGGATATTCAAACCGAGCTTTATGTGATCTTCAGTCGATATTTTGGTAAACCGTACTCCCATTCCGGGGGGGTACGTTCTTTCCGGCGTTACCCGTTCTTCCTTGCTCGACCAAGCTACCACACCCCAGACATCCAATCCTTGTTCCTCCCCGAGGAGGTATATTTTTAAATGAACGTTTTCCCCTTTTGGGGGTGGATTTTTCGACTCGATAAACAATCCTCCCATGCTTAGATCATACAGGTAGCTTTTATCAAGGTCATCTTTGGTGGCATAGATGACTTCACACATCAAAGGCATTCTCTCTTCTTGGCGGAGTTCATCGCCTTCTTGAGGCAGAAGCCCTTCAGCTGGAATGGACAGGGTCTCGGTATCTCCAAAACTAAAAGTAGCTCCGCACCAAGGGCATTGACGCGTGTCTGGAGGAACATCCCTGAAGCACGACGGACATGATGTATTCATTTCCCTCTTTCTCCATCACGAAAAAAGGTATTTTGGTAAGTATATATGTAAAATACCAAGAGTATCCTATTTTGAAAAGAGTTTTTTTCTTTCGCCGGTTATGCTGTAATGCTTGTTGCTTTTCAAGGACTGGTACCGCACATCCTTAGCGTCCCCCACCGCCGCACCGGTGGGGTGCCAATTTCCTTGGCATCAGGAAAATGGATTCTCACGGGGACAGGGAGCAAAATGTAGTTCTATGAAGGGGCAAAGAAGTCGGGACATCGGTGCCGTCCTCCCAACTGACGCAAAGGGTCATCTGATTCATGATCGTTTTCCCAGCGGTGGAGGGTACGGCGGTAAGAAGGACAAGAGATAATTCGATTGACAAGCTTGCTTTGCGCCGATAGACTATAACAATTAGCCGAATAACTCCATAATTTCAATACAGTTACCAAAAATAGGTGAGACTGCATGTCCTTGAAGGGTAATTTTGAGAGTTTCTTTCTGGCGAGCGTGCTGCAGCTCTTGGCAAACGACAAGAAAACCGGCATTCTCCATATCAAGGAGGGGAAAAATCAAGTCAAGGTTTACCTCGAAGAGGGTACTATTATCTATGCCATTGGGTCTCAAACAGAAAACCGGCTCGGGCACCTTCTCCGGAGTAAAGGAGTTATCTCGGAAGAGAATCTCAAGAAGTGCCTTGAGGAAGCACGAGGAAAGAACGAGCAGGTGGGGAAGATCCTGGTGGAAAGCGGATGCGTCTCCATCGCAGAGCTGGAGACCTTTATCCACCAACAGGTAGAGAATATTCTTTACAGCCTGTTTCTCTGGCAAAAAGGAGAGTTTGAATACGAGGATGCCACTTTCAATCTCAAGGGAGCCATCGTGACCCAGCTGAACACCATGGAACTGATTCTGGAGGCGTCCCGGCGCGTTGACGAACTGTCGGTCTTGCGAAAGCAGATTCCCGACGACTTGGCGATTTTCAGACTCTCGGATGAGGGTTCATCCCAAGACGAAATCAAACTAAATTCCCAGGAATGGCGGATGCTCTCACTCATAGATGGGAAACGGACAGTCCGGGATGTTATTGATGAGAGTGGTTTTGATGATTTTATGGGGATGAAATTTTTTTATTCGCTGGTTTCATCCGGCTTGATCGCGAAGCGTGAGGGGATTATTATTGAAGAACCGGGCAGGAATAAAACGGGAGAAGTCATTGTAGATTACCGGGATATAATCAAGCTCTATTACGACATACTGCAGATTATCAGCACCAGGTTTGAAAAAGAAATCGGAAAGCAAGCTCTCACCATCTTTAATGAGAGCGTGGAGGATTTAATACCCCAGCAAAAGGAGCTTCTCCGAAACTTCCGGGCCAAGGATTCACTTGATGAAAACAATAAACATTTGACGAATGCCCTGCGAACATATAAGAGCTTTAGGGAGGGCCGAGCATTTTTGATCATCAGCTTCAACGATTTGCTTCGCGGCCTACTCGCCAGAGGCGTTGCCATTTTGGGAAAACCACCGCTCCAAAAGACTCAACAAGAGATTGAGAAGGTGCTTTCCTATATCGATACCCACCGAGAAGGCTCAACCGAAAAGGTAACCATCATCAATACGATTAAAAGCCTGCTTAAAAAAACTCTCCAGCAGGATAGCGGCAAAGGGGAGGAAAAAGAAAGGCGGGGTGGCCGCTTCTCTCTTTTTAAAACGAAGTAGCCCCTTCTCCTCGTTACTCTTGCCGAGGATAGGGAGGCGTTTCCCGGGGACGGCGTTATTCCGCAGCTATACGAGCCCCGCCAAACGCAAGAACTGCTAACGCCGCCGCCCTGAAAAGGGACTGGAAAATAAACAGCGTGTTTTCGGAAAGGTATCCCTCCAACAACCTAACGTAGTCGGCAATAAAAAAGAGGATGACGGTTATGAGAATCAAATTGATCACGTCACCAATTTTGCCCCCCGCATACCGTGCCCTTGCTTTATTAAACGCCGCCAGTATCAGCAAATAAATAATCAAGGAAAAACAAAGGACGATCAATTTGACGGTCATTGGACACCTCCTCCTTGAATGAATGTTTTAATCTCCCCTTAAGCGGTGGGTCGTATTACCGATAACCTTACCGCAGCCATCTCGATGAATCAACCGTTTTTTTGCTTATCCGTATTCTGATTATTCAGAGCCGGAAGATCCCCGCCGGTAAAAGAGAAACAGCACCCACACCATCCTGCAAGAGATCGTTCCGCTTCCACCTGCCGCACCTTACCGAACGATAATCAGCCTATGATCCGAAATCAGTCCGGCCTCAGCGAGGTACTGAAAGCCAAAGGCAATCTACCGTAATGTATTTCACGATTTGATCATGATGAGCATCATTTTGAACTTTTTAACCGCCTTTAAAGAATGTGGTTGCTCGGCAGGCATGATGATCATCTCGCCCTTTTGAAGGTTAAACGGCTTCCCGGAAATCGTAATCTCCGCTTCGCCGTCCAGAATGCAAACTAAAGCCTCATACGGTGCCGTATGTTCACTTAATCCCTGCCTCTCATCAAAGGCAAACAGCGTCACTGTTCCGGTATGCTTTTCGATCAACGTCGTGCTCACCACCGAGCCTTCCTGGTAGTTGACAAGGCTATCCACCAACCGGACCGAAGGTTCTTTTGTCGTCATTTTCGTCCTCTTAACACGGGAAGGTTATACAATGGTCCCTTTAAGCCATATTTTTTCAACCCAGGTCTGATCGCCCCGGATATTTCGCCCTCTCTTGGGAAGCAACGGCCGGCATGCCGCTCCCCGTGGAGAAAAGCGGGGCGCCCTTACGCTTCCCATCAGGAATTCCGAGCCGCTTCCAAAGATCAATTTATTGGATTCAGCGTCGAACTGAGCAGCCGGGTGGTCTTCCTCCGCAAAAACTTGGGGGAGGAAGTCTCAGGAAGCAGACTATGTAATTGATGTTTGCATGTGCTCTCCTCTTCATGTGTCGGATGTCCGACAGACCACGTCGCCTTATGACAAGCTTTGCCGCCCTCAGTCAAAAAACTGACTCGACCGGGACACCTTCAGGGACGCCGAGCACCCCTTGGCACCCGGCTTGAACCGGGTCGGACCTTAAGAACCCGCAAGTTCGGATGTGCAGTTGGGACAGCGAATCGCCTTGATGGGGATCGTAGAAAAGCAATATCCGCATTCCTTGGTCACCGGTTCCGCCGGCGGGGCTTCTTCTTCGCGGCGGATCCTATTGATTACCTTGATCAGCAGGAAGACCGCAAAGGCGACAATCAGAAAACTAATGATGGCATTGAGAAATACACCGTAGTTGATGGTGACCGCACCAGCAGCCTGGGCATCGACAAGAGCGCCATACGGACCGTCGGTTGTGCCCTTTTTGAGAACCAAAAAGAGGTTTGAAAAATCTACTCCCCCCAGCAACAGTCCGATCGGTGGCATGAGTACGTCGGCCACGAAGCTTTTCACGATTGTACCGAACGCACCTCCGATGACGATGCCGACAGCCATATCGACGACATTACCACGCATCGCAAATTCCCTAAATTCCTTAAACATGATATTTTCCTCCCTCTGCTGAGGTTAAAATGAAGAAACCTTAGCCTCACGGCTTCATGGTATTAAGGAAAAGCATTTCGACCAGGAAGGAGTTTGTATCAGAACCCTGTCCGCCGGCATATTTCTTATATTTCAGACATCCACTCCAGTGAGATTCTGGCCCGCTGATTTAACGTCAGGGTAGTCACTTCACTACAATTTGATAAATTAGACTGAGCAGGACCCTCTATCGTATATTCGTCAGCTCCCCAGGGTATGATCCGGGAGTCATTTCCTCCGATGCGGGAGTTGCCTGGTCATTGGCCTGGGGGAAGGCCATTACAATCTCCGTTATTGAGCCCAGAGCGCCCCTGCAATGACGCATGCCGACTAACCCGAGGCTGGAGAAATTTTCCCTGCCCGGTGAAAACTTTTGCATCTAATCGTTATCTAGGTAGCAACGAGTTTCTGTTGCCGCCCGATCCTTGATGAATCAAGCATATTCCCCTGACGTCATTTGAGCGCCGTGACGGAAAAGTGAGATTTTTCTCAGCGCATTCCAACGCCCTTATAATTAAATACAATAAAGCGGAGAAAAGTGGATGCCTCAGATGGTCCTCCATTAACAGGCTGGATTTGTGTAGAATTCATGGTACTGCCGAATAGAGGGATGGTCAAGGGAAAAGTCTCAGTGCTTTATTGACTAACTTCTTCTTTTCTACGATAATACAACCAATTTTTGCACGGCTCGTACTTGAAACTGCACGGTGAGCGTTCGTCGCCTTACAGTTCCGAAATTTTAACGATAAAGGCAAGCTCTATGACTCCCCAAAAGTTATCTCTTGATGCACCTGAAGACCTTATCCCTCTGTACCGTGGGGAGATGGTGTACGAGTGCATCGGCTGCGAAAAGACCTTCGATATCCATCAGTTTTTATACACCTGTCCTGACTGCAAAAGCCTGCTAAGAATCAAGAACAACGCATTTTCCAGGCTCCAGGAAAAACCCGGACAATACTGGCGGGAAGTACTGGATTACCGCAAAATGCTCAATCTACCGCCGCTGAAAGGTATCTTCCGGTTTTATGAGTTTATCTTCCCGCTTTTTCCTCTTGATGAGATCATTTATTTGGGTGAAGGGGATACGCCTATCGTAAAATCGAATCCGGATCTGAGCGAACTCATCGGTGCCGAGTTCTACGTAAAAAATGACGGGCTCAATCCCTCAGTGAGCTTCAAAGACCGGGGAATGGCAAGTGCCGTTAGCTTCATCAACTACATGATCAAAAAGAAAAATATTTCGAAACTGCTCGGAATCTGCGCCTCCACCGGTGATACCTCAGCGGCTGCGGCCCTTTATCTGAGTTACCTTGATAAGAAAGTTGTGCGCTCGGTGGTTCTCCTTCCCAAAGGGAAAGTGACGCCGGCCCAGCTTTCCCAGCCTCTCGGGAGCGGCGCAACGGTTATCGAAGTTCCGGGCGTGTTCGACGACTGCATGAAGATTGTGGAGGAGCTGGCGGAGAACTACCAAGTGTGCCTCCTTAACTCCAAGAATCCTATTCGCATCCAGGGGCAAAAATCCTACTCCTATGAAATCGCCCAGCAACTGGATTACCGGACCGATAACCTGGTGGTGGTGGTCCCCATCGGCAATGCGGGGAATGTGACCGCCATCATGGAAGGATTTCTCGACTTTTATCGAGTGGGGATAATCGAGACGCTCCCGCTCATTATCGGCGTCCAGAGCACCCATGCCAATCCGGTGGTGACGTGGCGGGAGACCGGTACCTATGTACCCATGCAGATAAAACCGAGTGTAGCTCAGGCAGCGATGATCGGCAATCCGGTATCGTTTCCGAAGGTTTCCCAGTTGGTAGAAGACTATTTTAATGAGAATTTTGCCGCCGTGCAGGTAACCGAACAGGAGATCATCGAAGGCATGCTCCTGGCCAACCGTTATGGGCACGTGGTTTGCACACAGGGGGGAGAGGCCATTGTGGGGCTGAAGACTGCCCTGAAGAAGGGGCTTATCCCGAAAAACGCCACGGTGGTGGTTGACTCGACCTCACACCAGCTGAAATTCATGAACTTTCAGCAGATGTACTTTGACGACCAATATCCTCCTGAATACGAAATCTCCCCCCGCAAGGAACTGCAGAACAAGCCGGTCGGCATGAATGCGTCCGCCACGGAGATTGCACGTTATTTAGGACTTAAAAAGAAAATAAGTTAGCGCCAGGAGGAAACACAGCCATGGAAAAGATACGAGTTGGTGTCGTGGGAGCAACGAGCCTGACCGCCCGGCTTTTGCTTCAGTTCCTCTGCCGCCATCCTCATGTGGAGACGGCTGTGCTCACCTCCGAAAGCAGTCTGGAAAAGCCGGTAGCCGGGTACTATACCTTCCTGCGCGGTATCTTCCATGGGAAGTTCGTTGAGTATAATCAGGACTACCTGATCGGCGAAACCGATTTGGTTTTTCTCTGCAAACAGCATGGAGAGTTTCTGCCCTATACCCTTCGGCTTTTCGAGGCGGCCCGGAAGCAGAAACCTGGATTCAAGATAATCGACCTGAGTGCGGATTTTCGGCTTAAGGATCCACAACAGTACATGACGTGGTATAAATTCGACCATAGCGGCACAGCAGTGCTTGCCGAGGCAGTCTACGGACTGCCCGAACTCCATCGGGACGAAATTAAGGATGGAGATCTCATCGCCAATCCCGGCTGCTATCCGACAACGGCTATTTTAGGAGCGGCACCATTCATGCACCACCGCTTGGTCGAGCCCGGTGGTGTCATTATTGATGCCTATTCGGGAACGTCGGGTGCGGGAATGAGACCCAATGAACGAAACATGGCAATCACCACCATGGAAAACATTTTGCCTTATAAAATCGGGACGCATCAGCATACCCCGGAAATCGAGCAGGAGCTAAGTCTAACCGCAAAGGAACGGGTGACGGTCATGTTTGTTCCCCACGTGGCTCCGTTTCGCTTCGGCATGTGCGCCAATATTTATCTTAAGCCTCATGACGTTCTCGAATCCGAAAAGGGTACGGAACTGCTGAAGGCCTTTTACCAGGGTGAGCCGTTTGTGCGAGTCCTTGATCCCGGTGAATATCCTGAAGTGCGGAATGTGGTGGGCACCAACTGGTGTGAGATCGGCTACGTGTACGACCCTCGCACCAGCATGGGGGTCGTGATGAGCGCTCTGGATAATGCGATAAAAGGCGCTTCCGGCCAGGCCGTTCAGAATATGAATATTCTCTATGGCTGGGATGAGAGAACCGGATTAACTTGAGGTGAAAAAGCGAAGCGCGAGCGAACTAACGCCGTGATGTGGGAAGCTCACAGCCGTGGTTCGGGTTTGTTCAACGCTGATCCGTAAACTCCAAGTTTGAAGACGACTTTCTTCTGGTTCCGATCCGGTAAAGAAGATAAATTAGTGCCAGTGCGGCTAAAAGGACGGCCCCGTACTGCCAGTATGCCTGCCAGCCCTTGGGTACATCATTTTTGGCCACAAGATTAATCTGATGTAGCTTCTTCTCCCCTGCCGCAACGACAATATTACCCAGGAGATCACCCTTCCTTACCGGCGCTACAATCGGCGTGGGGATATTCTCTGTTACCGTTAAGCTTTCGGCATCATTCCGCAAGACACTGACTGTGATTCCGTCTTCAGCTACGAGTTCGATTGTATTATACTTTCCCCCTTTGACAGGGACGGCCTTGACGGTAGCGCTCTTCTGGATAATATCTTTGATGACAAAAGATCGAAAGCCGAAGTTCAGCAGCTTGAGAGCTTCATTCTCGCGATCGTCCCAGCTCTCCGCCCCCATCACCACCGCAATCAACCGCCTTCCTTCCTGCTCGGCAGTGGCTACAAGATGGTAGCCGGCGGTTTCAATATGGCCGGTTTTGAGCCCGTCTACTCCTGCATCACGCCACAATAATCGATTTCTATTGGGCTGGGTAATGTTGTTGTAAGTGAACTCTCGAAGAGAGTGAATATCAAGAACATGGGGATACTCGCTTATGTAGTGATGGGCAAGCACTGTCATATCCCGCGCCGTGGTATACTGGTCTCCATCATCAGCCGGCAATCCATGAGGAGTTTGGAACTTTGTATTAGTGAGGCCCAGGGCGATGGCCTTTTTGTTCATCTGCTCGACAAAGGCCTCCTCTTTTCCCACCAAATGCTCCGCCACGGCAACACAGGCATCATTTCCGGAGACCACGGCAATGCCTTTCAGCAAGTCCTCCAGACGTACGCGGGTATCAACCTCGATAAACATCTTGCTGCCGGCGGTCCTCCAGGCCTTCTTGCTCACAGGGACTTCGTCGGCAAGACTGATCACGCCGTCTCGCAAGAAATCCTCCACTAAAAAAAGCGTCATTACCTTGGTGAAACTGGCAGGGGCTATCTTCTCATCGGCATTCTGTTCCAAAAGGAACTGTTCGGAAGCAACTTCAAACAGAGCAGCCGCTTTGGCATTTATGGAAAAATTATCCTCATTTGAACCCGCAACCGCACTCCCCGTGATAAGCATCACCGTTAGACATATGATGATAGGTAATGGCACGTGTATCCTCATTCTTTTGTTCCTTTTGTGATTGGACTTTTTCATAGCTACTCTTTAATCCTTTAATTTCTGATCCCGTAGCCGCGTGGCCAGAAGGTGTGCCTGCCAAACTGGTTCTGGAAGTCGATAATCCCCGCAGCACTGCAGAACCACAATGGCACCATAAAGGCATCGGACCATTTTTGAATAGGCAACATCGACTCCTGCCACCAAACGCGCTGGCACGTGCAGAGTTTGCACCAGCAGGAGAGGGAGGAGCTTCTCTTGAATAGCAACCGCCTCGTTACGGGTTACCTTCCAGGGAGGAAGATGACGGATCTGCGGAGCCATTGAACAGTCATTCGATTTCACCGTTACCGCCCGGAGAACCTCACTCAGATTCCCCGCACCCATACGGGCATCTCAAGGCTATGCTATTCCCTGGAGAAAGGGATTAGTTCGTTTTTCCTCTCCCACGGTCGACGTAGGTCGGAAGCCGTAATTATGCCCGGGAAAGACAACCGTCGCGTCCGGTAACGAGAAAAGCTTCTTAGTAATCGACTGAAGAAGCTGCTCCCAGGATGCTCCCGCTAGATCAGTTCTTCCCACGCCGCCAACAAAGAGTGTATCCCCTGTAAAAACATGCCCCGGTAGATACAGACAAATCCCCCCCGGACTATGGCCCGGTGTGTGCATAATCAGGAGTTCACGGTTCCCGAATGAAACGGTGTCCCCGTCCTTCACGGTGATATCCGGAGGAGGTGAGGGCTGCGCATTAAACATCTGCAACTTGTAGGGATGAATAGAGACCATGGTCTCCGCATCCTCTTGATGAATAATAATCGGGGCCTGAGTCATTTCCTTCATTGCCGCATTGCCCATGATATGATCCACATGGGCATGGGTATTAATGATCTTGGTGATGCGGTACCCAGCTTGCGCGGCCTCTTTTAAGATATACTCCGCATCCCCGGCCGGATCGATGACCACGGCTTCTTTAGTCTCCTTACATCCTACCAGGTAACAAAAGACACTGAATGCAGTGACCTCGAACTGTCTGATAAACATCCCTTTCTCCCTCGCAACGTTCGGTTTGCTCTTCATCGTTCCGGTTTCGGTCTTTGATCAGGCTCGTCTTCGTCCTCAAACGGCGCCGGTGATGACGTGTCTCCTTCATCTTCCGACCACCGATACGTCTGCTTGTACAGATACCGATCGAAGAGCTTATGGTACTTGGTCCACTGCGACATCTCCTCGTTTTCTTGGAACAAGGCCTGTTGAAATCCATTGATTTTGGCGTCAAGGTCATCCATATAATAGAGGACGAGAGCTTCGATTGTTTTCGGGCGCTTCGGGGAGCCATATTCATAGGCCCCGTGGTGACTCAAGATCATGTGCTTCAGCAGAAGCTGCAATTCAGCGGGAAAGCCTGGAATCATGGCGATCTTTTCGTCAACCATATCGGCACCGATGGTTATGTGGCCGATAAGACGCCCTCTGTCCGTATAATCGAAAACCTTGCCGTACGATAATTCATAAACCTTTCCGATATCGTGTAAGAGCGCGGCGGCAACCAGAAGATCTCGATTGATACCCTCGTAGTTATCTGCTGCCATTCGGGCCAGACGGGCCACCGAAAGGGAGTGCTCCAACAACCCGCCCAAGTAGACGTGGTGAAGTGCCTTGGCAGCCGGAGCCGAGGAGAATTTTGTCATAAACTCTTCATCATGCACAAATAGGTCAAGCATCTTCTTCAAATACTCGTCCCGGATATAGCTAATCATGGATTGTAATTCCTGCAACATCTCTTCCGGCGGAACAGAGGACGAGGGCAAAAAGTCCCTTAGATCAACCGACTCCTCAGGACATTTCCATAGACCGGTAATCGTCAACTGCATTCCCCCCTGATAGATCGATGAACGGCCCGTAATCTCAACAAAATCGTTCTTGACAAAGAGACGATCAAGCTCCTCAGCCTGATCCCATACGCGCGCATTAATATCTCCGCTGCGATCCATTAACCGCAGGCTCAAATAGGGTATTCCATTTTTTGTGACCCCCATGTGCTTTTCCTTTACGAGGAAAATACTCTCCACGCGGCTGTTCTTCCTGATTTCGTTGACAAAAATTTTTTTCACGGGCGGGTCTCCGGTGTTAATGGCGTCCAGACTACAACCGGTCCTCTCAATACTGCAGGATATCCGGATTTTTCTGGTAAACTTTTATCCTGCCTTTTGCTAACATAACTCGGGGAAGAATACAACCTTTAAGGCGGAAATTCTTTCTCCGATTCAGACATCTCCGGCACAACACCCGGGTGAGAATAGTGCATACAATTCCATACCTCATAGCTTACTTTCTTTTGGGCGCTTACTCCATCAGCATCCAGATCCTGCTTATCCGCGAGTTTATGGTCATTTTATTCGGAAATGAACTTTCTATGGGGATAATCTTCTCGGCATGGTTGCTGGCGATTTTTTTAGGGGCCTTGTCGGGGGCAAAGGTTGTCTCCCGCGTCCGGCATCCTCTGTCGTTGTTTCTCGTTTGGCAGTATCTTCTTATGGCACTTCCCCATCTGCAGATCGCCCTGACTCGAAACCTTCGTTTCTTTCTTCATGTTTCCCCCGGTGAATATGTTCCGTTCTTTTCTCTGGTTTTTTCCGTTTTTGTGGTGGTGATGCCCTTCGCCTTTGTTATCGGTTTCATTTTTCCCTTTGCCGTCAGTATATTCCCTTCATCAGGCATAAAGCCAGCGCACGGCATCGGGCAGGTCTATCTATGGGAATCTCTCGGAAGTATGCTGGGCGGAGGCGTTCTCGTCTTTTATCTTATTCTTAATTTTACCCCATATCAGATTATTGCCGTTCTCATGGTGGGGGTTTTCATCAATGCGGGAGTGCTAACCTGCGAAATAAAGATCCCGCTGAGGCGTCGGGTCTTTTTTCTTTTGTGGATGGCGTTATTTCTTGCATTGGCGGGTCTGAGCGCGGTGCGATTCTGGACCATGATGGAAAATAAAACATTATGCCAGCGCTGGCACAGCATCAATCCGCACATTGAGATGCTTGTTTCCACCGATTCTCCTTATCAGAACATTGTGGTGGGTAAACTTGCCGACCAGTACAGTATGTATGGGAATGGTCAACATCTGGCGTCATTTCCGGATCCTTATCAGTCAGCGATGAAAGCTCACTTTATTCTCTCTCAACACCCGCAGCCTGACGATATTCTCCTTATAGGGGGTGGATTCGGGGGACTCCTTCCGGAAATATTAAAACATCCGGTGAAAAGAGTTCATTGCGTGGAACTGGATGCGAAACTGCTTGAGACCGCCCGTGATTACCTCTCTCCGGAAGACAACAACGCCCTTAACGACTCGCGGGTAAAAGTCTTTGTAAGCGACGGTCGCTTTTATGTTAAGACATGTTCCGTGCCGTATGACCTCATTATCATCAACCTGCCGGACCCATCCACTGCGCTGCTCAACCGTTATTATACAGTGGATTTTTACAAGGAAATTCGCCGGATACTAAAACCCGGTGGACTCACGGTGACGGATGCAAGTTCCGCGGAAAACTATATCGGACCGGAAATAGGACACCATACCGGATCGATCTACCATGCCCTCGCAACGGTATTCCCGTCCGTGCTGGTCACTCCCGGCGAATCCAACTATTTCTTCGCCAGCCGGAGTTCGCATGTCGCCATACCGGATTCGACTGTTCTCGCCGAGCGCTACAAATCACGCACTATTGACACCCCTTATTTTTCCGAATATAGCTTTCGCTTCCTCCTTCCCCCTGAACGAGTGGCGTTTATAAACCGTGCCTTGAGGGATTTTCCGGTGCCCTATCTCAATACGGATACCCGACCGATCAGCTATTTTTATAACCTTGTCCTCTGGGACATCTTTTCAGGAGGGAAACAACGCACCTTCTTTGACGTCCTTGGCGGGCTTTCCTGGAGATGTTTTTTTCTTCCGTTGGGGATCCTTCTTATCATCCGTCTTCTCTACCTTTCCCTCAAACCGTATCGATCAGCCTCAGAGACACGTTTTAACAGCCTGTATGCGGTTTTTTCCACCGGGTTCGCCGGAATGGGATTGGAAATCATTCTTATATTTTCCTACCAGAACATGTATGGCTATCTGTATCAGAAAATCGGCCTCATCGTGGCGCTTTTCATGGCCGGGCTGGCGGTGGGAGCGTACGGCATGAACCGTTTGATGGATCGGTTCCCTAAAGCGGGACAAACAGTGCTTTTGGGGATAGAAATGGCAATCGCGGTTTTCTCGATGACGCTTCCTTGCCTTCTTATCGCCATATTCGGCGTGTCAGGAACGGGAACCTCTTTCGCCGGCGAAGGATTCCTTATGGCATTGGTTCTGGTGTCCGGCGTTTTGACCGGCACGGAATTTCCGCTGGTCGGGAAAATTTTGATAGACGAGAAAATTACACTCGGCCGCGCTGCAGGTCTGGTCGATGCGGGTGATCACTTGGGGGCTTCCCTTGGAGCGGCATTTACCGGGACTGTCCTCGTTCCGCTTTTGGGAATTCACCTCTCCTCGTTGTTTATCGCAACGCTCAATTTTATTTCGTGTATATTTATTTTTTGTTCTCTTCTCCGAAGGCGTTGCTGTGTTGGTGGGGGTGAAGTGTACTAAGGGCGATCCGTTATTCGCGTGGTGCCCTAAAAAATAATAGTTGCAAAATGAAAAAATCGTTATATCATTTCTGTCCAAACCTTTAAAATGATAGGTCTCGAATAACGGGGATGATGTCCGTCTGAGTATGAATGATCAGTAGATTTAGACCCACCCTGCCGGGAAGGACAAACGCGCGTACTACGGAGGAATTAGTGATGAAAAAATACCGGTTTGGCTTGTTGCTCTGTTTCGTCTTCGTCATTTACCTGTTTTTCCCTACGTTGGGATCAACGGAGACAATCACCGCCTTTATCGGCTCCGCCACCAAGCCCGCATTGGAAGAGATCAACAGACTCTATACCGAACTCTACGGTATTGAGGTTATAGCCCATTACGGTGGATCAGGCACTATGCTTTCCCAAATGAAACTCGCGGGCCAAGGGGATATTTATCTTCCCGGTTCTCCTGATTTCATGGAGAAAGCCAAACGGGAGCAGGTCATCGATCCCGATTCCATTAAAATCGTAGCCTATTTAATTCCGGCGATCAATGTTCAGAAAGGCAATCCCAAAAATATCACCTCTCTCAAGGACCTGATCCGTGATGATATTGATCTGGTGATTGCCAACCCCCGGGTCGTATGCGTCGGACTGTATGCGGTTGAGATATTCGAAACCAACAATCTCTCCTCCCCTATTCAACCGAAGATCAAAAGTTATACGGAAAGCTGCGCCCGAACAGCGAATACCATTGCTATCGGTGGAGTTGACGTGGTTATGGGGTGGCGAGTTTTTCAATACTGGAATCCCGACCGGATTGAAACGGTATTGCTTCAAGCCGAAGAGATTCCTCGAATCTGCTATATTCCCATTGCCGTCTCCCGGTTCTCGGCCAATAAAGACCGTGCCGTTCACTACGCGGAATTCATAATTTCCTCGCAAAGCAGAAAAATTTTTGAAAAATGGGGGTATATCACCAATGAACAGGAGGCTCGCAAGTATGCGCCCCATGCGGCCATCAGCGGTGAGTATTCACTTCCCCAAGGATGGTAACAATGAATATTGCCGGGAAGAAATCAATCTTCTATATTCTTGTGGCCTTTACATTGGTATTGCTGGTGGGGTTTTACCTCATCCTCCTTTGTTATACCTACGTGCGGTATAACCCGACGTCGCTTTTGACCCTGGTTCGAACGCCGGCAGTCAGTCACGCTATTATGGTAAGCGTTATTTCTGCGACGATCGCCACTGTGCTCGCACTGTTTTTTTCAGTCCCGGCCAGCTATTTTCTTTCACGGAATGAATTTTTCGGAAAAGTGTTTATTGACGCCTTGCTCGACATTCCGGTATTTGTGTCGCCGGTAGCTCTCGGCGCGCTACTTTTGGTTTTATTCAGCAGCCCCGTTGGCATCAGGGTGCAGGGCTTCCTTTTTCCGGTCGTCTTTGCGCTCCCCGGCATTATCGTTGCTCAGTTCACGGTTGTTACCGGGCTTTCTATTCGGCTTTTGAAGGCCACCTTTGACCAGATTCCGTCCCGGTATGAGGAGGTGGCGCGAACTCTGGGATGTTCGCCGTTTCAATCGTTCTGCAAAGTGACGCTACCGCTGTCGAAAAACGGAATTTTGGCGGCGGGAATAATCGCCTGGGCGCGGGCCATCGGAGAATTCGGAGCCACGATTACGCTGGTAGGCGCTGCGGAAATGAAAACCGAGACAATTCCAACTGCCGTCTATTTGAGCTTTGCCTCGGCAGACGTGGATCGCGCCTTGACTATGGTGGCCATTCTTATCCTGACGGCTTTGAGCGGCTTGGTTATCATTCGGATGATTTCAGGGGGAAAGGTGCTGTTTTGATCGCGGTGGAAAACCTCGACATCAGGCTAAAAGGGTTCCATTTCGAAGGTATTAACCTTGAGGTCAGGACGGGGGAGTATTACGTTTTGCTGGGACCCAGCGGTGTGGGGAAAACGATAGTATTGGAAACCATCGCCGGGCTCTTCAAACAGCATGCCGGAAAAATCGTTGTTGACGGCAAGGATGTCTCTCTATTGCCGCCGGAGGCGAGGCAGGTCGCTTTCGTTCCTCAGGATTTAGCGCTCTTTCCCCATTTGACCGTATTAGACAACATTCTTTTCGGTGTAAGATTAAGGGGAATAGCACAGGGAATTTATCAGCCGTTACTCGATGAGTTGATAAAGGTTCTCGAAATCGGGCACCGGCTGACCGCCTTTCCCCGGACGCTCAGCGGGGGTGAAAAACAGCGGATTGCACTGGCGAGGGCGCTCATTACCAGGCCAAAAATCCTGCTTCTTGATGAACCCATGTCCAGCCTCGATCCCCCTATTCGAAGGCAGCTACAGAAGATACTCCAGGAGATTCACACTCATTTCGAGGTGACCATCCTTCACGTTACCCATAATCAAGAAGAAGCGTTTATTCTCGCCGACGTCATTTCGGTTATGATGGAGGGCGCCATCGTTCAGACAGGAAAACGTAACCGGGTTTACTTCTTTCCCGAGACAAAAAAGTTGGCGCTTTTCACCGGGATGGAGAATATTTTTCCGGGAACCGTTGTGGGCATGGATAGAGAGAGGAGGGAAGTGCGCCTTGACCATGCAGGGATGACGTTTACGGCTCGATATGACAGAGAGGTTTCCAAAGAGCACGTTTTTTTCGGAGTTCGAGCGGAAGAGGTGATGATTATTAAAGACTATCGACCGATACCCGAGTCCATTCAGAATGAAAACATTCTGACAGTTGCCCTGCGAAGAGTGGTTGAAAAAGGGTCCAGTCACACAATGGAATTTGACGAGGTCCATCGTCACGTGTGTTTTGTGGCGGAGGTCCCGAATTACGTGTACCGGAAGATCGACTACAAAATTGGCCAGAAGATGAGGCTGTTCATACGACGCAACAATATCTGTGTCATGGAATAATTTAATGGCCCTTAACATATGCTTGGCTGAGGACCCTTGTAGCCGGCTTATGGCAGGGAGACTTGTCAACGCATCTCAGAGGTTCAAGTGCTCCGGACTCCAGACGCCGGGAAGAGGGCTCCTGCAATACCGACACATGCCGTCCTGAATAGTGTTCTCCACAACTGCAAACCCCACCCGCCTGATCAGGAGTTTTTTGCAGGATGGGCAATAGGTATTTTCGCCTTCGTGGCCGGGAATATTCCCGATGTAAGGGTAATGAAGGCCGGACCGGAGAGCTGCCTCGCGCGCGCTCTCCAACGTTTTAACCGGCGTGGGGGGGAGGTTCTTAATTTGATACATGGGATGAAACCGGGTGAAATGGACCGGTACGTGAGGTCCCAGCTCGGCCTTGATCCATTTGCACATATCTTGGATTTCTCCCGGATCGTCGTTTAAGGTTGGTATTATCAGGTTCACGATTTCGAACCATATTCCAATTTCCTTAAGCCGCCGCAACGTCGCCAAAACCGGTTCAAGTTCGCCCGAACAGTAATCTCGGTAGAATTTGTCGCTGAAAGACTTGAGGTCTATTTTGACCCCCGTGATCTGTTTACACAGCTCGCGGAGCGGTCGTTCGTTTATGAATCCATTGGAAATCATGACCGTGCCGATTTTTGCCTCGCGAGCCCGTTTCGCCACGTCAAACATGTACGAGTAAAGCGTAGTAGGTTCAGTATAGGTAAATGCAATGGTGGGGCACCGGTTTTGTCGACTAAGGGTAACGGCCTGCTCAGGAAAAAGATCCTGGTGATTTACCTCTTCGGGACGAAATTGGGCTATTCTCCAGTTCTGGCAGAATTTACACTGCAGGTTACAACCTGCTGCGGCAAGGGAAAACGCCGGCGTGCCGGGGAGATAATGGAAAAGGGGTTTCTTTTCGATCGGATCGATGTGTGCAGCGCAGACTTTTCCGTAAACCAAGGTATAGTAGCGACCGCCCTGATTTTCCTTGTTACCGCAGTAACCTCGTTCACCTTCTTCGACTTCGCATTCGCGGGGGCAAATTTCGCAGATAATCCGGTTTGCGGCCAGCCTCCTATAAAACATGACTTCTTTGAGATCGGAAGCACCTACCGTCGCTCCCTTTCCGGAGGCGAGCTGTTGTCCGTCCGCACCCATTGGATATAAGGTCATAATGGCTGCGCAAGCACCTGTCCCCTCAGCCAGTCGTTTAATAAACTCCCGCCGGGAACATTCGTTTAGGGCGGTTTTGAAGTGTTTATAACCCATGGCGGCGATTGATTCTCCTTTATCCGAAAAGAACCGGTATTAAAAATGTAAAAGTAATACCACCAAAAGTCAAACAGAACGAGAATAAAGTGTTTCATTGACCGGTGGGTTCAAAAAAAAGCCTTGGATTTTTTGTGAATTCTTGATAGTTTTGTAGCCGGGGAAATAAATAGAATGTTCAGGAATGTTATGGAACCAAGTCTGAATCACTCACCGGCGAGAATTCTGATCGTGGACGATGAAGAGCCTATCCGCCTTCTCTATAAAACCGACTTAGAGGACGACGGATTTACGGTTGTCACCGCTTCCAATGCGCAAGAGGCACTCGATATTGTCGAAGATGAACCTTTGGACCTTATTGTCTTGGACATAAAAATGCCTGGAATGGACGGCATCGAAGCGATGCAGAAAATTGTGGGAATGAAAAAAAATATCCCGATCATTATCAACTCAGCCTATCCTCACTTTAAAGACAGCTTTATGACGTGGGTTGCCGATGCCTACGTGGTTAAGTCATCCAATCTCCAGGAATTGAAAGACAAAATAAGAGAAGTGCTTTCCCAACCGAAAAAGTAGATCGGTGGTGCCGCGCTTATGGAAAAAAAATTGCTCACCATGATAATGGCAGGGGGGAGAGGAGAACGACTTTATCCGCTTACCAAGGAGAAGGCCAAGCCCGCCGTAACTTTTGGAGGGATTTATAAGGTTATAGATTTTACTCTTTCCAATTGCATCAACTCCGGCATTCGTCGCATTCACCTCCTGACCCAATACAGCAACGCCTCTCTCGATAAACATATTCACTCGGGATGGAATCTTTTTCACCATGAACTGGGAGAGTTTATCGATAACATTCCCCCCCAGAAGATGAATATTGATTGGTGGTATCGAGGAACCGCCGACTCGATCTACCAGAATCTGAATATTTTGGAGCGAGAGCGACCGGACCATGTTCTTGTGCTGTCCGGCGATCATATCTACAAGATGGACTACCAGGCGATGCTGGATTTCCACCTTGCAAAAGGCGCAGATTTAACGGCAGCCTGTATGGAATTGGATATCGAAAAATGCCGTCAGATGGGGGTGATGGAAATAAACGACGCCAGCCGGATCATAGGTTTCGAAGAAAAACCCGCCCATCCGACGCCTCTCCCGGCGAACCCCGCCAAGGCATTATCCTCGATGGGTATTTACATCTTCAAAACCGACGTGTTGGTGCGGGAAATCGTTTATGATGCCAAGCGCGATACTCAGCACGATTTCGGCAGAAACATCATTCCTCATATGCTTACCAAAAGAAAGGTGTTCGCCTATAATCTCCAGGAAGAAGAGAAAGGAATAGACACCTACTGGCGGGATGTGGGAAGCCTTGAGAGTTATTATGAAGCCAATATGGAGCTTCTCGAGCAAAATCCGGTCTTTAACCTCTACGATGATGAATGGCCCATACGCACCTACCATGAACAAGCCCCACCGGCAAAGTTCATTTTTTCGGGAAATGAGTACGGAGTTCAATCAGAATTCATTGTTGATTGCCTGATCCCGAATGGGTGCGTCATTTTTGGCGGTCGTGTCAGGCGTTCGATCCTCTCACCCTTTGTTACCGTTCAGAGAAATTCAGAGGTTGATGACTCGATCCTCCTGAAAGGTGTTACCATAGGCAGCAATGTCCGCATTCGGAGAGCCATAATCGATGAAGATGTCACGGTCCCCGATGATTATACAATCGGGTATGATCTCGAGGAGGACGAAAAAAGGTTTACCGTCACCAAATCAGGTATCGTCGTCATTCCGCAAGGCTCTATAATCGACTAACAACACTCCAGATATTATTCCACCTCCACAGGTGGTGTCTTCTTGCTACCTTCTTTGATGAGAAGATAATATAACGCACCGGTTTCTTTTATGCTGCCGGCGGCTTTCCCTGCATCATCTCCCGTTCCCCAGAATATGTCCGCTCTTCCCGGGCCTTTCATTGCGGCGCCGGTGTCCTGATCTATCATAAAGCGATTTATAGGGTGTTTTTGAACAATGTCGCCCCGAACATTTCTAACCTTCCTCTCGAATGATATGTAGGCAAGGCCACCTCCGGGGAAAACCGTTTTGTCGGTGGCGATGGATCGGCCGGGTGTCAATGGAACGCCCTCGGAACCGGCCGTTTCTCCCGTAAACTCCTCAAAAAAGATGTATCGACGATTTTTATTAAGGTAACGTTCTATAACTTCAGGATGTTTCTGGCAGTATTCTCGTATAGCCCGCAGAGAAACGGCTTCTTTAGCCATTAACCCGTCAGCAACTAACAACTTTCCCAAGGAGGTGTAAGGGAAATAGTTGCTTGCAGCAAAGCCCACCTTGATCTGACGCCCGTCCTCTACCTTCATCACCCCTGATCCTTGAACGTGGAGCATGTACCGATCCAAAAAATCTTTGAGAAAAACCAGTTCCAACCCCCTTCCCACCAGTGCCTTATCATCGTCGATAGCTCTGCGATCATAGTACGGTTGTATAACTCCCTTTTCCACTCGAAGACCAACCTTTTCCCCGGCAAGCAAAGGGTTAATCTCCCCCAGGTCGATGACCTGAAGATCATCCGGTGGCCGGTAAAGGGGATACCGGTACTCACCCTCCGGAGAAAGACGAGCATCCAACACTGGTTGATAGTAGCCGGTGAAAAGAACATCACCTTTTCGGTTGGCTCCGGCCGCCTGCCATACAATGAAATATCGCGGAATTTCCTTTTCCAGAGAAGATATCCCCTTGGTCGTGAGGAGATGGCAGAACAATTCTAACGTTGCAAGGAGTCTCCGGCGGGGGATCTGCATTTCTCCGAAATTGACAAGTTGGTCGAGGTCCCGGGTTCTTAATTGTTCGATATGAAGGCTGAGGGCTTCGTGCAGGTGCGCACCATCAAGATCATCGGAAAAGCGAGGCAACAATTCTCTGGAAACGGAAGCCAGGGGATAGGCAACCAGTTTTTCGGGTATTATCGGGTAAAAGAGGTGGCGTCCGAGCCAGACGATCGCCAGAAAGATAAGAGCTGCGATTATAGTTATGACTATCCTTCTCATCTCACGCTCTCCCTGATATATTAAAATCCTTTGAATGTTGAAGCATGATCGTTGGCATATTGAAAAAGCGCAACCGATAAAAAAACGTTCATCCTCGCACGTGGATGGACAGTGGGTTGACTTTGGTCGTTTTGTATTTATCTTTATTGTGTCATGCGCTTAATGTATAAATCTAAGCAACAAACTGAGTCTCCTCATGGACAAGAATAGCGACAGAATCCCTGGTCCCAGAGAGTTGGAAAAAGAGCTGAACGATTACCTTGCCAAAAAGTACGGAAAGCGTATCAAGCTGGGAGTATCTTCAGGACTTTTCCCGCAACCTGATCTTTCACTCCCGGATGGTGAATCGGAAGAGGGCAAGAAATCAGGTGGTGCCCGGTTAAGTTTTGACTTAAAACCGGAAGAACTCGAAGCCTACTTAGACGAATATATCATCAAGCAACGAAAAGCCAAGGAGATTTTGGCTACCAAAATTTGCACCCACTACAATCGCATTAAGTACTTTGAACGCACCCAACGGTATTCTGACCTGAGCCACGTGGGGTATGTGAAGAACAACATTATCATGATCGGCCCTACCGGCGTTGGAAAAACATACCTTGTCAAGCTCATTGCCGACAAAATCGGTGTGCCTTTTGTGAAAGGTGACGCCACCAAGTTCAGTGAAACCGGGTACGTTGGTGGTGATATTGAAGATCTGGTGCGCGATTTGGTCTCCGAAGCTGATGGTGACATCGAACTTGCCCAGTATGGCATTATTTACCTGGATGAAGTCGATAAGATAGCATCGAGTCAAAATTTCCTCGGCCCCGATGTCTCCCGAGCAGGGGTACAAAGAGGCTTGCTCAAGCCGATGGAAGAAACAGAAGTTGAACTTAAGGTTCCTCACGATATTGTGTCGCAAATGGAAGCATTGGATCATTACCGCAAAACCGGCAAACGAGAGAGGCGGAGAATTAGCACCAGAAATATACTTTTTATCATGAGTGGAGCATTCAACGGCCTGGAGGATATAATAAAGAAACGCCTTAATCGTCAAGGGATGGGATTCGGTGCGGAAATTCACTCCAGGAATGATACCGGTGATTTGTTGTCATATGTCAAAGCAGAGGATTTGATTAGTTACGGTTTTGAATCTGAATTTATCGGTCGCCTTCCGGTTGTCGCGGTCTTTGACCAGCTGGATGCTTCTGACTTATACGCAATTCTTGCCAACAGAAACAACCCCATCATAAGAGGGAAAAAGAAGGATTTTAAGTCATACGATATCAACATTCAGTTTGAAAATGAAGCGCTGGAAAAGATAGCAGGGGATGCTTTTCGAGAAAGAACCGGAGCGCGCGGGTTGGTGAGTGCTCTGGAAAGGGTCACGATTCCGTTTGAGAAGAGACTGCCGTCCACCACTATCAGCCGGCTGACCATTACCCCTAAAATGGTGAACAACCCTTACGCTGAGCTTGAAAAACTCCTTAGAGTTCCGGACGAGCGGGAGCAAAAAGAAAAATACGAAAAACTTGCCGAGGTTGAAGCGTTGGCCTTAAAGGATTATCTTTACCAACGAAAAGAGGAGTTTGTAAACCGATACGGGTTCTTTTTTGATGAGGATGTTATTGATATTATTACCCACTGGGCTATGGAG
>JAFGRE010000080.1 GCA_016935335.1 Deltaproteobacteria bacterium
GATGTTGATTCAGATATTATTCGGGATGAATCCAAGCCGACACTGGATAAAATCGTTGCCATGCTCCAGTCTGAAAAGGCCATGCAGTTGATTATTGAAGGGCATACCGATTCGGACGGAGAGACCCAACACAATCAAACACTTTCCCAGAGGCGTGCGGAATCGGTAAAGGCCTATCTGGTTTCCGCAGGTATCTCTTCTTCTCGACTCTCTACAAAAGGCTATGGCGAATCGAAACCAGCCGCTCCGAATACAACCGCAACGGGAAAGGCTCAGAATCGGCGTGTGGAATTGGTGGTTAAAAAGTAACTGACAAGTGACAGGGGGATGGATTTATTCAATTTTTCGTTTTAAAAAATCAAATACATCGCTGAACAACGGCATTAACTCGGACTGGCAATTCCGCTGAGCTCCTTTGCCAGCCGGTTATGCTGAGCGTTAGCAACTATCATAGCGCCGTAAATGTTCACCAACAGATTCCACCGAGGTCAATGTGAAAAGGAATGATTCCGCAACGCCGGATCCCATAACACTATTCCTCAAGTGGTATGAGGAGGCTCAAACGGGCACGGGAAGACTGTTTCCTAAAAACCGGGTGATCTCAAGCGGGCTCCAAGTAATCAGGCGGCTGCTTACGGCGGTCCTTCCCTGGTCAAGCCTCCTTCGGCCCGACATTGCCACCCTGGCAACCGTAACACCTGAAAACAAACCGGCCGCCAGATCAGTTCTATTCAAGGGCCTTGTTCACGGCGGGTTTTCCTTTTACACAGACTTTGAAAGCAAAAAGGGAAAGGAGCTGGCCGCTAATCCGTCGGCGGTCCTGGTTTTCTACTGGCATTTTCCCCCGCGGCAGATCCGCATCGATGGCAAGTCCCTGAAGCTCTCCCGTGAAGAGGCGGAAGCCGACTGGAAGGCTCGAAGGCGGGAAAACCAGGCCGCCTCGGCCGCAGCTCCGCAGAGCAGTATCATCCAGGGGAGAGAAGAACTGGTGGAAAAGGTGAATCAGATCAAACGCAGATACAATGGAAAACCCATCCCCTGTCCGGACTCCTGGGGCGGGTATTACCTGGTCCCTGAAAAAATAGAATTCTGGGAGGGAAGGTTCAACTGGATTCACCAAAGGGAATGCTATGTTCGTAAAGACGGCAGGTGGGAGAGAGTGTTTCTTGCACCCTGAGGGACCGCAAAGAAAAACCGATGAAGTTGCGTCGGACCAAAAAAATTCAAGCAAACTATCTTGATTTACAAGATTCAATGCGACTCTTGGCATTCATTTCACCTCCCAAATACGTATTTGGGGGGTGATTATATCATAAGACCAGTAGGATCGTTCGGTCCTGCTTCACCGATCCAAAGGAAACTAATGAGATGAAATCAGACAATTACCTTATCCGCGGTTACTGATGCGACAATAGATATGTAGACATAATCTTCTAACTGTTGAAATAAATAATCACCGCAAAGGCGCAAAGAACGCGGAGTTCATTTTTCTTTCTGTTTTCCGATGAGACGCCGGAAAACATAAAAGGCTATCGTCTGGAGCGAACAAAAACGGGTTCTGATTGGAAAGTTTACGTGTATTTCCAAATACTTAAATTGACATACTATTGACCGTCAGTAGTTCTGCCCGGAGGGCCAGTTGATTTTTGATTTTCGGCGTCTCAGCGAAAATCAAAAAATGGATACGAAAAATGGCATGGCCAAAGAAGGGAACCCGGAAACTTGTAATAGATGGTGAGGAATATCTGTGGCACTACGATGCGCATTGCCCTCTTTGCAGTACGGATGTCTTCACAATCGGTCAAGCAGGAAAGCGGTTTGTATTATACATAGACCCGTACCCCTGGGAATTTGAGATGCGCCCGGCAACGGTTGCGAAAGCCGTAAGATGGGCACTGAATAATGGGTGGAATTCCGACTCCGGCCCTACCCGTGCTATTTTCTGGAACGAAGCAGCTCAGGATTTTGAGTGGCTACCCGATGGCGAACGACACGAAAGGAAATCTCATGAGGAATGAATTACGGTCGACTGTTCGAAAATCAAAATCAGAAATGGGTCGAGACTTCCTCCAACTCAACCTGAAGCCAGATCGTTTCATAAGCGATCATACCGATATGGTAGAATCAGTAATATCTTGCCGATAAATTGGCTATAATTAAAATAAATGGCAACATATTGCTAATTTAAACAACTTATGGGGGATTATAGGCAATAAATGCCTTATAATATCGAATTTTCAGTAGCAACGAGCGATCAGATCGAAGCCGCCCTCTGCAAGCGCTTGGAAAGCATAAGGCTTTCCCGCAACATCACCCAGGCACAACTCGCTGAGGAAGCCGACGTCTCGCCAAGAACCATCGGTCGGCTCGAAAAGGGCCAAGGTGTTTCCGTGGATACCTTCATTCGGATTATGATGGCACTTGGCATACAACAAAGTCTTGAAGCCCTATTGCCGGACCCGACTGTGAGACCAATCGAACGGGTCGGCATTGGCGCAGGAGAGCGTAAGCGCGCACGCCCTACTCAATCTGGTGATGAACGCCCAACCTGGTCGTGGGGTGACGGCGAGGACGATGATGAATAATGATGCACGCGTCGTTCTCTGGGGCAGTGTGATCGGTGCCGTTACTTGGCTTGAAGACAGGGAGGTCGGGGTCTTCCAATACGCACCTGACTTCCTGCCCAGCGGTATTCAGTTGGCACCGCTCATGATGCCGCTTGGCGAGTTCCCCTATGAATTCCCGGCGCTTGCACGGAACACCTTCAAAGGATTGCCGGGATTGATTGCGGACTCACTTCCGGACAAATATGGTCATGCGATCATTGACGCATGGCTTGCTTCACAGGGACGAACCGCAGCGAGTTTCCACCCAGTGGAGCGCCTCTGCTATGTCGGCAGTCGCGGCATGGGGGCCCTCGAGTTCCAGCCCGCCACCCTCGGACCGCCAACCAGCAATCGTGCGGTTGAGGTCGCAAGCCTCGTCGACCTGGCAAACCAGATCCTTGACGAACGCGCCAGTGTTGGCGGCGTCTTCTCCGGCGACGACAACCAAGAAGCAATCAATGATATCCTCAGAGTCGGGACCTCCGCTGGCGGAGCCAGGGCCAAAGCGATTCTCGCCTGGAATCCGGAACCACCTCCCGGAAAGAGACGTATTGTTTCAAAACGGATGAACCCTGAACTTGCAGCTGCAAGGGGCGGCGTATAAAAACGCACCGCCCCTGAGCAGCCCGTTCGATATAGAGGGCATGAAATATGATTGGAGCCATTGCAGGTGACATCATCGGGTCGGTTTACGAACACCATCCCATCAAGACAAAGGATTTTCCCCTCTTCCACCCGCAGTGTCGCTTCACGGACGATACGGTCCTTACCATTGCCATTGCAAAAGCCATATTAGACGACCGGAATTACTTAAGGGCGGTGTGGGAAATCGGCAGGAAGTATCCCCATGCCGGCTACGGCGGGTCGTTCATTCATTGGCTCCGTTCAACCGCGCCCAAGCCCTATAACAGCTGGGGCAACGGCTCGGCCATGCGGGTAAACCCGGTCGGTTTTGCCTTTGACACCCTTGACACCGTCCTCCAAGAGGCCGTCCGAACAGCAGAGATATCGCACAACCACCCTGGCTTGTATCACCGGGGGTATTGCTGAAGCCTACTACGGTCCTGTTGCCCCGGGTATCCTGAAAAAGGTGCGGGAATGTCTGACGAAAAACCTTTGGCAGATTACGGAGCAATTCCGGCGCAAATACGAAATGGAGAAGTAGAATCGGGTAGCCGGTGGTCTCCACCAGAGGCGAGAAGGCGCACTGGACTCTTCACAGAATAGAATCACGTCGCGATTTTATAAAACTTCTTCGCCGCGACATTGGAAACGATCTTGAGATACCTTACGCCAGGAAAATAGGGTTTCTATCGCTAATTAGGCTTCGGCAATTAAAAAAAGGGTATAGGCATATTCCCAAACACTGAAATGTCCAGAGTAAAGGGTTATCTTGAATAACCGTGCATCGAAACTCGACGTGCTTGTGACGTCGAGGACCACACCGCCCATGCCGTCGGTCTTTATGAAAACATGACTATTTGGAGGGAAAGCATAATGCAGGTCATTAATCTAAAAGAAAAAGGAACTCAAATACCAAACCTGTATCAGTACGAAATCATAGCAAAAATGAACAATCACAATTTTACGGTGGTTAGAGTTAAGGATAGAATACTTGATTTTCATACTCATCCCGATTCGGATGAAGTCTTTTTTATTGTGGAAGGGAAAATGAAATTAGAATTCAAAAATAAAACCGTTGAGTTAAATGCTGGCGAAATGTGTGTTGTTCCAAAAGGTACCGAACACCGCCCGATTTGTACTACAGAGGTGACATGCCTGCTTATCGAACATGAAGGGACGCTAACTCCGGAAAACACAGGTGGAACGTCACTAGTGTCCGGTTAATAATTGAATAATTTTAACTGGTTAGATGAGGGTGCAATGCATTTATTGTAATCAGAAGATGTAAGCACC
>JAFGRE010000009.1 GCA_016935335.1 Deltaproteobacteria bacterium
GAGTGCACGGAGGCAACCAGGATTGCCACAGACTTACCAGTGGTGATCCCGCCTCGCAACGTCAAGTACGCTATCGCAGGGCTTATCTCGCACATAGCGCTGAGCCTGGGAGAGGACTTGACTAAAACCGAAATACGGGGGCTTTTCGATGCCTTGTCCCAGGAACAACAGGAGAGTGAACGGGACTCTGATTTTCCAGAAGCCGCAGACGAGTTGAATAAAATTATTGACCAAGAATGCAGGTTCTGGTCCGGAGCGCCCGTGCCGAGAGAACAGTAATCAGACGAACCAAGCCAAGAAAAGCCTGCTTTTGTCTCAGGTGACGAAATTCCACGCGGATGTGTAATAAAAGACTGCTCGGTTTGGTTCCGCTCTCGCAAAATAATGTTCGACGCACCCAATTCCCTTTTCCCACATATCAAACCGATCTTGGAAAGCAAGCTCTGCAAGGCTCCCGCCAATTACCGATTCGTAGAATTTCTTGGATTTTTCCCTGCAGAACGGATATGGTATAATATATTGGCTTAAAAGGCGGCCTTTACCGATTCCGCTGGTTTAGAGCGGAACCTGCAAGGTTTTATGGTGTCTAAGAGCCGCTTTATCTGCGGCGAGCCTTAAGGGGAAGCCATTGACATGAATTATCACCGTTCGTGCGGGAGGTTTGTTAAAAATATGGCGCAACGAGACAGAAATATCCATGCTATGAAATGGGACGAGGATGATGGAGAATGGGATGGAGAGTGGGAAGAAGAGTGGCTGGAAGAAGAAGGCGAGGGGGATCAGTGGGAACAGGAAGATAGTGAAGGTCGATACTGGCACTAACTGGAAAGAACGAGCCCTGGAGGGCAAAAGAGTCCATCATGAAGAACAGGAATTGAAAAGCAAGATTATTCTCCTCAGCGTTTATTTGGAAAGAGGCCGATAAGGCGGTGCCTCGCCCTACCCTGTTTGGCCTGGACTTGGTGCCGAGCATTTTCAAGCATCTCCTTTAACGTTGAACTATGTCATTTTTGTTCGTCTTTTTTATACCCCCCAAATTTGCCCCCCCTGGTAAGGACAAGAAACAGACCAGTCAAAGCAGCGGCATATTATACCTTTCCGGGTCAAAAAGTTCCCCACCGTAAAGCAATCACTAGAAAATAAACGCTTAACAATTTAAAACTCTTATTCTTTTTCTGTCAACGATTTTGGCATGATATCTGCTTGGACATTCTCACCACATCAACGGGATCTCTTCCCAACGATGTATGGCTCTCACCCGAGATTTGGGAGAGTGCAACCCGGTCAGTTACAGTAAACCAAGCTATAGGAAAGGACGCTACAATGCACAATCTATTGAGACTTCTGGCTATTATCGCATGCATCAACTTTCTCCCCCTGATGTTTTGGTCCTGCAGCCATGCACGACCTCCCAAGCCGGGCCCGAACTTTGTGTGGGTTGAACCGCAGAAATACCCCACGGCGCTTCCATACCCGGGCATTGGAGGTATGAAGGCCCCGCAACGCCCGGAAAAGCCTGGGTACCGGGGCACTATGCCGCCGACGGAGGGTGGATCTCGGGACATTGGAGAAGCCTGGAGCCGCCGGATCCGGGGAAGGTGTGGGTACCCGGTCACCATGGGCCACGGGGACGATGGATTCCGGGCCACTGGAAATAGGCTGCACCAGAATGCTTCTATTAAACCACAGTTGAATTGATTCACAATTAGATTTCGCCGACAAAAGGAGTTTAAAAATGATGCACTATTTTAAAACAGGTCTCTTATTCGTCATGTTGAGCACTTTTGTCCCGGTGGTCAGTGTTTTTGCCGGAGAGGTCATCCAGACGCAGGAGAGCAGCAGTTGGGATGGTATTGAAGCAGATTTGACGAGTCTTACAATCAAGAACAACATCATTACCGTAAAGATCAAATTCAGAAATACCGCTTCTAAAAACCAGGGAATAAAAATACCCTACGATTCATGTTTTATTATGGATGCAACAAACCAAAAGAAGTATTACCCCCTTAAGGATTCGGATGGACTTTACATTGCCGGACCGGTATCCGATACGCAAGGAGGGGGGAGATTCTGGTTTGATATTCACGCTGGACAATCGAAAAGTCTTTGGATAAAGTTCCCCGAGCCAACCGATAACCCCGAGACCGTCACCATCTCTCTTGAAGGTATTTTCCCCTTTGAAGATATTGCATTGACAAGATAGGATTTAACTATGAAGGTGTGGCAAATAGTAATAGTGGTTATACTAGCGATAAATCTCTTTCTTCCTGTTCCCTGTCCCTGTCAGGAAAATACCTTTGAAGTTGATGAATCAGCCATTCCGCCCGAAGCTCAGCAAAAAGCTACGGAGGCCTTACAGGCCCTTGGGTCAGGACGGGGAGCCTTACCGATAAATTACCGAATGGTCCGCATTATCGGACTCGCCAAAGCGATAGAAACACAAACCACGGAGATTAAAACAGCACTCAAGGATGTGGGGGCTAAAGAGACAGAAACCGAAATCCATGTCGACCTTCGGGGTGATGTTCTTTTCGACTTTGACAAATGCAATATTCGGCCCGAGGCAATGGAGCCCTTAAGGAAAATCGGCGAAATCATCAAAGCATATAATAGTCCGCACGTTATTATCTCGGGTCATACCGATACTAAGGGGGCTGAAGACTATAATCGAAGGCTTTCGGAAAAGCGCGCCGAAACAGTAAAAGCGTGGTTTGCAGAGTGTGCCGGGATCGATCCCCGAGTAATGGAAACAAAAGGGTATGGTGAAACCAAACCCATCGCCCCCAATTCGAATCCGGATGGCTCCGATAATCCAGAAGGGCGCCAAAAGAACAGAAGAGTAGAGATAAGGATTAGAAAAAGCTGATCACCCTTGGCTACCTTTCGAACCGGCCCTGGAATCCTTATATGAGCGGTGCGTTTCTATCGGCAACTAAGGATAGAACTGATTTCCCAGCCCGGACACAAACAGTCAGCAAGGCAGTGAACTAGACCTGAGCACGCTCCAGGGGTTCCATGAAAAATGGTCCATTAAACCGTCTTCGGATTATGCTGTCCGTTTTCCCTCAGGATCAGGGTGATCCTTCCTCACCGCACCACCGCATTACGAAGCTAAAAACGGTTGCAGCTCCGTGCAGATATCTTCAGGTTTGACGATGGAAAGGGATTCATCGTGGAGCAGAAACGGAAATCCCACGTCGCTGGTGTCAACCGGGGGAATTGTAAAGCGGGGAATTAAGCGAACATGATTCCAAAAGTAGTCCTTTTCACGCAGCCCAGAAAAGAAAGTCAAATTAAAGCTATAAATGTTTGAGGAATCTAGGTATTTGAATATCTTCTGCAGGCCACCGGCAAGATCCCAGAATCTCTCAGCAGGGATATCTAACAAGGAGAGACTCTCCTCAAATACACCAATAATGTCACCCATCATCCCCATGGGGGCGAAGTTAAGAAGCCAAGAGACCATCCCTGTTTCTCCAAGGAATCGTTCCCCTCGGTTTTTCTCCTCCCGAATCAGATCCTTCCAGTAATTCACGTTAAATTTTTTCCGGAACCGCTTCCCTCGCTTCAGCATAAGTTTGTGATAGTCCGCAGGCTCCTTGTCCGCCATTAGATGCATATGGGGATGGATCAAGCTTGCCCCCGAAGGTGGCATATAGTTCCAGTTTATGGAAAAATATTTGTTCTTTGCATTGGCTTTATAAACTCTCTTGAGAAAAAGCTGGGATGCCAAGAAACCGTTTGCCATCAGTTCTTGAGAAAACTCGGATAACCCGATAAAATGTTTTTTTGAAAAGATCGTAATCGCATTATTTTGATCGTAGGGCATAGCGTTAGGAAAAACCACCGCCTCTCCCACGTGCAACCTTCCTTCTGGTATAAATTGTGGGGTAAATCGGGGAGTCATTGCCTCCAAATTCCCATCACAAAACGGGCATTTTCGCTTTAGCGACGTGGCAACTACCTCTTGAAAATCAGGCCGAAAAGGAAGCCTGAATTTTAAATTCATAATTCGGACTCTCCTTCGCGTGAGCGGATCGATACGAAATTCAAACGTTACCCTCTTTTCCTCAAATGTTTTCGCAGGATCAAGGAAGGCTACCTCACGTATTGATTTTTTCAAACGAACTGCCATTGCTATACCTCTCCACTTTAAACCGTTCCCGGTCATTACCTGTTGAGCCCCGTTACCGGAGGCGGCAAAACTATCGGCCTTACCTGTACGACATAAACGATATCATCCTTTGTTACTGCTTCAATATCAACGGGATACCGAAAATAATCCTGTATGTCCTTTGCAAGCCGTGCAATTCGTGATACCGCTTCCTCAGAAAGGGTTGGTTTCGCCTGCTCAGCCGGGTCATCTATCGCTACAGTCTTTACTCCAAAACCATTTGTATCATCAAAAGCGCACCGTGTCCTCTTCGTAGAGGTAATAACCCGTTTAACGGAAAAATGGTTTGCATCAACAAAGTAAAGATCACTATCCACCATGCCCGCCACCAAACCAGCGCCGGCACCCCTCGCTGAATTGATGACTATTTCATCCCATTTTTCTTCCACCATATTGATGGAATTAATGACCAGTGACACATCAGCTTCCATCTGTCGATGAACAAAAACCGGCTGTGTGTCGGTGACCTCTCTCATTTCAATCCAATAATAGGCTAAGCATTTAAGGATAGAATTAAGCAGAAGCTCTTTTCCTCTGACGTAAGGATAAGATTTGAAACGCCCCGCCATCATTTCCTGATGGGTGTCTTCAAGAATGGATGAAGACCGAACGACTACAAATACCCCGCCTTTTTGCTCATACGTATCAAGCAACTGTTCTTGATCCGAAGGATGCATGCCGACGCCCACGATACATTCTCCTACGGTAAGGGCATCGGAACGAACCAACTCGCGAACCGCGTGCAAGGCTGTGTTCATTTTTTCCCGCCCAAGCGTACCCAAACCTGCTAACCGTAAAAGCTCACAAACTTTCTCCTCTGCGGACGCCGAGCGCTCAAAAGCGTGATAGTGCCGTATGATTTCTTCTCGCAAATGGTTTGGGTATACCATGTCGGACGCCATAGCGGCTATGGCTTTGAAAACCTCTGTTTTCTCGGCTAATGAATCGGTTAAGATTCTCCGTATTGTTTCAACCGCGTCAGCGTTGTTCTCTATGATTTCCTTGACACCGAAACGGGTCACAATATACCCGGGGAGTACATGCTTTCCCATGGGAGTCTCCAACAAATCTCCGAGAAAAGCGGCCTTGTTTCCCACATACGGTGAAATTACACCGCCGGTGTGCTGCAACTCAACGACTAACCTCCTCCCGGAACAAGCAAACCTTTTCTGATAAGCGGCAACATCCTGCCTCACATCTCCTGCCATCCCTTTGATCGCTTCATCAATGGCACCCGGCCCTAAGGGAAGTAAGGAAAGCCGCTCCAACATCCTGTGAATTTTACCCAGAGTCTCATGGGTTGCCATAGAGGCGTCATTTTTGCATCGAGCGATCTCTTCAAGCCCCCCGGCCTTAAACTCAACGATCTTTTTCCTATACAACTCTTCGATCTCATCGATCTCGGCGCTGTAATCGAGTGTACACATCCCTGCCCGTTTGCAAAGCAGGTCTTCCATCTCTTTGGGCATTTGTACCTGCGTATAAATCCTGTTGATCACATGGAGCGCCTCATCAACATACACGGTGCTGACCAATTTGTGCTTTGCCAATTCTATATCATACTGTTGCCGGCGACGGTAATCAGTGACGATTTCCTTTAGATACTCCACAAGCTCCCCTTGCAGCCCTGTTCTGCAGCAGTCAAGAACCAGGGTTAAAATCTTCAGTTTATGCGATACGTGATGCACCGTATGGGTAATAAACAACTCCTGTATAATAAATTTCAAAATCTCAACATTATCAGCACGAATAATGATGTCTCTGAGTTCCACTGCCGAATCACAGACTTCCATGTCGCTGTTTACGGAAACAAGAAGGGAAAAGATTTTTCGTATCAGCTCTCTTTGGTCTTCAAGCGGACTGTAAGAAGCGCCGACGATAGTAACCATCCCTCTGGTCCCATCTACCGTTATAACGTGACCTTCTTCGACAACGATATCCTGTTCATCACTAGAAAGGGTCAATGAGTAACTCCCCTCTTGTTCATACCACACGGCACCCGGAATGATCACACCCGGTTTTCCGAATGTTCTGGCTGTTAGTTGCGCGTGACTTAAGGTTGAATCATTGATAGTAAGAAACCCGGTTGCCTCCCTTAATCGCCCAACCTCAGACGGAGTTAAAATAGTATCCGAGAAAACGGCGTTATGAAAGTGGCCGGGAATGTCGTGGTGTCTGTTCTTTTTCAAGAAACCGGTTGCAACACCCGGGCAAGAACGTATTCCTGGAACTTTAATACCGCCCACATTGGAAGCCATGGGGATTGGCCATTCCCATCGCTGAAAAGTATCTTCCAGGGAATACCCGTTTTCGATAAGAATGGAACGAATCGCTTGAGAATCCGTTATCACATTGTTCATTCCCGATACCATTCTCAGGCAACTCCCGTCCACGGCGAAAGCTTTAATCGCCTTATTGGTATCTTTATCCCTCAGGGCGTAGAAAGATATTTTTTCCCCTGCGATATCAGCCCTGGAAATTGTCACTCTCTTGTCCTCAACAGCCCCTACATATTTTGACCCCACCGTTTTATCCAGAATATTAACGATGGTGGCCACTTCGGCTGAATACTCTGCATCGTTATTCTCTTCTAAAAAACACAAGGGATCAGGCTCCGCGTAGTAAGGGTTTCGAACCAGGGGTGCGGTTTTGTAGCTGACTAGTTTTCCGATTGCAAAAAAACCGGCGATAGGTTTATTATAAAAAGAGTCGATTGCTTTTGCACCAGTCACATTGTCTGGGATCGGATTGATTTCAAGTCCATCAAGATCCTGATTTAATATACTGACGATGCCCCGATTTACATCATCCATCAATCGGTTAACCTTTTTTAGCTCTCGCGTACCCTGAGAAATAATATATAATGGATATCCAGTACCGGAATAACAGAGCCTATCCCTGTGATAGCGCAGTGCACGCTCTGATATACCGCCATCCTCTATCTCTAAATCAAAGTCCGCAACACTGGCAAAGACCTGAAGAGCCCACGTCGCACGATCTATTAATTCATCCGCACTGAGCAAGCCGGCATTTTGTTTGTCCAAGGTAGCCTTGAAGGTAATTTCCGTCCGTTCGACTCGGAACCCGAGCGCCTCCAGGGCTTCTATCAAAAATCGCAACCGAACCATGTTTCCGTCTTCGACATTCCCCTCTGCATAGCTGACCGTAATCAATCGTTGAGTTGGGTCAAGATCAACAAAGATGTTTGCACCATGAAGGCCCAAGTCAGCAAAGAACCATGCTTTGTTAGTATGAGAAATACAGTCGATATAGCAATTATCTCTAAGACGAACATTGGTTGACAAATATGCTTCTATAATTCGCCGAGCGACAACCGCCCTACCGGACTCAAAGTCGTCGGAGTAGTCAATAATATTAACCTTGTTGGCGGGAAAATGTTCTATGGTTCCCTCATCATCAACAGTGATACTAACCGCCTTGTTAGATATCGTATTGATCTCCCCTACAACTTTTTTCCACCCTGTAAAGACACCGAATATATTCCTTAACACATCCTGATGGATGTGGTTTATGAGTCTGTTGAATCCGTAGGTCAGACTGACACTATCATGACCACTCTTTAGAACTTCATCAAGTTGCTCACGGTATTGGTTTGAATCTTCCCCGCAAATTTCCTCATGGAGAGCGATCATCTCCCGGACAATTGAGGCAACCTCGGCGATATCATCAGAATCCATCAGCGCCGTTTTAAGCATGCTCAGAGACTCAATATTTTTGTCGCTGAAATCAAGGAAGAGATCAACCCACTGCCTGATCTTCGAAAACAACGCCACATTCTCTCGATGCACCTTTGATGGCTTATATGCGATAACATTTCGCAGGACTTTCACCGTGCTCTGTGTCCCCGCGCTACAACCGAGGTTTTCTAAAAGGGTACGAAGTTTCGCAACCAAACAAGGAGATGTATAGAAGGAGGGGATACCGGAAACAGTGACCTCAGCCCTCCACTGTTGAAACAAAATGTGCCGAGGCGTTATCATCGGGGGTGCTTCCGGCACATATTCCGAAAGATGGAATAATCTCAGAAGGACCGTTGATTCTTCGGACACTCTTTTCACGAGAGCTTTTGCCTGCATCAAGCGTTCATAGATGAAAATCTCGCCGTATTTTCGGTTAATTTCATCA
>JAFGRE010000081.1 GCA_016935335.1 Deltaproteobacteria bacterium
TTAGCAACGCGCTGCAGGAGGTTTTGCGGGGTGGCAATGCACTTGGTTGATCATTTCATCCGGCACAGGGTCGGGTTTAAAGGCCCTTACGTTTCTCCTGCTCCTGACAACCTCCATGAAACTTTCATATTCCATAGCGCATACTCCTTTCTGAGTCAATCGGCAATCCCTGAATTTACTCTTGTGGGTTTCGGGAACGTGGTGATGACTCGGTCTGAGATCCGAGCCCGGCAGGCCCGCCCCAAACCAGGAATCACATAAAATATCCTTCAACTTCTTCCGGTTCCCACTGGGTCAGGGTACAACCGCACCCACCCCGAAAAACAAGCGTAACCAGTTTTCCGTCTTCAATACTGCAAATCGGCTCATCCGGATAGGTGACAACAAATGCCTTGCCGTTTACTTTCAAGCAGCGATCTATAATCTCCAACGTATCAGCGGCGGATAGTCTCATCGTAAAAACCTGATCATAATTTTCATCGTTCTTGCCGTGATTATTCTAACCACGCCGTACCGCATCCTTCAAGACCTGCTTCGTTCAACCCCTAATCGATATCCCCTTGAGATCCTTCTTCCCGGCGCTTTTGCTTAACCGGCGTGGTGATACCTACAGTAACCACTGTCGGTTTTAGCAGGCGGATGAGATCGTACGGATTCAGTTCCACCAAATAACCTCGGCGGCCGCCGTTGATGAAAACCTTTGGTGCCTCCGCAACCGTCGCTTCCATGTAAACAGGCAGTGTCTTCCTGGTTCCGAAGGGAGAGGTGCCTCCCACTTTATAACCGGTGTGTTTTTCCGCCGTTTCCGGTAGACAGGGGCTTACGGTCTTGGCTCCGATCTGCCGGGCCAATTCTTTTGTTGAGACCTGCCGATCCCCATGCATGAGCACTATCAAGGGTTTTTTGTTTTCGTCTTCCATGACCAGCGTTTTAACCATGCAGTGCTCATCGACCTTTAGTTCCCTGGAAGATGCCGTGGTTCCACCATGTTCGACATACTTGTAAATGTATTCGGTATAAGGAACCTTGGCAGCCCGTAGAACACGGATAGCCGGCGTCACCGGAATTCTTTCTTTACCCATCTCCTCGCGCTCTTTGCCGTTTGGCACCCTTGACGTATGGGGAGCCGGAAGCCGGGTGACTCAATGCCATCACTCCCGCGTACCCTGACTCTTTTCCGCCCCGGAAAAAGGGAGGCCGCAGCCAATTTCTTCCATGTAGTTATCAAGCGCTCCGCCTTCCTTCCATACGGAGTCATTCACTAAATCTATCGCATAGATTTGACGTCCCGGAGATTTCCTATTAACACACTCAATCAATAGCCGCGCTTTGTCCTGCGGGTAAATGTAGTGGGCGAATGGACCCAACAGATTATTTGTTTTGAGATAATCATGAAGCAGCTTTCCGGCCATAATAAACAAGTCGATCTTACCCAATACCTCCTTTTCCCTTAATGCCCGCTCGCCACGCGCCTCGTTTAGATAGACCTGAAATACTGCATTCACATACCAGGCCTCTTCACAATCAGCAGAAATAGACGGTCCACCAGATCTCATCGGCCTCCTTTTTTTGACTCCGCCACTGATACTATAAACACCACGTTTCTCCCGCGCAGTCAACCATTTTCCGGAAGGAAGGGAAGGCAACTCCCATCTGCTTGAGGCGTACACTTTCCTTTTGGGATCGACGAGGACGAGGAGTAAAAATAGTGGGACGCCATGCATGGGCCTCCCAACAAGCGGTAAGCAAAAAACTGATTTGCGTTTTACAGAAACGGATCGGCGCGTTGTGCGGTGGTTTGCTTTAAAACTCCCTCCAATCGAGAGGGCTGAAAGATGTTTTCGTCACTACCTATAACAACACCTCCCCACCCTAACCAATACTCTTGTCTGAATCCTCACTTTTATCAACTACAGGCCCTTTGTCGTACCCTGCTTCCGATCTTTGGGTGGTTGCTTTCATGCGGAATCCAAGACTTCCCGTATCTTCAAGGAAAGCTGCCTCAGATCGAAGGGCTTTTGGAGAAATCCCTCGCACCCCTGTTTTATTATCCGATTTGCCTGGCCGTTCATGCTGTACCCGCTCGAAAGAATCGTCTTAACCGCGGGGTTGATTGTTTTGAGCATTTCGTAGGTCTGCTCGCCGTCCATATCGGGCATGATCATATCGAAGATTACCATCGCGATTCTATCCCGGTTCTGTCTGTACCGCTCGATTGCTTCGCTTCCGCTCCGAGCAACTATCACCGTGTATCCCAATGCCATGAGCAATCCCTCGCCAACCTCGATGATCATATCCTCGTCATCCACCAGGAGAATCGTCTCAATTCCTTTTACGACCGTTTTTTCGGTCTTTTTTTCGGAAATCACCGGTTGATCCGACGCCGGGAGATAGACGGTGAAGGTCGACCCTTTCTCTTTCTCACTATAAACATTTATTATGCCGCCGTGGTTTTTTACTATGCCGTAGGCGGAGGCAAGGCCGAGTCCCACTCCGCTCCCTCCCTCCTTGGTGCTAAAGAAGGGCTCAAAGACGCGCTGTCTCGTTTCGGCATCCAGGCCAACGCCGGTATCGGTGATACTCATTTTTACGTAATTGCCGACTTTAACGTAAAAGGGCTTGATGTAATTCTCGTCAAGAGTCCTGTTTTCCGTGGATAAGAAAAGCGATCCGCCTCGAGGCATCGCCTCGCTGGCGTTAATAAACAAGTTGAGAAGTACCTGCTCAATCTGCCCCCGATCTATCTCGACCGGCCAGAGGTCAGGCTCCAGGTTTTCATGAATCGTAATCTCTTTTCTGGTACGACCGAACATTTGGGCGCTTTTTCCCAATAACGCATTGAGACCGGTTGATTTGACCTCGTATTTCCCTCCCCGAGCAAATCCCAGAAGTTGCCGGGTAAGCAAGGCGGCCCTCTCCACGATCTCTTCTATCGTTTTGAGGTGTTCGTAATTTGGATGTCCCGGGTTGGCATCCAGAAGCATCAGGGTGGCGTGTCCCTGAATGCCCATGAGAAGGTTATTGAAGTCATGAGCGATGCCTCCAGCCAGGGTACCGATAGCCCTTAGTTTTTGTGCCTGTTGGAGGGTCGCTTCAAGCTTCTTCCTCTTTTCCTCCGTCAACTCAAGTTCTTCCAGCATACGGTTTATCTGGGAACCTAGTCTGGAAAGCTCGTCTTTGCCCGCAATTGATGCTCGAGTGCTCAGGTCGGAGGTTTCAGCAACAAGATTCACGCTCATCCCCAAGAGCGTAAGCCGAGACAGTACCTGGTTATGCAGAAAAACCATGATCGCAGCCGCGAAAACCACCGTCACCGTTAACAGGGAGATGATCAAATAAAATATGGCTGCTTTGCCGTGCCGATAGATCTCTCTCGAAAGATCAGCACGTAAAATAAGAATCGGCTTTCCATAAATATCCGTAAGCCTGGAATAGCCGGCAATAGACCGCTCGGCGAAAGGACGAACCACTAATCCGGCTTCCTGCAACAACAACTCTTCCAATTCCAGAAAATCAGGAGGTGCGGCGGGATCATCGCAAGCGACTATGGTAATCGGAATCTGAGTTATGCCTGCGATTCTATTAATCTCATTGGAATTCAGCCACCGCCCGAAAATGAGCGTCCCTTGAGGAGGACCTTCGCCGTTACTGGTGAGAATTGGACGGGCTGAAATAAACATAGGGCCATCCGGGAGAAGAAGGATACTATCAACCTTGCGCTCGGTGCCGCAATGGCACAGCAGGGGGCTGTTGCCGGAAAGGTAACCCGCTAATCCGTCGGGAAGGGGGGCTTCCTTTTGGTCATGAAGATCGTATCCCTTTCCCAGAATCATCCTACCGGTATTATCCAGAAAAACCATAAGGTTTAATCGTAGGTTAATAAACGTGCTGTCAACCACGTTGATGGCGGCAAACTGGTCGTTAACGCCCATAATATACCCGTACGTATCATCCCATGTCGCCCAATCCACGGTCATGATGCCGATGTTTCTGCTGGCATTGTCTACAGCCTTCAGCGCTCGTTCGGTGTGCTGCCGAACCTCCCTCTCCTCAAGGTCACTAAAGCTCTTGAGCAGAATTGCTTCCGCGCTGATATACTGAATCAAAAACAGCGCGAGAAATATTAAGCCGATGGTGATGGCCGTTTTTTTCTTTAGTGACATCGGAGTCCTTCCTGGAGTCGCTCAGAAGTTCCTCATATGACCGATGGCCTGGTTCCCTGTTTCCGAAGGTTTCATCAAGAGTATTATCGACCATTGAGCCGACTTTCTTGAGCTCATTCCTTCTCTTGCCATGAAGGATGTTCCCTCGGAGGAGGGTGACGCCCAAACGCCACCGTGCCGATCCCCCCTGCCTCGCTGACCGGACAATGCCATCTATCCAGAATGGCGGCATAGTCTCTTGACGGAACCGATCCTCAATACCGTTTTCTGAACCCTTTATGGTTCTGAAGTCCCTATCATCTTTGCGCCGGAGTATGGCGTCATTTCATAAAGCCCGGCCAAGCAAAAATGGCCACCAACCATGTTTTCTGGATGAATTGGCAGAAAACACCGCCCCAACCCGAAAGCCCCCCTTTGCTTTTCTTCATACCGTCGATCCCCACGACCCCCATACCCCGCAAGTACCGTTTCTCACGTTTAAAAAGGTCGACAAAAAGAGAGAACGGTTTGCGGTCAGTGATGAAATTCGACTTCAAAAATCAGAGGGTGGGTTGTCCAGGGAAGATATTGAGTATGTGATGGCACTTTATGATTGTGAAATATTGCACAACGATTTCTCCTTCAACGAGTTCCTTGCTATCCTTAAAAAGAAGGGATGGTATGAGGACTCTTTTGTCGTTTTGATTTCAGACCACGGCGAGCAGTTTGATGAGCACGGAGTCCTGTTCCATGGAAGCAGTATTTACAATGAAGAAATTCACGAGCCCCTCCTTGTAAAATTTCCTCGTCAAGAGTTTGCCGGATACCAGTATGAAAGTTATGTCAGTCAGGTCGACATTCTCCCCACAATCCTCGCCTGCCTGCGCTACCGGATACCCTCCGAAGTCGATGGGAGGAGTCTTATCTAGACGGTGGAGAAAGGAGCGGTGCCGCGCACTCTTTTCGTCAAAGAAAAGTTGGACGGCTACAATTTTGTTGGATTCATCCCGACTCACACCCGGGATAAGCAGATCGTGAGAGGATTGGACGAGCGTTTCGCTGAAGTTTATTCGTACGAAATCTTTAATTTAGTCACAGACTTCCGCGAGACCTCCGATCTTTTTCGCGATCGAAGCCGTTTCAGCTTTAAATCGGTTGCGTTCAAGACGCATACCGTTCTTGCCATGCTGAAAGAAAGCGCTTCACAATCAGAACCAGCCGTCGATTACCGGGATCTTGATCCGGCAAACCTTCAAGCCCTGAAAGCACTCGGTTATATCCGCTAAATCATACGAAAGTTTTCTTTTTCGGTACAGCAGCGAGAGCGCATAACGGCGAGGGGGCCTCTGGAGTTATCTGTTACTAGAAGAGGTCTTCAGTCACGCCGGCAACGTTTTTGCCGTGTTTCCTCCTTACCGGCAACCCGACCGGCCGTTCCTTGACCGCTTCGCTGTCTCGGCCATCCTCATCTCACACTCCCGGCGCATCGCATCGTGCTTATCCTGGCAGACACCGCGCCTATCACCGGGACAATCGAATTCCGGCAGGTTCCTTTCTTCTTCTACGCACGTCTCTCCCGCCTGGCACAAAGGGTTCCCATATGTTTGCTCATGAATCGTACCCAAGGGAGTGTCACCGGCTCCTCAGTTTACGCACCGTTTTTGATCCCTAAAACCTCGCTTCCATGCCCGCATAAAAAAATCGCCCTGCTTGCGGGAGTCCATAATTTTGCTCATAGTCTTCATCGCCGATGTTGTCGACCCCGAGGTAAACCTCCACCCGGTCTCTAAGCAACTTCTGGCTGAGTTTCACATTAGCCAGCGTATAATCGTCAAGTTCATCCTTCAGCACCGGCCCTTTGCGTGAATAATAATACTGTTTCCCTCCGTAGACCGTATTCAGATAGAGCGTCAAACCGCTTTCAAAGCAATACGCGCCCTCAACCGTGATCCGGTGCTTCGGATTATAAGCCACCTCGCTTTTGCCGGAGCCCGACGATCTGTCTTCAGCATCAAGAAACGTATATCCCGCCCGAACCATAAGGTCTTCCGTGAATCGCCTCTCAAGCGCCATCTCAAATCCCCGAAAACGGTACTTCTCATTATTCTGAAACGTGTCATCATCACCCTTGTTGATATAATCGTCAACATCCATATAAAACCCGGTAAGAGAAAA
>JAFGRE010000082.1 GCA_016935335.1 Deltaproteobacteria bacterium
AGTGGTCTGGCCATTCGAAACATTACCCATATCTTTCAGGGTGAGTCAAGAGCAGACTTGACCCCCACCCACATGGTGGCTATGTGGATGGCATCCCTTGCTGAAAATCGTTGGGTGGCGAGAATGACGTCTCTCTAATACACCAATAACAAAAAACACTTCTATACGCTTATTTGGTGATGGTTGTTCCGGCTTTACCCCTGAAAGCCATTATTAAATTCTCTGGAGAAGTAATAATCGCCTTCTCGCCGCCCTTTTCAAGAAATTGGATGGCCGCCTGTATTTTCGGCTCCATGGAACCGGGTTTGAAATGACCCGCCAACAGATATTCTTTAATCTCGAAAAGGGTTGCTGCGTTGATAGGCCGCGCGTTATACTTCCCGAAATTGATATACGCCGCATCGACGGATGTCGAAATTACAAGGGTTTCGGCGCTGAGGTTCTGCGCCAAAACAGACGATGCTATGTCTTTATCGATGACCGCTTCTACCCCTTCTAACTCCCCCTTCGCATTTCGCAAAACCGGTATACCTCCGCCCCCCGCGGCAATTACAATGTACCCGTTTCTCAATAGCAAACGGATCGCGTCCAACTCCACGATCTCTTTGGGTAAAGGGGAAGCAACGACCCTCCTGAAGCCACGACCCGCATCCTCCATAACCTCCCAACCGTAATTTTTTTTGTTTTCCAGAGCCACATCTTCTGTCATGAAGGAGCCGATCGGTTTCGTCGGATTCTTAAAAGAGAAATCATCGCTGTCTACCATTGTCTGCGTGACTACCGTAGTCACCAGTCGAGAAATACCTCTCCGACGGAGCTCATTGAGGAGGGCCTTTTCGATCATGTATCCAATTGCTCCCTGGGTATCCGCCCCGCAGATATCCAGAGGTACAAGGGGCAATTCCGTCTTTGCCAGCTCTCCACGCCTGTAAATAAATCCAACCTGAGGCCCATTGCCATGGGTAATAACCATATCGAGCCCATAAGCAATTAGATCCACAATATAACCTGATGTCTCCTTAATTGCTTCGTATTGATCCTTTAAAGAGACATGTTCTTTATCCTTTATGAGAGAATTTCCCCCGATCGCTAGAACGACCAAGCGACGTTTCATAGTTAACTCCCCTTCATCCTGCTGGAACTACCCGTGCGGACGGTCCTCTGATAGGCATCTCCATCGCTCATAAAACCAAACCCACCGTGAAATGGAAACGGGAAGTCACTGGTCTCAAAAGGTGTATTTGGTGCATGCTTTCCGGAGTTTCTGCCTGTCAAAAGAAAGAAGGAACTTTATGGAAAACCAAGAGGTTCGGCAAAGAATTCTTATTTCCAGCGGTAGAATGGATAGAGGCAAATGCACAGCCGCATTGCCGCATGGTTCGTCTCTACGGGGACAACGCAAATGCAGTTCGGATTGCCTAATTAAGCACCCGCCACTACTTCTTTCTTTTCACAGCCTTCAGCAGAAGCCAGCCGTCCATATCTTTCTTTACTGTAATATGGTAGTCCAGCGACTCAAGTAATCTCGACTCGTCTTCGCTGGTCTGTCCGGCCTGAACCTCTATGCTCAGTTCCGGCTCACCGAGTATTTCCACGATCTTTTTTGTGTAGACTACAGGGAATTCGCCGTTAAGTCCCCTAAGCTTAAGTTCCACAGATTCCATGATTCTATCCCAGCCTATTTCGTTTTTGAATGCGACTGACTCAATGATAAAGACTTTCAGAAAATGACTTTTGCGCGGCCGCACGTAAGAACTCCCCGAAGATTACTGCACGGGCAGCCTATAAAAGATCCCGACCGACGAGAAGTCCCAAAATCCTTTTATCTAAGTCTATAAGCTCCCTCTTAGCAGACAATCTCTATCTTTCAGTAGATTGCGTCGGAGCAAAATGAAAATCTGCCCATTTATCAGTGCATCCTGCACATTATAGTGTGCATTGACCCACTTTTAAGCTTCTAAACCCTCCATGTAAACAGGACCAGCAATTCCCGAGAACCTCTACAGATAGCCATTCCGGCCGATCTCCAGGCAAAACCCGCACAAAAATCAATCTGGCGCAACTTTTGCGGCAGATATCTGCTTATGATGATTGGCTCACGGCTCCGAAGGCATCAAAAAAACATCCGGCAGATCAATGTCAGGGGCTTTTTCATCTTACTGGTCGGGACGACTGGATTTGAACCAGCGGCCCCCTGAACCCCATTCAGGTGCGCTACCAGACTGCGCCACGTCCCGACTTTGTTGATGTTGATTTTATAACACCTTTGAACATTGTCAAGGCAAAAAACAGGGTTGCAACCTCGTTCGTCTGATCTACAGAACTGATCTTATAAAAAGCCATATAGTGATGCGACCCGTTTTACAGTGTTTTTATATAACCCTTCTCAATCGCTCTTATTTGGAATTCTGGGGAAAAGGCGGGTATGAGCCGGCTCGACTGCATCAGTAACCGCAACACTAAAATCGTAGCTGCCTATGTGAAATACAGGCTTGGCAGTCATGAGCGGCTCTTTGAGGGGTTGAAGTATCCCAGCGAGCGTTACCTTTCTCCGGATGAGTTCTTTCTCAGCGAAGATGAATGGACAAGCTATGAAAATTTTCAGGCGGTTCTCAGAAAAGCCAAAGCAATGGTGGAGGAACCCTATTTTTATTTCTTCTGTGGAGCATCATCGGGAAAACTTCGATCTTGGGGACGGCTCAACCATTTTGTCAGCCTATTTACAAACCCTAATGAGGGATTTAAAAGACTCTCTTTTTTCGCCGGACATTTCACCGACACCAAGGATATCGAGATTCTTATCCCGCCTTTTTACGACAAAGGACTCGGCAAATTCCGCACCATCATTGAAATAAGGTACCATAGCGATATTGACGTCCACACCGATTACGCCGGCGACGCTTACTCCAGGGGTATTCTGTCTTCCATACCTACAATTTGGGGCCTTAAACCGGCCCAAGTTCGTCAGATCATGAATCCTTATAACCCAGTGGTGCTTTTTGGGACGGAACCCGATCTCGCTCTTTTCCGCCTCTCGCCCATAGTGGAAGATCATTTTCTTCTCATCATGAATCCCGGCAATGGAAAGCGTAAGAAAGTCGGTAAGGCGGTTTTTCTTATCCCCGAGCGAATCGGCGAAAGATTGGCTTATTTAGGCAGGTATTGTGATAAACGGCCCGCCCAAACCCCCGATGCGGAGGAATACAAAGAGGCTCTTCTCATCACGGAAACCGTAGAGGTAAATCAAAGAATTCTGTTTAAAGCAGGGGAAATCTTCAATGCACCTTCGTTTGTCCTCGATGTCACCTACCAACGTCTCTCCTTAAGGGGCCGGGCCTACCGAATCTGGAAAGGCCGGTGGAACGGTGATGATCCCGCCGAAGGATTAGTGGAAACCATCAATCGGCTAAAGGAAACAATCGCCGCTCGAAACAAGGCCTATGAAGGGCTTGAAGAGTCCAATCTAGCCCTGAAGAATGCAAAGGCCGCGCTGGAGGATTACGCACAAAACCTGGCAATCAAGGTCGATGAGCGCACTGCGGAGCTCCGCAAGGCTCAAGACGAACTGAGGCGTTTCAACCAAGGACTTGAAGCCAAGGTCAAAGAACAGGTTGAGCAATTGCGCAGATATAATGAGTTACGCAGATACCTCTCTCCAAAGCTGAGCGAGATTATTCTTTCAAGCGGCAGCGCCCTCGGCGCCGAGCCCAAGCGCAAGATGATGACGGTCGTGTTCTCGGATATCCGAAATTTTTCATCCTTCACCGAAAGCCTGGAACCGGAAGAATTGTTCCCCCTCATGGACAGGTATCTTTCGGAAATGACCGATATCATCTACCGCTATGACGGTACACTCAACAAGATTATCGGTGACGGCCTTCTCGTCTTCTTCGGAGACCCCATCCCCATTGAGGATCACGCTGAAAGAGCGGTCCTGATGGCCGTTGAAATGCAAAAGAAGGCGGCCCTACTGAAAAACGAATGGCTCCAGTACGGGCACGACTTCGGCATTGGAATAGGGATAAACACAGGTTTTATGACGGTAGGCAACATCGGCTCCAGTATCCATAAAGACTACACCGTGATAGGCAACCAGGTTAATGTTGCTTCCCGTCTCGAATCCCAGGCAAAGGCGGGGCAAGTCTTTATCAGCGAGAGAACTCATAGTCGAACCAAAAATCTCGTTGAGGTGGAAAAAGTCGGGAGGATAAAAGTCCGAGGTATTCGCGAATTTGTGGTGGTCTACAATGTGAAGGTTCGCTGACATCCACCGCGAACGACAAACGGGTTAGTGAAATCAGTCAGACTAAAGAAGATCCGTGATCAGACAGGTCATTCGCAAAGCCTACCGTAGAACTCAGGCTTTCTATCTCCTAATAGATCGTTATAATCCGTGATTTTTTTGTCTCTCGCCTCTTCTACGTTGATCTCCGCAACGGCCCATCCCTTTTCCCTGTCATTCAGCCTGGACAAGACCTGACCCGAGGGTCCTATAATTTGGCTGCCCCCTGTAAAAGTAAGAGGTTTCTTGCCTCCTCTTGCCTCTGAACCTAGCCTGTTGGCCGTGGCAGTGTAAATAGCGTTCTCCAGGGATCTGGTCACCATTGCCTTCTGGCAGTAAGGAAGGACCAGATTGGAAGGATGGCATATGATGTCGGCTCCGAGAAGAGCCAATATTCTTGCGGACTCCGGGAAAATCCAGTCGAAGCATATCATAACGCCTACTTTTGCCTGCCCGGCGTCAAACACCTGAAAGCCCGTGTCTCCGGGCTCAAAAAATTTTTTTTCTTCAGCAAAAAGATGAACCTTCCGATAAAACCCGATAAAACCCCGAGGACCAACAACCGCAGCAGAGTTGTAGCAAACCTTGTTTGCCCTTTCGGCCATACCAAAGACCAAAACCGCTCGGAGCCTTGCAGCCAGGTTAATCATGGCTCTGCACGTCCTGCCCCCCGGAATCTCTTCTGCAAGATCCGCCACTTCCTCTTTTGAAGCAAACTGGTAGCCGGAGTTGAAAAGCTCAGGTAAAACCCAAAGGTCCGCAGTACCTTCCGGGAGATCATTAGAGACCTGTTCGACGTTGAAATTAACCTCGCCGAACACCGGTTGACTCTGGTAAACGCCGATAAGCACGCTAACCCTCAATTACCGGGCGATAGAGAATCATTAACATATCGAGATCTTTTTCTTTGAGGGCGCCTTCGCTCCCACCAAAACCGAGGGCTACAAAATTTTCCGAAGGTTGATGAAATCACTCCTCTCAAAACCAAGTATTTTGAAAAAAGAGAGGATATCCGTAGAATCCCATCTCACGGAGGTGTAGATCTTAGCAATCCCCTTGCTTTTGTAGTATTCAAAGATTTCCTCCGCCAACCGGATGCCGATTCCCTGCCCCATGTATTTAGGGTCTACGCCGAACATGGCAATCCACGCACACTGATCGGCACCAAAATTTCCCGAGGTGATGTAGCTGATCATAAAACCCAGCACCTTGCGGTTGATCACAGCCACAAAGCTCGCATCTGTCTCCCGCTCAATCTCCTCACCAAGAATGCGCTCGAAGTCAATGCGGGAAGGCATTTTGGTAATGGCCCTATCGATCCGGGTGACCGCCACGGCATCATCTTTCCTCAATCTTCTGACTTTGATTTTGGGCAATGTCGAATCCCTTCCTTTTTTCCTTGCCTTGTCGGAAACTAGCGGTGATTAATCGATACGTATAATCTTGACCTGATGATCAACCCAATCCGGAGGAAGATACACCCTACCGCTGTTTCCGCTCAACCGCACTCTCTTTTGGATCATCTCTTCGCCGTAAACCTCAAACTTCACCCTGCCTTCAGGAAGACCGCCCGCGGAATACCTTTCATCCTTCGCCTTCTTTTCCCTAGGCATGTTTAAGACCCTTTCCCCTGGAGATATCGACATTGAGGCTTCCTTCGATCCCGGCTTTTTTCCTCGTCTTTGCTGCGCCATGAAAGCCATGGACCTAAATAACGCATTATAAGCTTTTGATATTATTTAAAAGACTCTATTTTAATCGTCTCGGCTGCCACTCACAATTTAATTACATTTTAGCTATAAAGTGACCATACGAAGAGGCAAAAACGATGTCAAGAAAAAAATTCTTTCTTGACCATTTGATAAGATATCGCAAAATAGCAAAAAAAGTGAATCCGGTGACTCCTATGGATCAAGACCTTGAACCTTATCTCTCTTCAACCTATATCATCGACAGCGACCACCGTGATATCCTGCGCTTAGCCGCCGATACCGTTAAGGTTTGCGGCAACGACCCCGTAGCCCAAGCCGTCGCGCTCTACTACGCCGTCCGCGACGGCATTTGGTACGACCCATATTATCCCTTCTACCGGCCAGAACACTACAAAGCAAGTAACATACTTAAGAACGGCAGGAGATTTTGTGTTTGCAAAGCCTCACTTCTTTGCGCCTTGGGAAGGGCCTGTGCTATTCCTTCCAGGGTAGGCTTTGCCGATGTGCGTAACCACCTTACCACGCGTCAACTCCGCGACATGATGGGTACAGACCTTTTTGTTTACCATGGTTTCACCGAATTCTATCTCGAGGGCAAATGGGTGGTGGCAACCCCTGCCTTTAATGAAGAACTGTGCAAAAAGCACAAGGTGAGGCCGCTTGATTTCAATGGACGCGAGGATTCCATTTTCCAGCCTTTCAGCCTTGAGAATAAGAAGTTTATGGAATATGTGACCTATCACGGAAGCTTCGCGGATATTCCGGTGGAGACCATTGTAGAGGCCTGGGAAAAATCCTACACGAAAGAAAAGGTCAGAAGATGGATCGAGGAATTTGAGCGCGAGGGAGGAAACCCGAAAAGGAACTTCTTCAATGAGGAGGTCGTTAAATAGAGGGGCGTCACGGGTATCGGACAGGAAAAAAAGGAAGGGCCCCTGAATCGTTAGGTTGCCTAGGGAGGGAGGTGATTCAGGGGCCGCAAGAGGAATGAAAGGAGGTATCGTTAATAATAATTACATACAAATATATTCAAGTCAAGCATTATTTTTATTATCTGCATATTTTACGTTTTATTTACCTTGGTGTTCACACCATCGAAGCGCTCGGCAAGACTCAGCTACACTGATTCATGTCTCTATGCGGCACATGAAACTGCGATTGGATGGGGTGCCGGTGACCGGGTCACGCCGATTATCGTCGGTGAGGTTGTTGATGTTGAATGCGGGATCGATTTCACCCCACCCCCAGGCGATACGCACGACGCCCTGGTGCACCAAATCGGATATGCGGGCCTTCATCCGAATACGCCCCTTAGGAGTGGAAAGGCTCAACCACTGTCCCGTGACAATATTTCTCTTTTGGGCGTCTTTTGGGTGGAGGTCCACGGAAGCTTCCTTTTCGCCTTTTGTCAGAGATGGGATATTGTGAAACTGGGTGTGGGTAAAACGGTTGGTCCGCTCCCCGCTGATGCCGATCATGGAGTCTTCCGCGGTGGTGTCAGCAAAGCTGATGGGATTTGCAGTTTTTCCATCCATGAAGGGCACAGGGAGGTGGCCTTCCCTGTCCAGGCGTTCCGAGAAGAACTCAACTTTGCCTGAAGGGGTGGCAAACCCCTGGGTCAAGTGCTTCTCGAACTCAAGGGGAGCGGCCCTCAACCCATCCGGATTCTGCCTGAGCATCTCGACAGTCAGCCCCGACGGTGCCAGTTGATAATCGATTGCTTCTTCAGCCGAATCCCATGGAAATTCAGGTTCAAACCCCAGCCGTCTCCCCAGGTCGAAAACAATTTTCCAGTCCGGTCGACTGTCGCCCAGCCAGTCAATGACCTGATTCTGTATGATCACCGGACTGTTACGCATGGAAGCGCGATTGAGCTGAGTCTTTTCAAAGCAACTGGAAGCCGGCAGTACCACGTCTGCATTTCGCGCTGTTTGAGTCAGGAACATGTCGATAACCACCCGGAAATCGAGTTTCCCGAAAGCCTTTCGAACCCGGCCGGCATCGGTCATGGTAACTAATGGGTTGCCGGACTGCACAACAAGCATCCGGATCGGGTATGGGTCCTCGTCCAGGATTGCATCCACCAAACACGATTGGGCATGCAAACCCCAAGTTTCGTGAAATTCATTGAACAAGGGATATGCCCGGGTGATTGGCGTTACCCCGGATGGCAGCCTCTCCTTACACTGGATATTTCTGAGGGGAACCGGCTGGGGAATGAAGTCTCCCCCATCTTTGTCCAGATTACCGGTCAAAGCCCGGAGCATGCATATAGCACGGGTGGTCTCAAACACCTGCAAGTGCATGTCGATACCATTGCCGTCGATAATGCACGCAGGTTTGGTCGTGGCATAGAGCCGGGCCGCCTCACGAATCGCATTCGGATCAAGCCAAAGGCGTGGACCTACCGAATCGGGATGGTAGGCGCTTGCCGCGGATTTTAGATAATCGAAGCCGATACAGTGATTTTTAACAAAATCGGCATCGTATAGACCGTGCTCGATGATTTCTTTGATCATTGCCATGGCTAACTGGCCGTCGTGACCCGGCTTGATTTGCAGCCAAATGTCGGCCGCCTTTGCGAAGGAAGTCTTAACCGGATCGATGACGATGAGCTTGGCGCCTCGCTGCCTTGCGAGGAAAATCGCCTCACAAGCCCCGGGAGCAGTGTTCCTATCGTTCTTCCCCCATACCACGATACACCGGGGCTGTTTTCGGCAGCGGCAAAGTCATAGCGCCGTAGGTGTAAACGTGGGCCATGTCCCTGGCCACATGGCAGACCGAACCATTGCCGATCGTGTTCGGTGAACCAAAAAGATTCATAAGCCTGTTCGCGTAATCCCACTGGGCACCCCAATCAGCCGCCATCCCGCGCAACCAGGCCACCGATTCGGGGCCGTAAGTTCTCTTGAAATGGACGAATTTTCCCGCCACCAGATCAAGAGCCTCGTCCCAGGAGGCTTCCCGGAAATCACCGGGTAAAGCCCCTTGGTCTCTGATCAGGGGCTTAAGCACCCGTTCCGGAGCATAGACAATTTCCGGAGCAACCTTGAGCTTCGGGCATTGAATCCGCTTTTCACGGGGCAAAAAAGATTTTCGCTCGGCCCCCACCAGCCTTCCGTCCTCCAATTTTACAATCAGCGGGCAGCAGGCGGAGCAAAGGCGGCACACTGTGTGTTGTTCCATGGATAATACCTCGAACCTTACCGGCTTGCTTTGATAAAACAGCTTCGGATCAATTCGAAATGATTCCTATGGGTTCGAATTTTCCACCAAATATGGCCTTCATCATCAACCTTCCAGGCAGGAGAGAACGCCCCTATTTTACCCTCCAGGAGAGCGATGATATTGTCCTTCCCCATCCCTGAAAAGCGGCCGTTATGCTTGCCGCCCAGCCATTCTTCTACCGGAGCGACTTCTGTGGACCATGAAAAGGGATCCGAAAACAGAAACTGGACATCTTTGGTCCTAGCGACGCGGTTGATTTCGCCCAAATGGACCATGGGCTTGGATACTTTGTCGACAATGTTTAGAGAAGACAGGGCCGAAAATATCCCGGACCGGAAGGGCAGAACCTGTGCGTCCCCCACGATGAACTCCGTATTGTCTGTTCTCCAGGCTTCCGGAAAAATCAGGGTCTCATGCCGTTTAAGCGTCCCCTCTTCCTGCAGAGCAAGCGAAGCCTGCCGGTTGATGCTTAAATCCCGCGACGCGCGGATAAACGATACGGAGTTGTCGATACCGACAACAAAATCGAATTTTTTCGCCATTTCAAAGGAAAAGCGCCCCACTGCCGAGCCGGTGTCGATACACAGCCCTGAGCCCGACTTCATCACCTCCGCCCAACGTAAATAAGCGTCGGTAGCGTGTTCGTCTTCAAGTAGATCGCCATAGTGGCTCCAGAGATACGACGAAAGCAATGGCGGAGTTTCATACCGGTTCGGTTTCATGGACACATCGGAGCCGTTGGGATCTAGAAATGCCACACCCCTGTCGATGGGGTAGACGGAATTGCAACGGCGGCACTCCAGGGTTCCCTCTATGATCTGATCCCGGAGCCCGTGAAAAATGGTTTCCTTAAGAAGGTTCTCCTCCGGCAGACAACGCGGGCAAATGAGCATTTCAAGCAGGATCTTTTTCATTCCTTTTGTCTTTATCCTTTCCGGTTGAAAAATTTAGACGAATTCAAAGGGACTTCCTTGTTCCCACGCCTCGTGCAGCCTTCTTTGGGACTACGCCTTGTTTTGGCAGCTCTTTGGTGTATCGTATAATCTCGGTACATATTAAAAATTCTGTAACAATTTAGCTGTTTGAAAAATCGCAAGCATCAGGCATGGGGGTCCCTCTTAAAACTGCAAAACGAAGAG
>JAFGRE010000083.1 GCA_016935335.1 Deltaproteobacteria bacterium
ATCGCACGTACTTCTCACCACCTGGACATCTTTCTCTCTGATTTTATCACTGAGCAGATCGATACATCGTCCGATAATGTCGTTTATATCCCGCTCTTTTCGCTTCATTTGAATGGGCCTTGCGAAGTCCACAACATCCTCAACGATTCGGTCCAAGCGGTTAATTTCGTCGGCGGCTATTTCAAGACGTCTTTTATCAAAACCTTCGAGCTTAATGCCTTTCGACAGGATCTGAATATTCATTTTGATCGCGGAGAGAGGGTTTCTGATTTCATGGGCAATGGCAGCAGCAAGTTCGCCAATTGAAGCCAGCCGCTGGCTGTCCAAAATCTTTTGCTCCATCTTCCTTCTTTCGCTGATATCCCTCATAATCCCGACCAATGCGGGATTCCCCTTAAATTCAACACAGTTTATTTTAAGTTCCGTCGGCAGCTCTGAACCATCTCTATGCTTTCGCCGAAACTCGATATGTTCGGAAATGCGCTTATCCTCCAGTCGATCTCTATAAACGCGTTCCACCTGCTGAATACTTTCACTAAAAAATAAATCTTCAAGTCTTCGACCCAGTACTTCTTCTTGACGGTACCCATGCATGGTGAGAAATGCCTTGTTGGTAAATATAATCTTTCCCTCCTGACAGATGAAGTATCCGTCATTTATATCCTCCACCAACGTTTTGTACTCTCTTTGCGATTCCGTGATCTCTTCGTGCAGTTGAGCATTTTCAATCGCTACTCCCATCTGATTTCCGATGAGAGTCATGAGATTGATTTCCTCCGAGGAGAAGTGGCACGAGATTTTGCTGGCAATATTCATCACCCCCACAATCTTATCCTTGGCCATAAGCGGCACGCACATAACCGATTTGATCTTAGCCCTTTCCATCACGGGGATAAGGGCATGAGGGCAAGTAGCATAATCATCGTAGGCAATTGGCTTTTGTTGTTGTACCACACTACCCACGACGCCCTCACCTATCTTGAGCCGGCTTACATACTTATGAAACTCTTCCGAGTATCCCTTGTGGGCGGAAAAGATCAGTTCCTCCTTTTTACGGTCCAGCAAATAAATACCGATCTCCTTATCCCCCACGATCTTCGAGAGTTCGAAAACGGCAAGGTTCAGGATTTCCTCTAAGTTAAGCGACTGGTTGACAGTGGCCGATATCTTGTTTAACGCTGACAATTCCTTATTCCTCAGCGTGATTTCTCTCTCCACCCGATTCTTTTCTTCCAACAGATTTTCCAGATACTCCGCCCGCTCTTTTATCGTCTGACCCCATTCAGGCAACCGGACACCCTTCGCAAGGAGTTGCTTCTGTGCTCCGATGACAAATTCGCACGCATCATCACCCTTGGCAATACAGTGCGTCTCTACCGAATAAAGGTCGGTTCTTCGCGTAATCTTCTGCATAAAAGAGAGAAGAACGCCGGCGGAGTAAAAGCAGACTGGTTTGTCGGTACACTTGTTATTATACAGGTGGGCCCATCCTTCAAAGCTGTCCCGGCAGGTTATACGGGCATATCCCTCCGAAAAGTTCAATTCCTTGATGACAAAATTTCCAAAGCCGGCTTCCGAGAATGTATCGATGGCTTCCCCCACACTCTGTGCAGAGTAGTCCAAAACACCTTTTTCAATTGCTCGTTTGATAAATGTCTCAGAGAGCCCGGCCTCATACATGACTCGCCGAGAAGTATCCCCTCCTGCAAAAAGCTTAATGGACTCGCCTATGTTCAGCCAGCCTCCCGGAATATCGAGGAGACACATGCGAGTACCCCCGACGTCTACCCATCCCCGCGACTTTTTAAAAGTATATTTAATAATTTTTCGTTCAACCTCTTCCAGCCCCCTTTGCACCTTCTCCGCCTCGCTGCCGCCCCTGAGGGAATTGCCTTCTAAACCGCTGAGAATTTTTTCGGTAAGCCGGCTGAAATAAGTATCAACCTTTCGCATCGCTGTTAGCAGATTGGATTGATCGGTCTCTTGAAGGATAACAGGGGTTGTGCTCTGCCGGAGAGCACTGATGATGTGGAACCCTTCCGATGGGCGCAGTTCTTTTTTCACCACCTTCTCAGCCACGTGCTCTATGAACACGTCCGTCCCCTCGCTTTGGCCGTTTTCGATAAAGTCCGCGAGACCCTTGATCCCCAGATTCAAGGCAGGTTCTGCCTGCAGGGGCGCAGCGAGGCCCTGGTCACGATATTCTCTCAGACAATTCTTAACAATCTCCCGTTTTCTTTTTCGCAACCTCGTGGATACCGATTCCATCTCTTTCTCCCAAGGGAAGATGCCGCACAGGTCTTTCTATCAGTGGACCGAGCCTAGAAGAGCTTCCAGTGTTTTTTTATGATATAATACCTTTGTTAATCACATGATGCGGTACAGTGTCAACCTTTTTACGGTTCCTCTCCTCTTTGCCGATTCTACGCTACGTCCCTTTAATCAAAACACGTCTGGGGCTTCTCGTAGCCAACTGGAGAAAAAAAGGCTGCCCGGTGCATTCCATCTATAGGGTTTTTTGAGGAGGGAACTTTCTATTTTCTGGAATTTCGCAACTTCGCTACCGGGCAGCCTTACAACGAAAACAATATTACACTATCGCTAACTCACCTGGTATTTTTCCTACTGCTTCTGATGAGCTTTGCGAAGTTTTTCGGTTTCCTTTGCGTTGACGGTAAGTGTCTTCGGGTCAATAACCACTCCATAATCATTCTTCGCTGAGTCGATAGAAATCAGTTCATCAAGCACATCGTCCTGGACTTTCTCTATCGGTCGCTCGAAAGGATCGCCGTAGCCGCCCCCACCGGTTTCCCACACTTCATAAACGTCGCCCGTGTTCAGGGTAACGAACTTATGAACCTCAGGATCTTCAACCGTTCCGTCTGTTCTTCTTACCACAAGTTTATTGGGTTTCGCTCCCTTTCCTCCCGCCAGTCCGAACGGCGCCGTATCAGGCAGGAGCCCGTCACCGAAGTTGTCAGAAAGGATATTGTCCGCCTCAACTCTGAAAAAATACTTGACCCCCATGCCGCCTCGCCATTTGCCCGGACCAGCGCTGTCCTGAAGAAATTCATAACTCGTTAGATAATAAGGGTCTACCAACTCGTGAAGTTCGGGGTCCGGCGCTCGCAATCCACCGGAACAGGAGATAACACCGAGATGATCCCAGCCGTCATAGCCGAGAGTCCCCCCCGCTCCTCCTTTACACAAAAAGTGGATGTCCCCGAACATCCTGCCGGTGCGGGGATTAAACCCCATTGTTGCCGGTGATGACCATCGTGCCCATCCGGCCTGGGTAAGATGGGGAACCGCCTTCGAAAGCGCAAGCCAAACCGCTTCCACGATAGTCGCGGTGCCGCAAATCGTACAGGAGGTACACGGAGCCGGCTCACTGCAATTTACCACCGACCCTGGAGGGGCGATGAGTTTAATCGGTCGCAGCGCCCCGTCATTCTTCCGAATGTCGGGATCAACAGTATTGAACAGCGCCAGGCAGGTACTGGAAAAGGTGTTTGCTTCCGTGTTGCTGACGCCGCCCATGGTTTGAGGGTCAGACCCCGTATAGTCGAAGGTGATATCGCTTCCCTTTATCCGGATAGCAAGTTTGATGGTAACCTTTTTATCCCGGTTTATTCCGTCATGATCGTAGTATCGGACGGATTCGTAGACTCCGTCCGGGATGTCGGAAATCTCCTGACGCATCTGTCGTTCGGTGCCGTCCAGAATTTCATCCACCGCCGCCTCTATGGTATCAATCCCATACTTACCCACCAACTCTACTAATTTCCTCTCTCCTACCGTGGCCGCTCCTACCTGGCAGCGGAGATCGCCTTCGACCAGGAACTGCATCCTCACATTGGCAAGGATCAAATCCCAGATGCTCTTCTTGTACTCCCCTTTTTCATAAATTTTGACCGGGGGTATCCTCAGCCCCTCTTCCCAAATCGAGGTGGCGTTGGGGTTATAACCGCAACATCCGGTACCGCCGCCGGTGTCCGCATGATGACCTTTAGCGATCGTCCAAAACGACAAAACTCCGTCCCGAAAAACCGGCTTGGCAACCGTAAAGTCGGGTTGGTGGTTGTTTCCTCCCAGATAAGGATCATTATTGAGAATGACGTCACCCGGATGAAGATCGTCGCCGAAGTACTCGATTATCTTTCTCATGGCATAGGGAACCGCCCCCGCCAGCACTGCGATGTAGGGCTTCTGAGCTATCATTCGGCCTTTGCGGTCGTAGACAGCCGTGACAAAATCCCGCGCTTCGCTGAAGATGGGTGATCTCGAGGTCCGATACATTGTCTCGCCGATTTCCCGACAAATAGCGTCGAACCTATTGGCAATAACTGAAACCAGAATAGGATCTAATTGCTTCATTTAGATTTTCCTCCTTAATTTATCAATTAACTCCTCAGGTTTAACGCCCTTGGGATACATGACGTAATTATCATATGCGTCCATAACCAGATCGTAATCAGGGGTGACGATAACCGTGGTAGTGGGCTCCTCAATTATTGCCGGGCCGAAGACACGCATCCCGTTCCCCATTTTTAGCCCATCATAGACGGGAACCACCATCCACCGCTTGTCAAATCGGGCTTTCCGATCCTTTTTGATGGCGACAGATGCATCTTCTCCTCTGAAAGGAGATTCCTTGAAAATCGGTTTGTCCGTTCTGCCGATAGTACTCAGCCGCAAGTTGATAAGCTCGGTTTCAGCCCCCGGAAGTGAGTAACCGTAAAGCTCGTCATGTTTCTTGTGAAATTCTTCCAGCATATAAGGAATATCCACCTGCCGTATGATTCTTTCTTCCGACATGGGCAGGGAGACTTCAACTTCGTTGAACTGGGCCAGATACCGCAGGTCGGCTGTAAACTGGTACGATATCCTGTCCTCCGGTATGCCCTCTTGTAATAGAGTTTCTCTTCCCACGGCATACATTTCCCGGCAAAACCCGTTCAGTCGTTCGAGGTCCACCTTGCTGGTTTCCACCGTATAGGTACGCACATAGTCATGCTTAAGATCACTCATGAGCATGCCGGAAGCGCAAAAGACGGATGACCCTCGCGGCGTTAACAGGAAAGGAATATTGAGATCCTTGGCGATCATACCCGCATGGATAGGACCGGCTCCTCCGGCGACAACAAGCGCGAACTCTCGCGGGTCGTACCCACGGGCCACTGAGACAAGGCTCACGCCAGCCGCCATGTTGTTGTTGATCATCTGATAGATACCTTCGGCGGCATCGATGACCCCGATACCCAGCTTGTCGGCCACCTTTTCCTTGATGGCTTTTTCGGCTGCGGCAACGTCGAGCTTCATATCGCCGCCGTGGAAATAGTCAGGGTCCAAATAGCCGAGCAATAGATCGGCGTCAGTGGATGTCGGTTCCGTTCCTCCCATAGCATAACACGCCGGACCGGGCGATGCTCCCGCACTCTGGGGACCGACCTGCAACAGTCCGCTGGGGTCGATCCACGCGATACTGCCTCCTCCGGCTCCGATGGTCACGATATCCAGGCTCGGCAGGGCATTTCGGTAGCCACCGATATCCTCTTCAATGGTTACCTCGGGAACACCGTCATGGATGAGACAAGCATCAAAGCTGGTGCCGCCCATATCGACGGTAATAACGTTGTTTAAACCATGCATGCTCCCGAACCACAGCCCCGCAACCGGTCCTCCCGCCGGACCGGAGAGGAGCGTATTCCCGGCGAAGCGCATAGCCACCTCCGGACTCATAACCCCACCGTTACACTGCATGATCCGGAGCGTTCCTTTAAAATTATCGCTCTCCAGCCACTTCAGGGCATTCTCAAGGTACCGCTTGAGCGGGGGTCCTACGTAAGCGTTCAGCGCCACCGTGCTGTTTCGCTCGTAAAACCTCACCTGGGGGAGAATTTCCGAGGAAATTGAAACGAATAAATCAGGAAAAGCCATCTGCAGCATTTCTCCGATTCGCTTCTCGTTAACCGGATTCAAGAAGGAAAAAAGAGTGCTCACCGCAACCGCCTCAAACCCCCCGTTCTCCTTCATCTTCTGAATCACGGCTTCCACGTCTTTCTCATTCAGCGCCGTTCTGACGTTTCCTTCACAGTCAATCCGCTCTTCAACCGTGAAAACGTTTCGCCGCGGAATAAACGGAGGTGGAGGATTGTACCGCGGGTCATACTGACGATCCTTCATTCCCCGCCGCATGTTCAGCACATCGCGGAATCCCTTGGTGGTGACAAATGCTGTTCTTGCCCCGGTCCTTGTCAACATGGCATTCGTGGTTATCGTCGTGCCATGGATAATCGCCTCCACACTCCCCATGAACTCCTTTACATCCATGTCGTGTGCGTTGGCCATCTCCCCGATGCCCTTCTTCACCCCCACAGTGGGGTCATGGGGAGTTGAGAGAACCTTGTAAACCTCGTGATTACCCCCTTCATCAACCAAGAGAAAATCCGTGAAGGTTCCCCCAATGTCGATCCCGATCTTAAACCGTTCCATACGCCCTCCTATTGCTTAGTTGTGTTGAACCTCAAAAAGCCGTCTTTATCTTCTCAGTTTTAAAAATAACGTTCCGGAGATTATTGGTGACGATTTCAAACTGCTCACTCAGGCCGTACGACCGGTTGTCCATGTG
>JAFGRE010000084.1 GCA_016935335.1 Deltaproteobacteria bacterium
AAAAATATTGTCTGGCAATTTACGACTCCCGACGCTCGGATTAAGTTGAAACGTCTTTATCAGAAGATATAAGATTTACATGGTACTAGAATGAAGAAAATAATTTTCTTGGCAGCGATTGCTGAGGAGCTTGATGCACTCAAAGCTTCGATTCAGAAAAGCGTCCTTGGTGATCAGATTGAGATTGAGTTCTTGGTGCTCGGCGCTGGTGTCATCAACAGCGTTATAACCCTTGGGAATCATCCGACTCTTTTCACAGAGGACAGCCACCCTGTTTTTACAGGCACGGCAGGTATCATGGGAGGGGACTTTTCCCCGGGAAAAGTCTACCAAGCGTCGGTTTTCCGGTGGGCCAGCGTCGGCATGGCCTTATGTCAAGGCTATCTTCCGGAATTTTTCTACCCGGATATCCCCGCCCGGATTCCGGGGCGGCCTCATCCTGATTTGGAAACCCTTCCGGTTATTACCACGCCGGAAATCACCTCCGGTGCAGAGGGCGCGCGTGCTCTTCACAATAGTTTCAGTCCTGCTCTGGAGAACCTCGAGGCGTACGGCATCGCTCGGTTCTTATGGGAGCGCAATCTAGGACTGAGCGCTTTTCTTGGGGTTACGAACCGGGTTGGTGAAGAAAGTCACCGGGAATATATGCGCTATCGACAAGTGGCGTGGCATAGTCTGGCAACCATGATTTGTCGCGTGGTTTGCGAGATGCCCAGTTGGCCATGATGCATACAAAGGACTTTTTCTCCTATGAACAAAGAAACCAAGATCTACTACAGCGCTGATTCAGATGATGCCTTTATGTTTTGGGCGTTAAAAGAGAACCTTGTCGATACCAAACCATTCCATTTCACTCTTTGCGCCGGGAACACGGAGGACTTAAACACCTTGGCCCTGCAAGGTGAACCGGATGTCTGTGCCGTATCCATGTATGCATACGGTTTTCTTGCCGATGTCTATCTTCTTTTTCCGCATGGCGGCTCGGTGGGGAGAAATTACGGGCCCGTTATTGTCTCCCGGAAAGAGTATACCATTGACGATCTTCCACGCCTGACGGTTGCAACTCCCGGCGAAAAGACCACCGCTCATGCAATTCTGAGGATGTTATCTCCGGAAAGCAAGACGACAACCATCCCCATTATACCCTTCGACCGGATATTCGCCGCGATTGACCGCGGTGATGTTGATGCCGGTCTGTTAATCCATGAAGGACGCCTCATCTATGGTCAGAAGGGATATAATTTGATTGCCGATATCGGGTCATGGTGGTTTCAAAGGACAGGGCATCCATTGCCGTTGGGGGGAACGGTTATAAGAAAATCCTTAGGGGAAGAAGCGATTCGTTCAATTTCTTCCTCAGTGAGAGAATCCATCCGATACGCCTTGGACAATCGTGAGATGGTTTTAGAGCGGATTATGAGGGAGGATACGAGAGGACAAAAAAAACTTTTTACCCGAAAACTCATCGATGAATACCTCTTCCTCTATGCTAATGCGGATACCCTTGACTACGGAGACGACGGACGCAAGGCGATTCAAACGTTCCTTGACATGAGCTACGAAGCGAACCTGCTTCCCACAAGAGTAAGAGCGGAGTTTTCTCCATAACGGCGGCTCTATGCGCAACTCGTGGAAAGCAAAATTCTAAATTCTGAAGCATTACGTGCAATGCTAGAGAAGAGACATACCAGGTTATTCAGAGATATTTCACGAAAAGTCGTAGCAGGAGAAAGGCTTTCCCGCGAGGACGGTTTTTCCCTAATGGAATGCGATGACATTTTTTATCTTGGAACCTTGGCGAACCAACTGCGTGAAAAGAAAAACGGTTCCTACACGTATTACAATATTAACGCCCATGTTAATCCCAGTAACATCTGTATCAATAGCTGTCGCTTTTGCGCCTTCTCCCGTAAAGAGGGTGATCAGGACGCTTATGACCTGAGCCTCGAAGAGATAATAGGTAAAGCGAGAGAAGCTGTTACCGGAAGAACAACGGAACTTCATATCGTGGGGGGAGTCCATCCGCATAAGGATCTTGGTTTCTATACCACCGTGCTTTCCACGATCAAGAAGACTTTTCCTTATATTCACCTGAAGGCGTTTACGGTCACTGAAATCCAACACATGGCTGAATTGGCCGGGGTCTGTTTCGAGGATGCTTTAAAGGAACTCAAGGCTGCCGGATTAGGCAGTATACCGGGAGGAGGCGCAGAGATTTTTTCTTCTCGCGTGCGAAAAAAACTCTGCCCCAACAAAATAAGCGGAGGGCAGTGGTTGGAACTGCACCGGATCACGCATTCTCTGGGGATACGAAGCAATGCCACTATGCTTTACGGGCATATTGAAACACCGGAGGAACGAATAGACCACCTCCTCAGACTGCGTGATTTGCAGCAGGAGACCGGCGGCTTTCTGGCATTTATTCCGTTGGCGTACCATCCTTACAACACTGCACTGGGAGGGGAAAAGACAACCGGGTTTCTTGATCTCAAGGTCCATGCCGTCAGTCGCATTCTTCTTGATAACTTCGACCATATCAAGGCATACTGGATAATGACAGGACCTGATATGGCCCAGATACTGCAAAGCTTCGGAGTCGATGATTTGGATGGAACCGTCACCGAAGAAAAGATTACCCATGCTGCCGGCGCAACAACGCCGGTGAGCCTTGATGAAGAGTATCTTCGCCATCTCATCTTTTCGGCAGGAAGAATCCCGATGGAGAGAAACACGCTTTACGAAGCAATAGGATAAAGTCAAGAAGTTGCATTGAGATGTTGTTCGCCATGCAAAACAAGACCACCATAACCACGATACTTACAAAAGCTGAAGAAGGCGTCAGGATTACATCGGAAGAAGCTTTGATACTCTTTGAGTCTTACGACGTGCTTTCTTTAGGCCGCTCCGCCAATATCATCGCCCGGAAAAAAAATGGAAGCATTGTCTCATACATTGTCGATCGCAACATCAACTATACTAATATCTGCACGGCCCTTTGTTCTTTCTGCGCATTCAGCCGTAAACCGGAAGACCCGGAAGCGTATCTGCTAACGTATGACGAGATAGAGCGCAAGGTTGTTGAAATGATTGAACTGGGGGGAACGCAGGTCTTGCTCCAGGGGGGACTTCATCCAACGTTGCCGCTTCCATGGTATACTGATCTTATTGCGCTGATGAAGAAGAAATTTCCTCAAGTAGTTTTTCACGCTTTTTCCCCACCGGAGCTTCTCCATATAGCTGAAACGTCACATGTAACGGTTCGGGAAGTCATTCAGGCCTTAAGAGAAGCCGGCTGGCGATCCATGCCGGGAGGAGGTGCGGAGATTTTATCTGAACACGCACGCATAAAAATGGGCAAAATTAAAGCCACTACTGCCGAATGGCTGGATGTAATGGAACGTTGCCACGAAGAAGCTATCGGAACATCCGCTACGATGATGTTCGGTCACGTGGAAACGACGAATGACCGCATTGAACACCTTGACAACGTTCGGAATCTCCAGGATCGAACCGGAGGGTTTCGGGCTTTCATTCCCTGGGTCTTTCAGCCGGGCAACAATCCGCTGGGTAAGAAGATCGCTCACAAGGCCACCGCTTTTGAGTATCTTCAGACCCTCGCCATTTCCCGCATTTTTCTTGATAATGTCCGCAATATTCAGGGATCATGGGTCACGATGGGGGAGAAGGTGGGACAGCTTTCCTTGCTTTTCGGAGCAAATGATCTCGGG
>JAFGRE010000085.1 GCA_016935335.1 Deltaproteobacteria bacterium
AATTGTTGAAAAGCGAAGCAGGAATATAAGGGGGTTGACGTGAATTACGACATTAAGGATATTGCCCTGGCGACAACAGGAAAACTTCGGATTGAATGGGCGAATCAAAGCATGCCTGTTTTGAATTTAATCCAAAAACGGTTCGAGCAGGAAAAGCCGTTAAAAGGAGTTAGATTGTCCGCATGCCTTCATATTACAACCGAAACCGGCAACCTGGCCCGTACGCTCAAAGCAGGAGGCGCCGAGGTGATGCTGTGCGCTTCGAACCCGCTCAGCACCCAGGACGACGTTGCGGCTGCGTTGGTAAAGGACTACGAGATACCGGTTTTTGCCATAAAGGGCGAAGATCATACAACCTATTATGACCACATCAACGCGGTGTTGGATCAAAGACCCAGGATTACCATGGATGACGGTGCGGATTTGGTTTCCACTATTCACGCCCAAAGGGTGGACCTGATCGAAAACATCCTCGGGGGCACCGAAGAGACGACAACTGGCATCATTCGCTTACGGAGTATGGCCGATAAGGGCGTGCTCAAGTTCCCCCTGATTGCCGTAAACGACGCTGAGACCAAGCACTTTTTTGACAATCGTTACGGGACGGGACAAAGCACGATTGATGGCATAGTGCGAGCTACCAACAGGTTGTTGGCGGGGAGCACATTCGTGGTCTGTGGATACGGGTGGTGCGGCAAAGGGGTAGCGATGCGAGCAGCGGGAATGGGCGCCAATGTTGTTGTCACGGAGGTAGACCCCCTCAAGGCATTGGAAGCAGTTATGGATGGATATCGGGTAATGCCGATTGCCGAGGCTGCGCCAAAGGGTGATTTTTTCTGTACGGTAACCGGAGACATCAATGTTATACGGGAAGAACACTTCAACGAGATGAAGGATGGAGCCATTATCTGTAATTCCGGACATTTTAATGTGGAACTTGAGATTGTCCGCAGGGATGATCAGGGAAGCATCGTTGGAGGCCTCGAGCGGCTGGCGATTGGCAAAAGAAAAATCAGAGAATTTATTGAAGAGTATACTTTGCCGGGTGGGAAGAAGATAAACCTATTGGCAGAGGGGCGTCTCATTAACCTGGCCTCCGCAGAAGGACATCCTTCGAGCGTCATGGATATGAGCTTTGCCAATCAGGCGTTGTCAGCAGAGTATATTGCAAAGTATGCGGAAGAATTAAAATCCCTTGTCTACCCGGTCCCCAGGAATATTGACCGGGAAATCGCTCGACTAAAATTAAAGAGCATGGGCATTACGATAGATACCCTCACCGCAGAACAGGAAAAATACTTGGCTTCATGGGAGATGGGGACATGATTGTTTTTCCCGTTACTATATGCTATGGCTAATGCTTATCCTTGCGGATAAGCGCTGATCTCGATCAAGAGACGATCTATACACATTTCACACCATGAAAAGCTCAGCGAACCAGACCGTAAGTCTCTTTTCGCACGCAGCGGCCCTCAAGGCGTTGTGTTGCTTTTTTTTGTGGATAACCTGTTTCGGCGTCGCTAATGCCAGGACACTGTATGTTGTTGATTCCTTTGTCATCACCGTTCGGACCGGACCGGGTGGGGATTACCACGTTATCGAGTCCCTTAAAACCGGTGATAAGGTCGATGAATTAGAACGGTCAGGGGACTGGACCCGCGTTCAATTTTCAGAAGATCGAGAAGGGTGGGTACTCTCTCGTTATTTGCAGGAGGATATCCCCGACTTTTTGGTGGTGCAAAAGCTCACGTCGGATGCAAAGATCAATAATGAGCATATCAAACAACTAGAAAAAGAAAATAACGCTCTGACGACAAAATACAATATGGTTCAAGAGCAGTTCGCCGAGTTAAGCAAAGAACACCAGGAACTGCAAACCGGAGCACAGGAGTACTTAAAATTGAAGGAGGAGTACGAAAGCATACGGAAAGGCCTTGAAGAAGTGACCAATTCCAATCAACAACGTGCTCTCCAGATCGAAGCCTTACAAGATATAAGAAAAGTACAGTGGTTTTTGGCGGGTGCCGGCGTGATATTCGGTGGTTGGCTCATGGGTTTCGTAACCGGGCGGATGAAAATGAAGAAAAAGCACGGGCTTACTTTTTCGCTAAAATAGTACTGGAAGTATTCTCTGCCGTCACATCCGGGTGGTCTTTTATCGCGCTTACCCGCATCTCCAAAGTCCTCCCCTTTATTTACCACAGCAAAATACCCCCCGGCCCGTCGTTGTAAGAATACGACAACGATGATATTCGTCAGCCAAGAAGCGTTGGGAGCTACACCGATTTTATACCATCTCGACACGATAAGCGGAGGGTGACCCCGTGGATAATAAAAACGAAGACCTTTTTATCAGAAAAAAAACTCTCTACAAGAGCATCTTGAAAGGGATCGCCATACCTTTTTTTGTGATCGACAATGATTTTAAGATCGTTTTCTGCAACAGTTATCTTGAGAAACTCACCGGATTCAAAGAGGAAGAGGTCTTGGGCCGCTATTGCCACGAAGTATTTCGGACGAATATCTGTAGCGAGCATTGTGCGATAAAGGACACAAAGGAGAGCGGAAGAGACGTCGTGAATCTGGAAACGACCATCCTTAACAAGAAGGGTGCGGCTGTTTCCGTTATCCTCAATACCTCTTTGGTAAGAAGTAAAAGCGGAAGAGTTGTCGGCGGTATGGAATGCTATCGAGATATCTCGTTCTTAAAAAGACTCCGCAAGGAAATGCGGGAAAAACACACTTACCACAAAATCCTCAGCAAAAACAAAAAAATATTGGAAATTATTCAGGATCTTCCGGATATAGCCGCCAGTGACGCAACCGTATTAATTCAGGGAGAAAGCGGCACGGGAAAAGAACTGTTTGCCAATGCCCTGCATGAGTTAAGCTATCGGAAGCAAAAACCTTTTATTAAGGTGAATTGCGGGGCTTTGCCGGAGACACTGTTAGAATCCGAACTCTTCGGCTATAAGCGGGGGGCGTTCACGGATGCAAAAAGGGACAAGCCCGGCCGCTTCACGCTGGCTGAAGAGGGAACGCTGTTTCTTGATGAGATCGGAGAGATTTCCAAAAACGTTCAGGTTAAGCTCTTGAGAGTATTGGAACAAAAGGAGTTTGAACCACTTGGAAGCGTGGAGACTGAAAAGGCGGATGTTCGTATTGTTGCCGCCACCAACCGGGATCTGCACGCAAGAGTAAAGGCGGGGGATTTTCGGGAAGATCTTTTCTATCGTCTTAATGTCATAACAATTTCCATACCATCCTTGCGAGAACGAAAAGAAGATATCCCTCTGCTCATAGAGCACTTTCTGGATCTCTTTAATCAACCCTTGGATGGAAAAATAAACGGTTTCATTCCGTCGGCAATGGAAATCTTGCTCAATCACGATTATCCGGGGAATGTCCGGGAGCTTGAGAACGTCATTGAGCATGCTTTCATTCTTTGTCGAGAGAATTATATATCTCCCAAGAACCTTCCCGACTACCTCACAAACAAGTTA
>JAFGRE010000086.1 GCA_016935335.1 Deltaproteobacteria bacterium
AAAAATTGCTATATAAGACAACTATAATTTGCTTCAAGATTTTAGTATTAACATATTGTTAATTAAACTTAAGTAACCAAAAAACTACACTTCCGGAAATTGTCTTATACAGATCAATATAAGACAACTTTTTTATCAAAGATTATCCGCAGGGCTTCTCACTCCCGCCGGTCCCTTATTAAAAACATGAGTACAGACCATTATCGTTTTAGCGTCGTTACCGCTCTCAAACCTTAACCGACAGCGTCAGCAAATAAAAAAACCCCACAAGCCCTTCCGCTCATGAGGTTCCGTGTGTCTCGATTGTCTCCATTCCCCTCTCCCTGGAATATTGTCACTACAGTTTTTTAAAAAAACCACAAGAATTCCGCCGTGTCAAGAAGAAAACATACCGAATGCGTCGGGCGGGTGTGTGGAGGCGGAAGCTATAAATATCTGTGCCGTTCAGAGTAAAAGTCTATAGATTTTCGCGGTGTTAATGGTATTATGGGAAAAACGCTCGAGATAGTATTACGGGAGAAATCATTATCATGATCGGGTTTTTCGATTCCGGCTTTGGCGGATTGACGGTCTTGCGGAGCGTTGTAGACGCGCTTTCCGAATACGACTATGTCTACTTCGGCGATAACGCCCGGGTCCCTTACGGGAATCGCTCCCAGAAGATCGTCTATCAATTCACGCTGCAAGCGGTTGATTTTCTCTTCAAAAAGGGGTGCCCGCTTATCATTATCGCCTGTAATGCCGCCTCCGCAAAAGCCCTGCGAAGAATTCAGCGGACATTTCTGCCGGCCGCATATCCTGAAAGAAGAGTTCTCGGCGTCATCCGCCCCTCGGTTGAGGAGGTTGTTGAGGGGGCTTGCAAAAGGATCGGAATCCTGGCCACCGAGGGAGTCGTCGCCTCCCGCGTCTATATAACCGAGATAGAAAAATTGACTACATCGGTGCAGATCTACCAACAGGCGTGCCCTCTCCTGGTTCCGATCGTCGAGGCGGGGGAACGGAACTGGGAAGGGACTGACATGATTATTTCGAAGTACCTCAGCCAGCTCTTCGCCCAGAATGCCGAGATCGATACCATCCTCCTTGCCTGTACCCACTATCCCCTGCTCCAAAAAAACTTCAAGCGCCTGGTGCCGCCGCGCATCACCATTTTGGAACAGGGGCCGATTGTGGCAAGAAAGCTGCAGGACTATCTTGTCAGACATCCTGAGATAGAGACAAAAATCTCGAAGGGAGGAAGCCGAACCTTTTTCACCACCGACGCTTCTGCAAAGTTCGACCGCCTCGCGCTGACCTTCTTCGGCCAACCGATAGATTCCAAGCTCGTTTCGCTGGGATAAAAGAACGCAGGAGTCTGCGGAAAAGTATCAGGTTTTGTTGGCTTCGATAAATTCGGTAAGCCTTTTAAAATAAAGCTCGAATCCGACGTACATGAGGTCATTGTGGCCAGCGCCGGGGATGATGACCAGCTTTTTGGACTGAGCCCCGGAATTCTCGTACAGCGCCTTACCCTCCGTCACCGGCACGATCTCATCCTGCGCCGCATGAATGATCAGGGTGGGAATGGTCACATTTCGAATCTTCTCTTTGCTGAAAAACCCCCTTCCTTCCTCCCACACCGGGTGCTCTCGGGGGACCAACCCGTACATATGCAGAAAATTACGAAAGTTGGTAGCGGAGCCGCTCTCAACGATAAGACCGGCGAACTGTTGCTGATGGTTCTTCGCGACCTCGACGGCACAGAGGCTCCCCAAGGAACGCCCCATCACAAAAAGCGCCCCGGTATGCTGGTGTTCGATGAGCCACTGCTTTGTCTGCGTAAAAACACTGTCGGCATCTTTCAGCAGGCTTGCGATGCTGGGATCGCCGCTGCTGAAGCCGTATCCCCGGTAATCAGCAATCAGCAGGTTGATATTCCTTTCAATAAACAGCGGTGCAATGTCGTCATAGTCGGTGGCGATTTCACCATTGCCGTGGAAAAAGAGCAGGGTCGGACAAGAGTTCCCGGCTTCATACAACCGGCAGCCGATGCTGACGCCCTCATCCACCTCAAAAAAAAGATCCTTTTCGTCATCCGGTACGCCGGGGGCTTTTCGGGGGTAAAAAAGGATGCTATGAATTTCCGGTCGGTCAAGCACCTCGAAAGGATCAAGATCGTTCATCTTACACCTCTGCTGAGTCAATTGGAGTTTAACCGTATTCTCGGCGGAAGCCGGGGAAATTCACCCCGCGCCTCAGGCAATCGCAAGGCCTCCCCTCTTTCACTCTCATCATCTACAAAACCTCGCGGATATCCTTGTGGGTTCTCTCCTTAAATTGCGAAGCCAAGGAAAGAATTTCACCCGAATCTTCGTCAAGGTAACAACTTATAACCCGATGCATGGGGTAGAAAGCAGTGGTAGGGCTGATGCTGTTCACCAGTTCGGCATGGGTAAACTGCATCATCCAGTCTTTGAATGAGTTGACATCAATTCCTCGTATCGTGAGGCCGGAAGGAGAAATGGAAAGGAGCTTCCCGACTACCTTCTCCTTGGGATTCTGCAAATTAACAATAATGATACTACCTTCGTCCATCGCTGATCACCACTCAAACGATAATTG
>JAFGRE010000001.1 GCA_016935335.1 Deltaproteobacteria bacterium
ACGCTATGACAAATGTCCATAACTGTCAAGAGAAAAATCGAAAAAAATCGTTTGTTGTTTTATTTCCTAAAAAAGAGTAATAGATTCTGACTGTTACCTTGCGATTCCGGTCGTTCCGTGATTGAATCGACGGATTGGATGACTGCTGTGGAGGAAAGGGCGGGATAGAGGAGTTCAAGAGAATATAGGTTTCTGGATAAATCTGATATTATATAAAAAGGATCGGGATCTGGGATTGTCCGATTAACAGTGCGTATGTCTTTCGTTCTGGCGTCAGGTGAAAATATTGATTCTGGACTGGCTAAGAGGGGAGAGAGGCTGGCTGGCGAAAATGATAAAGGTGAAAAGACGACATGAAACCCTTTGAGTTTATTGACCACACCGGCGATGTGGGGGTGATTGTTTACGGGATGACCCTTCCTGATCTTTTTAGACACGCCGCTGAGGCGTTCTCTCTTATTCTGACGGATATCGGGGGGGTTAGAGAGAGAGAGGAGCGGACGATTTCGGTGACCGCCGAAGGTGTTGAGGAATTGTTGGTCTCCTGGTTAAATGAGTTTCTCTATCGTTTCGAGACCGAGGGATTGCTTTTCAAGCGGTATGACGTTGAGGGGATGGGCGATTTCCACATCAAGGGAAAAGCATGGGGTGAGCCGTACGTAGAGGGTAGACATTGTATCAGGACTGTTATCAAGGCGGTGACGTACCACCAGCTTCGGATCGAGAGAGTCGAAGATATTTGGAAAACGCAGATTATTTTCGATATCTAAGTGTGATTTTGATTCAGGGAATAACCGAAGCGTCGGATGAGGGAAGGGGGATGACTTTATGGTTGAAAAACAGATTGTCATGATTCAAAAGGTTGATGAGTGCCGATGGCGGATCCCTCGGGAAGGGAAGATGAGGACCGAAGGGTTGGTGTATGCGAATGAACGTATGATAAAGGATATCCAGAAAGATGAGAGTCTTCGTCAGGTAGCCAACGTGGCTTCCCTTCCGGGAATTGTGGGTTTGTCCATGGGTATGCCGGATATACACTGGGGATATGGTTTTCCTATCGGGGGGGTGGCGGCCTTCGATGTGGATTCCGGGATTGTGTCGCCCGGTGGAGTCGGGTATGACATAAACTGAGGAGTCCGTCTTATGCGCTCAAGTTTGAGTCGCAAGGATATTGAAGAAAGGGGTCGTGATCTGGTTGATGCTTTATTCAAGAATATCCCCTCCGGTGTGGGCTCGCAGAGAAAAGACTTTAAGCTGAGAGACAAAGAGCTTAAGGGGGTATTGGAAGAAGGTGTGAAGTGGGCGGTCGATCACGGATTTGGTACTGATGAAGATTCCAATCATATCGAAGCTCGTGGCTGTATCGAGAATGGGGACCCGGGGCTGGTGAGTAATCGCGCGATGGAACGGGGACGTTCCCAGTTGGGAACCCTTGGTTCGGGAAATCATTTTGTTGAGGTGGGGTATGTGGATGAAATCTACGATGATGTTACGGCGGGGGTGTTAGGGTTGGAAAAGAACGGGGCAACTGTTTTAGTGCACACGGGCTCCCGGGGTTTAGGACATCAGGTATGTGACGATTACATCCGGGTTATGTTGGTTGCTTCACGGCGTTACGGGATAGAGTTGCCGGATACGCAACTATGCTGCGCCCCTGTCCGTTCGCCGGAAGGAGGAAGATACCTGTCTGCGATGGCTTGCGCTGCCAATTTTGCCTTTGTTAATCGTCAGATGATCACTCATTGGGTCCGGGAGACATTTGAGGAGGTATTTCACAAAGGACCTCGAGATCTCGGGTTAGACCTGATATATGATGTTTGTCATAATATCGCAAAAATGGAAACCCATGAAGTTGATGGAAAAAGGAAAGCCGTGTGTGTTCACCGTAAAGGGGCCACCCGTGCCTTTCCTCCCGGGCATGGGGATATTCCTCAAGATTATCAAGGAATCGGGCAGCCGGTTCTTATTCCCGGGGATATGGGTCGGTACTCCTACGTGCTTGTAGGAACGCACAGGGCTTTTAATGAGACATTCGGCTCAACGTGTCACGGGGCTGGGCGGGTTATGAGCAGACATCAGGCCAAGAAGGTTGCACAGGGAAGAGCCATTGTGCGGGAGTTGGAGGATCAAGGGATTATTGTACGGGGGGCGAGTCGGGGGACATTAGCCGAGGAGATATCAGAGGCTTATAAAGAGGTCACGGAGGTTGTCAACGTCGTTGACACTGCGGGAATCAGCAAAAAAATAGTTCGTCTGAGGCCGCTGTGCGTCATCAAGGGATAGAGGGACCGCACCCCGGATGGAGAGAAATTCGGTAAGGAACGGAAGGTGGAACGCGAGCGCTGTTGGGAGGTTAATACACCACGAGAAACCAACGGTTCCTGAGAGAGATGGAACAGTACGGAAACCCTTCTGTCCTGAACCCGTTGATTTTTGGACTCACAAAAATTGACAGATCAGTAGGTTAACGGTATAGTGGTTCAGCGTTGCTGGACAGGATATGCATTTTTGTTCTTTATTAAGGGTAAGAGATATATGAAACCATACCGTGAGAGGGAAAACGAGCCTTCCGAAAAGAAACGATTGTTTGAAGACGTTCGCATGACGATTAAGGGCGTGGTTCCGGGAGCTGACATAGTGTATTTTGGTTCTCGCGGGGGAGAAGATGATGAGGAACCCTTGAAGATGAATTTTTTGGTGCTGATTGATCAGCCATTAGACCGCGATGTGACCATGAAGATTACGGATCTCCTCTATCGCTGCGGCTCGACTGCTAATGTGGCCATCGGCAGCGTTGTGGTTACGAAGGAGTCGTGGAACTCTCCGCACTACCCTGACCGGGAGTTTAAAGTAATGGTTGAAGAAGAAGGGGTATCCCTTTAAGGAAAGGGGTCCCTTTGAAATTGCCACGAAAAGGAAGGTATGGTAGAGTAAGCATCCATTGGGGGAGACGTTTTTTACCGACAAGAGAAAGGAAAAGGAAGATATGGTCGCCTATCAGCTTTCTATAATCGCTGAAAACAGACCCGGCGGATTGGGAGCCATAACGTCTAAATTGAAAAAAGAGAACATCAATATCCGGGCAATCACCATTGCCAATGCCGGTGATTTCGGGGTTGTCAATATGATTGTTGATGACCCGAATAGGGCTTATACTATTTTGGCCAAAACAGGATTTACGGTTAATAAAAGAGCGGTGATGGCGGTTGTTATTGAAGATAAGCCGGGGGGGTTGGATAGACTGATTGAAGTCCTCGCACAGGCGAAGATTAATGTTGAAAATGCTTACGGGTTCGTTCTTGAAAGTTGGAAGAAGGCGGTTTTTGTGGTGGATGTTAAGGAGATAGAAAGGGCGCAGGAGGTTCTCAAGAGGGAGAAATTTGAAATTTTGGATATGGATGAGCTTTCGAAGATAGAACCGTTTCATTACATGAAATATTAGAAGGATAGTATGACGCATCAGAATGAAGGACATTACGCCGCCAAGCATCCTCCGGGGACAGCACTGGACCCGAAGATTTGCGAAGCATTGGAAAAGAAACAGGCAAATGGTAAAATTACCTGTGCTGCGGCTCACTCCGTCGCGGACGATTTAGGCCTGTCACCTGCGGAGATCGGCGTAGCGCTTGATCTTCTTGAGATACGTATACATAGGTGTCAGCTTGGCTTATATGGATACAGCCCGGAGAAGAAAATTGTTAAACCGGCGGGAGATGTTTCTCCTGCGTTAAAGGATGCAATAGAGCAGGCCATGGCAGGTGATCGAATATCATGCCTTTCTTGCTGGAGGGTTGCTAAAAACCTGAATATTGGCAAGATGGACGTTTCTGCTGCGTGTGAGTGCTTAAATATTAAGATCTCGCCGTGTCAGCTTGGGGCTTTTCGTTAAGATCGTCTCGAATCTGCAGTAAATGGTGATCAGGGGTTAGTGGATGAGCGTGCTGGTTAATCTTGCTATTTTCCCGGTGGATAAGGGGTCAAGTGTAAGCACTTATGTGGCCCGAGTGATAAGGATTATTAAGGCGAGTGGTTTGCCTTATAGGTTCGGACCCATGAGCACCTGCATTGAAGGTGAGTGGGATGAGGTCATGGGCGTTGTGAGAAGCTGTTTCGAGGAGCTGAGGAAAGATTCCGAGCGGATTTATCTCAGCCTGAATGCCGATTACCGCAAGGGCCCATCCGGGCGAATTGAGAGCAAGGTTAAGTCGGTTGAAGAAAAGTTGTGAGGAAGGGAATTGAGATGCTAGTTGCAAAATCAGGGGACAAGGTAAGGGTTCACTTCGTCGGAAGACTGGAGGATGGAACTGTTTTCGATTCATCGAGAGATCGTGAGCCGCGTGAATATATAATCGGCGAGGGGTTTTATTTCTCCGGCTTTGAGCATGGGGTGGAGGGTTTAAAAATTGGAGAAAGCACGACGGTAACCATCCCACCGGAAAAAGCATACGGTCCCTGGATTGAGGAGTTGACCGTCCGCGTCAGGAAAAATGATTTGCCGGAAGATGTGAAACCGGTAGTTGGAGAAAAGATTAGAGTGTGGAGGCCGGATGGGAGTTTAATGCCTATGGTCATGACGGAGGTTACCGACCACACGGTAACTCTTGATGCCAATCATCCGATGGCAGGTCAAACGTTGATTTACGAAATAGAATTGGTGGATATTCTCTAGCTCTAGCTTAAGCTTAAGGATCTCCACCTCCTCGATGGTATTAACTTGTCCAATGTAGTTCAAGGGGGGATAATGTCGTGACCGAAAAGCACCCCGTTCTTTACCAGAAGAGCGGGGTTTTATTTTGTTTTGTTTATCAAGGAGGTCAAAATGAAGGTATTAGTCGTCTATGCACACCCCAATCCGAAATCGTTCAATCATGCCGTTTTAGAGTCCTTTACCAAAGGGCTCGCGGACGCAGGCCACAGGTTTGACCTGGTTGATCTGTATGATATAGGTTTCAACCCCTGCTTAAGTCAGGACGATTTTGATCGTTTGGCAAAGAGGGAGACCCCTGATGATATCAAGATTCAACAAGAGAAAGTCACCGACGCAGATGGGCTTGCCTTTATTCATCCTATCTGGTGGACCGGTCCTCCCGCGATCCTGAAGGGTTGGATTGATCGCGTGTTTTTTATGGGATTTGCTTATAACATCGATGAAAAAACGGGTCATTATGCAGGATTGCTAAAACACCGAAAGGCGATGGTCATTGGTACGGCAGCTGCGTCGGAAACGGAAGCCAAGGCGGCCGGTCTCGAGGATGCTTTTAAAAAGATCGATACTGATGGTATCTTTAGGTTCTGTGGCATTGCTACTGTGGAGGAGGTAATTTTTCATAACGTGGTGGCGGCCGATGATCTGACTCGCCGAAATTATCTGAACCAGGCCTACACCTTGGGGATGACCTTCGAATAGGAGATGCGAAGCAATATGGGTAAACCAGAAAGATATTCCGTGATTTTTACCACCTGCGGGACCCAGGATGATGCTGGAAATCTGGCAAGGTTGTTGGTAGAAAGACACCTTGCTGCTTGCGTTCAGATGACACCGGTAACCAGTGTTTATGAATGGGAAGGGAAGATCAACAAAGATCAGGAAGTGCTCTTGCTGATCAAGGCAAAAAAATTATTATATCATGAGATCGAAGAATTTATTGTCCAGAATCACCGCTATGATATACCGGAAATTATCGAAGTGCCCATTGAGAATGGTCTGGCGAAGTACTTGGGGTGGATCGACGAAGTCAGCAAATAATGAAATCCTATTTCTAGTCTGTGGCAACCGAAAGATCTCCTTTTACCCTATCCGAGGGGGTGTCTATGGATCGCAGGAAATTTTTGAAGTCGGCTCTTCTTGCCGGCGCGGGAATCTCGGCGGGACATGGCCTTGATTTTTTGATTAAGGCAGCAGACGCTACGGATGCAGTTGACATTGTCGCCGTCCGGGGGACCTCTCCCACAGCGATAACCACCTCGGCTGTCGCTGCTCTGGGCGGCATGAAGCGTTTTGTCACGCGTGGAGATATTGTTGTTGTCAAACCAAATATCGGATGGGATCGGACACCGGAACAGGCAGCGAATACAAATCCTGAGGTGGTGGCGACAATAATAAACCTTTGTTATGAAGCGGGAGCACGTAAAGTAAAGGTCTTCGATCGAACGGTAAACGATGCTCGACGCTGTTACGAACAAAGCGGTATTGCTGCATCGGCAAAGGCTGCTGGGGCAGAGGTGACATTCATTGATAACCGAAAGTTTCAAGACATACGGTTGGACGGACTTGCGCTCAAGACATGGCCTCTTTATACTGAAATTCTCGAAGCCGATAAAGTGATCAACGTCCCTATTGCCAAGACCCACGGGTTGGCAGGCCTTACCCTCGGTATGAAGAACTGGATGGGGGTAATGGGGGGGTGGCGGGTGAGGATTCATCAAAAGTTGGATAAGAGTCTTGTTGATGTTGCCCACGTGATAAAGCCGGCTCTCATCGTTCTTGATGCTGTTCGAATTCTTACCGCCAACGGTCCCCAAGGGGGGAACCTAAATGACGTTACGAAACTCAATACCGTCATTGCCGGCACCGATCAGGTTGCTGTAGATTCCTACGGTGTGACCCTGTTTGGCCGAAAAGGGGAAGATCTCGGTGCCGTGAAAATCGCCGACAGTGTGGGCCTGGGGATCATGGACCTTTCCAAATTGAGAATAAAAGAGATCGCATTTTCCTGAGCCACCGGATAGGTTTCGAAAGTTCCTTGTCATGATAGTCTATCGCAGGATTTCGCAGGGACTGTTTTTGCTCATTTTTTGTTTTCTCTTTGTTCAGACCGAGTCGAAGGGGGGTGATGAACTCGGCTATCCGGTCAAGATATTCCTGGATTTCGATCCTCTTCTCTCTTTCGCCGCATTTTTGTCCTCCCACACCGTCCCTTCCGGATTTTACCTGGCTCTGATTCTCCTGATAGCGACCCTTGTTTTGGGGCGAGCCTTTTGCGGATGGGTTTGCCCGTTGGGGACTCTTCATACCATGGTGAGTGCCCTAAAGGGGAAGAATTCCCCAGCGAGATGGTACCGGGTTAAGTATTACAACCTTTTGTTTATCATTGCCGCCTCACTTTTTTCGCTTCAACTCGCGGGAATAGCTGACCCCCTTTCAGTGCTGATCAGGTCGTTTTCATTGAGTGTTTACCCTGCATTCAATTATGCCGTGCGAGGATTTTTCGATACTATATATTCCCTGGATATACCGCATGTGGTGAACGTGTCGGAATTGATCTATAGGGGACTACAAAGGACCGTTCTTTCCTTTGGGCAGCCCGTTTTTCGGCAGGGGTTTTTGATCGGCCTGATATTCATTATCATACTGGCTCTTGATTTTGTAGATAAACGTTTCTGGTGTCGATCGCTTTGCCCGCTGGGTGCGCTGCTCGGCTTTGTTTCTCGGTTTGCTTTGCTTAAAAGATCGGTGAACAATGCATGCACCTCGTGCGGGAGGTGTCAAAAAATCTGCCCCAGCGGAGCCATTACCGATGAGCATGGAAACGCAAGAATCATGGAGTGCCTCTATTGTATGGATTGTGATGATCTTTGCCCTCAAGGGTCCATCAGCTTTGGATTAAGCGGTGGGAGTAAATTTGTGGCAATGAACGTGGGAAGGAGAAACGTAGTTTCATCTCTCGTGGCGGGTATAGCTGCCGTCCCTTTTTTAAGGACAACGCCGATTTCGGCAACAAACCGTCACAATCCGAAATTGATTCGACCTCCGGGAGCCTGCGAAGAAAAAGAATTTCTCAAGAAGTGTGTTCGGTGCGGCGAATGCATGAAGGTCTGTATAACCAACGGACTCCAGCCCACCTTGGTCGATGCCGGTGCTGAGGGGATATGGACTCCAATCCTTGTCCCTAAGGTGGGTTATTGTGAATTTCGTTGCACTCTGTGCGGACAAGTATGCCCTACTGGTGCTATACAGAGATTGTCCTTAGATGACAAACAGCGGACCAAAATCGGTCTGGCTATGATCGATAAAGGGCGCTGCCTGCCATATTCGTTTGCCCTACCGTGTATTGTATGTGAAGAAGTATGTCCCACCGCGACTAAAGCAATCTGGCTGGAGTCCACATTGGTCGCAGATAGAGCGGGAAAGAAGATTACGGTTCAGCAGCCACATGTTGACCTTGAACTCTGTATCGGCTGCGGGATCTGTGAAAAACAATGCCCGGTATTGGGAGAGCCGGCCATTTATGTTATTAATAGTGGAGAGTCCCGGTCGAGAGATAATCAAGTTCTGTTATCGTGATGAGGCGCCGTCATTCAATGTCGCGCCCTGTCTCTTTAGGATCCCCTTGACATTTCATTGCGCTATTGGATAATAGATATGTCGAAAATGCCTTTTTTGCGGGAGGGCTGGTTCCAACGGCTGGATGACAATAAACCGGATTACTCCCTGGGGCTTTGGCTTATTAAGGATTTTGGTGGTGAGATTTTGAAGAAAAAGCGAGCGACTTCGATTGTCTAACCGGCGCGGTAATGGATTGATGGGATTTTTCATGAGGACGCTTTGAGGTTATGACGGGTAAAAAGAACTCATCGGTTGGAAGCAAGCTAAAAGCGGCGGAAAAAGAGCTGACCAAAGGAATCCTCCGGTGGGCGATTAAGCGGAAAGGCATGCCGCCTGCTGATGAAGAGAACCTTGATAGAGGATCTGAGAGAATAGTCGAAGAGGCTCATAGAATTGTGAAAACACACAGCAGGGGCGTGTGGAGTGAACTCAAAAAGGCCAAGGAAGAATTTGTAAAAGCATCCCGAGGAGAGGATACTGAGTAGGAGGTGACGTGATAGGTATAAAGCTCCCTGCCCACAAATCCAAGATCGTTTGTACCATTGGACCGGCATCTCGTTCGAAATATGTGCTGAAACGGTTAATTACTGCGGGTATGAATGTTGCACGGCTGAACTTCAGTCATGGAGATCTGAATCAGCATAGAGAAGATATTGAGTCTATCCGCTCTGTAAGCAAGAAAATGGGTAAGGCGGTCGCAATTCTCGCCGACCTTCCCGGGCCCAAGATACGGATTGGCTCTCTTGCCGGCGGAGCACTGCCCCTTCGGAAGGGCGATATGGTAGTGCTTACGGCGGATGATATGACCGGCAGCACGGAGTTGATTCCTGTACAATACAAGGATATCACAAAAAGCGTTAAGAAAAGAGACATCATTTATCTTAACGACGGTTTTATACAACTGCGGGTGACCAGTGTTGATGGAGCCTATATAACCTGTAAAGTCATTATCGGCGGAACATTGCTTTCCAACAAAGGGATCAACTTGCCGAATTCGCGCCTGACTGTTGATCCGGTAACCGACAAGGATCTTGAACTTATTGATTTTGGATTGAAATGCGGCGTGGATGCATTCGGAGTCTCATTTATCCAGAGTGCCCGCGATATCCTGAAGGTAAAGGATTTTGTTGAAAAGAGGGGAAAGTCGGTTTTCGTGATTGCCAAGATCGAGCGGAAGGAAGCCCTTCAGGATATTGATGAGATTCTTAGAGTCTCGGATGGGATTATGATCGCGCGAGGTGATTTGGGTGTTGAAATTCCGATAGAGAATATACCGGTGACGCAAAAATGGTTGATACAGAAGGCAAATCTTTCGGCCCGGCCGGTAATAACGGCAACTCAAATGCTGGAATCCATGACCGAGAATATCCGACCCACCCGAGCCGAGGTAACTGATGTGGCCAATGCAATCCTGGACGGAACTGACGCTCTGATGCTCTCGGAAGAAACGGCCATCGGTGAATATCCGGTTGCAGCCACAAAAATGCTGTCGCGAATAGCCCGGAGCACTGAGACCCGAAGGGAATCGTTGGTTTCCGGTAAGAGCGTCCGCGAATCTATTGCGAGGGCGGTCGCGGTGAAGGGGGCTTCGAGTGAAGACGTGTTATCGCTGGATGTGATCGGAGCGCTGAAGAGTCTTAATATTCGCTACGTCCTCGCCCCTACCCAGAGCGGTGGAACGGCTCGGCGCATTTCACGCTATAAAAGTAAGACATGGATAATTGCCTTTTGCACTGACGAACAGACTAAAAATATTCTTTCGCTTTCCTATGGAATTTTTCCTGTCCTTATGAAGGAGACCGTCTCTGATGATGAGATTATCTCTTTTATGAGAAAAGAGGGCTTTCTGAGGGCGGGCGAGCGGGTTGTGGTTGCGCGCAGACTGCCGCACGAAAAGGTCGGCAAGACAAATTCATTGAAGATCATCACGTTACGGTGATTATTCCTGTGAGCATCATAAGCCGAAGCCGTGGTAAATCTGGTGAAAGCCGCGAAACGTGGCTGTGCCGCAAGAGAAGTGGAGGATACTATGAGTAAGACCGATGCCAGAGGTGCTCCCGAGGTTGCGGTAGGCGCGGTTGTGTTCAAGGACGACCAAGTTCTCTTGGTGCAACGCGATAACGAACCGAATAAGGGGTTATGGGCCATACCGGGTGGGATGGTGGAGTTGGGGGAGACGCTTCAGAAAGCAGCCGAACGAGAGATAGGAGAGGAAACCGGCCTCTTAATTACGGCCAAGGAACCGGTTCATGTTTTCGAGTATATCAAGAAGGGAGACAGTGGAGAGATCCTTTTCCATTACGTTATCATTGATCTTGCGGCTGATTTTGTGAAGGGTGAGCCGATTCCGGCGGACGACGCCCTCAATGCGGGGTGGTTTTCTCCTACAGATATTGCGGATATCCCTATTACGGAAAGCACTAGAGCGCTTTTAGAGAAATTACGGTTTCTATAGAGATCGGGATTATCTCTGTCGCCTGCTCGGCGATGTTTATAGATTTGCGGTTGCGTGATGTCTGATGAAGAGTGACGATAATTATCGATCACTGCAACCGCCAGTGCCGTCTCAGGACAAAGAGGTGATAAGGCCGACAGTGAAGCCTCCATGGATGAGGGCGCACTGGCGATGGAATTTCAAAATTGGCCGCTGGGAATTAGTATGCAGCCACTGGCGGAAATAGAATGTGCTTAGTCGTCAGGACCGTGACCAATGACTTCGCCGATGTATATACACAGTTTGCAGTCGCAGATTCCGCCGCGATATTCACAAAGGCGCAGGAATTGATCTGCGACATCCTGCGGAACACCCATTGTCTCCAGAACCTTACGGGAGATCGGTTTTTCCCGTGAATCGTTGCACCCTTTCTTGTCCAGAATTGTTACCACGCTGTTGACAAATTCAAGCACTACCTCAGGGGAGAGGCCTAAATCCTGCGGCGTCTTATCGGCGACATCCCTATATCGTTCCTTATATGCGGCCAGCACCTTTTCCGCTTTGGTTTTCCGGCTTTCGTCTTCCATGGGAAGCCTCCTTCTCAGGAATAATGACAAAACTTGGCTATTTACTTTCACTGAAGACCCCGTAGCGATACGGGCATTCAATCCATTGAGTTTATACCATGATTTAACTGAAACCGGAAGCGCAGAATTTGTAGAAGCGTGTATTTCCGCTATCATATTGCTGGTTGCGTGGAGTGTCATTTTATAATATAATGCAACCAACAAAATCAAAAAGGAGGATTGATATGCCTAAGGCTGTCAAATTATCTGATGATCTGGTGGCGAGCGCAGCGCTTGTTGCCAGGGTCGAGAACAGATCTATAGCCGGACAGGTGGAGCATTGGGCAAAGCTGGGGAAGATTGCTGAAGAGAATCCGGATCTGCCGATCACTCTCATAAAAGACATCTTGATTGCAAAGGCGCAAATTGCGGGGG
>JAFGRE010000087.1 GCA_016935335.1 Deltaproteobacteria bacterium
GAATTTTCGCCTTCTGATCATGAAAGCGAGAAAGGCCTTAACGAACCAAAAAATGGCATGGGAGAATTTGTCAATATCCTGTTCACGGTTAGTGACAAAGTGATCCCCGGCTCGAATTCCGAAAATATCGGCAATTTCGTACGATGAATGGGTGTGCTGTCCGGTATTTATAAGCGTATAGGCAATTCCTCGGCTATCGAGTTCCCTAATTAATGGGGCGGTCTTGGTGAATTGGCCCCGCGTACCGATAATTATGTAGAGTGGCGTCCTCGGGACGGACGGGATGACCGTTTTCATACCTCCGAAATCCTTCGTTCAAGGCAGGGCAGGGCGTTCGGCAATGGAGGAATGATGGGGGCCATAGATACCTGAGATGCGCCGGCGACAGAACTCACGTAAAGCCACCTCAGAACCCAGTTAATTTATTGTATTGCAGCCAAATGTCTTCTTCTGCCGTTCCCTTCAAGACCAGACAGGTATCCCCTTCAAGGAAAACCCGGGGAAACGAGCCTTTGGGGGTCTTGGTGAAGGAAATGGTGAGGACTTCGCCTCCTTGAGTCATCACGTCCACCGGCGAGGCAACTCCCCGGAGAATGGCGGCAACAAGGGCGGAAGCCACCGAACCGGTCCCGCAGGCCAGCGTTTCCGCTTCAACACCCCGTTCGTAGGTTCGAATGTGAATATGGGAGGAATCTCGTACCCAAACAAAGTTCACGTTTGTTCCCGCAGGCTGAAAGGCGGGGTGAAAGCGAATTTTTCGGCCCAGTTCTGCCACCGGGACGGGCGGCAGGTCATCCACCATCAGGACCGTATGAGGAACTCCCGTATTGATGAAGCTTACCGTATATTCCTTGCCGTCGACCGAGATGATCATCTCAGTCTGGGGATTTGTGACCTCGGGGAGTTCGATCTTAACCCTTCGTCCCTTTATTTCGGCCCGGATTATCCCGGCGAGGGTTTCGAAAGTCAGGGTTGGTCCGGCAATGCTATTCTCATAGGCGTAGCGGGCTACGCACCTTCCCCCATTCCCGCACATCTCCGCTTCACTGCCGTCAGCATTAAAAAATCGCCACTTGAAATCAGCAAGATTAGATTCCTCCACGAGGATAAGTCCGTCGGCGCCGACGGATTCACGCCGGCGACACAAGGTGCGCGCCAAATCTGGCAGGGAGACGGATCTTAAAAAATGAGAACGGTTGTCGATAAGAATAAAGTCGTTTCCCGAGCCGTTCATCTTTGTTAATTCAATTATCATTACCTGCAGTATATCAATATATTAAAAGAATAAATTAATGTAATAGTTAATGATCTTGATCAGCCGAACCAGGGAGAAAAAAAACCGGGAACACAAAGAAGCAATGCACCCAATAAAGCAAGGAGTAAGCCGAAGGGCGCAAGCAGCCCGCCAATCGTAACCAGGGGACCGGTTCGATAGTGGATAGCCCAAAGGCCGTACCCGAGGATCACCAATCCTCCCAATGACATTATTCCTGCGAAAATCATCATAACGCGCTATTCTACGGTAAGAAAAATGTTACTGTTGTTCGATGCGATCGGGAACATACTATAAGGAATCGGGGTCATAGTCAATGAGCAAAATCCAGAGGACTCCTTGACGGTCGTTACAATTTGATCAATCTTACCTCTCCTTGGCATCCAATGTGAGACCCGATTGCAATGACTGCTCCTATGACACCTGAGAAGGAAAGCGCCAGATCGAGGGCGTGAGGAATGTCCACGTTATTTTTAACCTCATTTGCTACCGCAGTGGCAGCGGCATCAGCCAGGGCGGTATTGGCGGAAAGAATGGTCACCGCGTCGGCTTTGCCAAAACTCAACGAGTGGCCGACCGTTCCGGATGAGGTGCAGATTCCAAGGGGGGTGTCTTGAGATCGTATTTTGATTCCAATTTGGTTAGAGAGGGGAGATGAGCCCGCAAAAATACCGATGATAACGTCATGGATGGTCTGCAAGAATATGTCGCCGCCGTTTTCTACAATGATTTCATGGGAATAAGACAAAAGGGTCCTGCCGACAAATTCGGCTATTGCCCCTGCCACTGCGGCCATGGGACCTACCTGCGCTTTTTGAGAAGCGCTGAGCATCTCCTGAATAATCGGATCCGCGTGGGGATCAAAGGGAAGGGGGCCGAGACTTTGGAAAAAATGAGGATGGGTTTTGATATGCGCTTCTATCTGGCCGCGGCAAGCCAGGATGGCATGGCGTGCTTGGGTTTCAAGATTCCGCTCCGCTTTTAGGTAAAGATCGGTTTCTTTTACGCAAACCCTAAAGGGGATAAGGCGCTGCGCACCTTTGAATTCACGGTAGGTTCGCTCGCGATACATCAATTCTATCGAATCCCAACAAAGGTATCTAAAGATAATCTAACCCCTCAACGGTGGGGGGGAGAATGGCTTCGACACGGGTTTTGTGCCATGAATTTCTATTGGAATCTGATCGTGTGTCCTCCGAGAAGGTATTCAGTCTCCTGCACCAACCCTTCAGAGGGGGTGAGCCGAAATTCTTCGGGGAGTGAAATTACGATCTCGGAACGACCAGGCACAATCAGGTGAAGGTAACTTACACAGTGTCCGTGATGATTTTTAAGAATATTTCTGAACTTTTCCAGGTGGTTTTTTGTCACTCGGCTGCAGTCCAAATTGAAATGAACGGCTCTCGTTAAGAGTGATGCCGCTTCGGAGAGATGTGCTATCTCTTCGGCACGAACCTTAACCCGCTGGATGCGTTCATCGACGCTAACCCTGCCCTTGATGAGAATAGGCTGTTCAGTCCGAAGAATCTCGGAGGCGGTCTTGTAGAGGTCGGCAAAGAAGATCACCTCGATCGAGCCTTTAAGATCTTCCACGGTTACGAAGGCCATCCTTTCTCCTCTGCGGGTGGTTATTTCGTTTATCGTCACGGGGACGCCGGCGATTCGCGCCTCGTCACCATCTTTCATCGTCTGGATTAGGCTCGTGTCAAGGATCGAATACTTCTTGAGTTCTTCAGCAAAACTGGCGAGGGGATGACTCGAAATAAAAAAGCCTAACGTCTCCTTCTCATAGTTGAGAAGCTCGCTCTCGGACCACTCGGGTATATCGGGATGATTTTCAGTGGAGGCAGAGGAGGGAAAGGAAACAATATCAAAAAGAGATTTTTGCTGGTCGTTTTTTTGCTTCTGTACCCTCTGTCCATGGTCTACAGCCATTTCAATGACGGCAAAGGCCTGCGAGCGGTGCAGATTAGTAAAATCAAAGGCCCCGCATTTAATAAGACTTTCGATCACTTTTTTATTCACCTTTCGTAAGTCAACCCGCTCACAGAAATCATAGAGACCGGTAAAGGGGCCGTCGTCGTCGCGGGTCTTGAGGATAGATTCGATGGCGGCGGCTCCAACATTTTTAACCGCCTCCAATCCGAAGCGAATTTTATTCTTGATCACCACGAAGTCTCGGAAGCTTTCATTGACGTCGGGCGGCAGAACCTCGATTCCCCGCTCTCGGCACTCTCCAATATGTCTGATGACCTTGTCGCTGTTGTCCATTTCACAGGTCAAGAGGGCGGCCATGAATTCGACCGGATAGTGAGCCTTTAAATAAGCTGTTTGATAGGCGATGAGGGCATAGGCGACACTGTGTGACTTGTTAAATCCATATCCGGCAAACTTAGACATTAAATTGAATATTTCCTCTGCCTTTCGCGGGTCGATCTTATTTTTTCTGGTTTTGTCGAGGAACTTCTCCTTCTGTTCCTCCATCTCCAGGACCTTCTTCTTCCCCATAGCCCGGCGAAGAATATCGGCTTCCCCCAAAGTATAAGCGGCGAGGACCTGGGCAATCTTCATGACTTGCTCCTGGTAGAGGATGACCCCATAGGTGTCAGCGAGAATATCTTTTAACTGAGGGACCAGGTAGGGAATCCGTGTCTCACCCTTTCGCCTGCGGATGTAATCATCGACCATGCCTGACTGGAGCGGTCCTGGACGATAGAGGGCCAGGAGGGCGACGACATCGTCAATGGTCTCCGGTTGCATTTTGGATATAAGCTCTTTCATTCCGGAGCTTTCCAGTTGAAAAACGCCGTCGGTTTCGCCTGAGGATAAGAGGGCATACGTTGGTTTGTCATCCAAGGGGATATCATTAATGTCGGACAGCTTTATCGAACCGAGATTAATCAGCTTAAGGGCGCGGTCAATGACCGTGAGCGTCTTAAGGCCGAGGAAATCGAATTTGATAAGGCCGATCTGTTCGACGTAGCTCATGGTGTATTGGGTGGCTACGACATCGCCCTTGGGGTCTTTATAGAGAGGCAGATGTTCAACCAGCGGCTGATCGGAGATGACGACTCCGGCAGCATGTGTGGACGCATGGCGCGGCAAACCTTCGAGGGATCTCGACAGGGAGAGAAGAAGCCGAATCCTTTCATCCTCCTCTTCAAGCCTTTTGAGGGCTGGTTCCTGGCGAAGCGCTTCGTCAAGGGTTATATTGAGCAGATTCGGAACGAGTTTGGCTATCCTGTCAACGTCCTTATAGGGCATGTCCAAAACGCGGCCGACGTCTCTAATGACGGCCTTAGCCTGCATTTTGCCAAAGGTGATAATCTGGGCCACATTGTCCATGCCGTATTTGCTGCGGACATATTCGATGACTTTGTCCCTGCCGTCCATGCAGAAATCAACATCGATATCCGGGGGGGAGATGCGCTCCGGGTTCAAGAATCGCTCGAAAAGGAGGCCGTACCGCAGCGGATCCACTTCGGTTATCTTCAATGCGTAGGCGACGAGACTTCCTGCTGCGGATCCCCGCCCTGGGCCGACGGGAACCTGATTGTTTTTTGCAAAATTTACGAAGTCGGCAACGATGAGGAAATAGCTTGCGAACCCTTCAGCATTGATCACTTCCAATTCGTGTTGGAGCCGATCGGTATACTGCTTCACAATGGAAGGGAAGTCAGATGAATGACGAGAGGGGTGCCTCTCGAGTCTTTGCTGGAGACCATTGTTTGCTAAATCCAACAGGCGTTCCCTGGGCGAGAGTCCATCTCCGAGAGAAAAGACGGGGAATTTAAATTCTCCCAATTTGAGTTCCAGGTTACAGCGTTCCGCAACCGTGACGGTATTTGCGATGGCATCAGGGTACTGTTGAAAAAGCTCTTTCATAATTTCAGGAGACTTGAAGTAGAGTTCGTCAGTGGAAAAACGCATTCTGTCCGGGCTGGAAAGGGTTTTTCCGGTCTGGATGGCCATCAGCACCTCATGGGCTTGAACGTCGGTTTTGTCGAGGTAGTGACAGTCATTTGTCGCTATGAGAGGGATGCCCAATCGCTTGCTTATTTCGAGGAGGCCGGCGTTTGCCCGGTTCTGATCCTCAATTCCATTCTGTTGGATTTCAAGATAAAATCGGTCATTATCGAAGATAGTCTTGTATTCTTCAGCAATTAGGCAAGCAGATTCAAGCTGTCCCTTAACTATGAGCCGCGGAATCTCTCCGTGAAGACAGGCGCTTAATGCAATGAGGCCCTCATTGTGGTCTCGGAGAAGCTCTTTATCTATGCGCGGGCGATAATAGAAGCCTTCAAGGTAGGCGATCGATACGAGCTTAAGCAAATTTTGATATCCGGCATGGTTCTTCGCCAGCAAAACCAAATGGAACGATGTCTCCGACATGGCATGTGATTCCTTGGCGAGGCGGCTCCCGGGGGCCACGTACATTTCGCAGCCGATAATCGGCTTGATGCCGTAGTCGTGGGCCATTTGATAAAACTCGACCGCACCGAATACATTGCCATGGTCGGTCATGGCCAGGGCGGGCATGTGATACTCCTTGGCGCGCTGAAAGAGATCGCGGAGTCGAATTGCTCCATCGAGGAGACTATACTGGGTGTGAACGTGGAGGTGGACGAAGTCAGCGTGTTTCATTCGATAAAGTTGATAGTTCCGGGTTATTGGGTCAATCGCTCTTCGGGAAAATGTTTATCGATTTTTGTCAGCCGAGTCAATAAAGCAATATGCCGGTTTAAAGTGGAAATGAGGTCTTTCATGGATGATTAGGGCCCAATTCTCTAAATTTCTTAAAGAGGTTGTCGGTGGCTTTTTCTAATCCGGATTTGCCGGAGAGACTATTTGACAATTCGTTGAAAAACAGGGGGTTCCCGAAGGAAACGGTGATTTTTGCCTTGCGGAAAAATTTTGCATGGCGGGGCAGGGCTTGATAGGTGCCGGATATGAAAGCCGGCACGATGGGTGCGGAGGATTTTTGAGCCAGGAGCAAGGCTCCCGGTCTGGCCTTTTGAAGTCGGCCGTCGCGGCTAATACCGCCTTCAGGAAAAATGCCGATAACCTTCCCCTCCTTGAGGAGGGAAAGAGCGATTCTGAGAGAGGCGAGATTATAAACGGTGTTTTCGTGAACCGGAATACAATGCATTCGTTTGAAGAACCAGCGTCCCCACAGCGGATCATAGAAGCGCTCGGTCATGAAGTAGATGATCCGTCGCCCAGAGGCTGCTTGAAGCACGGGAGAGTCCATGAAGCTTGCGTGGTTGGCGGCGAGTATCGC
>JAFGRE010000088.1 GCA_016935335.1 Deltaproteobacteria bacterium
ATTTCTTTATAAAGCTTCGATCGAGGGGGTAGCCGATCCAAAGCTTTTTAAACTCCTTAAGTCGTACGCTGATACCGTAACTCACCGGGCTAACCCTCCCCAGTCATTGTTCCAACTGCAGGCGGTGGCAAATAAAGACAAACTGCGGCTGATAAAAGCACTCAGATCTGAGGGATTTTATAGTGCTTCTATTGAAGTTCATCTTCGCCCCGAAGCTGAATTGATCTCGGTCGTCTTCGCCGTTAGTTTGGGCCCACCCTATCATCTTAGATCGTTCACAATTAAAGCATCCGACGAAGAGAGTGAAAGCACCTCCGCCCTGCCTGCTCCGGCTGATCTCGGCATCTCTCTGGAGACTCAATTTACGAGCAAACAAGTCTTTGATGCGGAAACCCGTATAGTGCGCTGGCTCAACATTAAAGGGTTTGCTTTCGCCCGCGTTAATAACCGAAACGTGATTGTCGATCATACTGATTTTTCGGTGGCAGTGACCGTCGAAGTTGCTCCTGGCCCCAGAGCATGCTTTGGAGATGTTAAGATCACCGGACCCGAGGCCGTTTCCCACCAGTTTCTGTTCGCCAAACTCCCCTGGCAGAAAGGAGACCCCTTTGACCCTCGTTTGCTTGAAAAGGCTCAAAAAAGAATTTACGCCACCGGTCTTTTTGTAAATATTCAAATACACCATGCAGATGCGCTGGATGAGTCCGGACTGTTGCCTGTCACCATTATTTTAAAGGAACGCGCGCATCGAACAATAAAAGGCGGGGTAACGTATGAAACCGATGCAGGACCCGGTGCAAAACTAACCTGGGAGCACAGGAATCTTTTTCACAAGGGAGAATCTTTCAATGCTGAGATAGCCGCATCAGACCTTTCCCTCGCAGCAGAATCCAGGTTCCGCAAGCCGGACTTTTTTCTTACAAACCAATCGCTGATAATGTCTCTCCGCCTTGCGGAAGATCGGCCTGATGCGTTCACGAGTCGTAATATCAGCGCTTCCCTTTCTGTTGAGCGCACTATCAGTACCCGATTAAAACTCGAAGGCGGTATAAGCCTGAAAGCAAGCAGGACGCACCAGCTAAGAGACGACGACTGGTTCGGCCTTATCTCATTTCCCCTCCAGTGCGATTGGGACACCAGCGATGATATTCTGGATCCATTTACCGGTGGCCGATTAAGCTTTGGGATAGCGCCGTTTTACGATGCCTTCGGGAATGACACTAATTTTCTAAAGGCTCATATTCGCTATAACCACTATCTGCCGGTCACAAGGAAACCGGCACTCGTATTGGCTTTGCGCGGTGTTTTCGGCACCATTGCCGGTGCCTCTCGTGATGAAATTCCGGCGGACGAACGTTTATACAGCGGTGGCGGAGGGTCCGTCCGTGGTTATGAGTACAAGACCCTAAGTCCCCTTCGAAACGACGAACCCGTTGGTGGGCGATCTCTTTTTGAGTGTTCCCTGGAATTTCGCCTAAAAGCTTTACACTCCCTCGGAATGATCGCCTTTTTGGATGGCGGCACAGCATTTGAGTCCGTACTGCCCGATTTTAGTGCTGAATCCCTCCGGTGGGGAACAGGATTTGGCTTACGCTACTATACAGCAGCGGGACCACTGCGTTTCGATATCGGCTTTCCTTTAAACCGAAGAGACCATATTGATGATCACTATCAATTATATGTAAGTCTCGGACAAGCCTTTTAAACTATGCGACTGAGAGTAAAATCATCCATTGCTCAATTAGTAACCGCGACAATAGCAACTCTGGTTATTCTGATCGTCGCCCTTCTTGCTTGGTCCCAGACCGAGATCGGGAAACACCATCTGACCGGGGTTATTGAAGCCATCTTCAGTGGAGACGATAACCGTCTCGATATGGAAGGATTAACGGGACACTTCCCTTTTAATATCCAGGTGGACCGTCTAACCATCAGCGATAAGCAGGGGACCTGGCTTTCCATCCAAAACATAGCCTTCCACTGGTCCCCACGAGGTCTGCTTACAAAGCGCGTGGTTATCAAAAAGCTTGGTGCCACCGACTTATATTTCCACCGTTTGCCTCAAGGTGCCACAACAGGACCGAAAACCATTCCGAGGTTGCCCGGTTGGCCAGGAAAAATGCCACGCCTGGAGGTGGACCGGTTCTATATTCACCGGGCAGAAATAGGAACAGCAGTCTGCGGCCAACCAGCAACCTTTGCGATGAATGGAACGGTAGCGCAATCAAACTCCAAGGGGAATATTTGCCTAACCCTCCGTCTCGACCGCACCGACGGATCAAAGGATTCGGCATCACTTACTGTCTTCCTCGCCCAGAGTCCTTTATCACTCCGGCTCCATGCAGGCATCAAAGAGGCTGCTCATGGGTTCTTTGCTTCCCTTCTTGGTCTCAATTCTGGGGGAGCATTCGTCTTCAGCTTATCCGGCGGGGGTCCGCTGGATGCCTGGGAAGGAACTCTTTTTGCTAAGGCAGACCAAGCGGGATCGATTACATCAAGAATCTCTGCCACCTTTCTAGACGGATTAACCATAACATCACACGGTACGTTCCTCATTCACCCGCCCCCTCTTCCCGACGTGCTAAAATCACTCGCAGCGTCAGAGACCGACTTTTCTTTGGCCGTTCATTTTGATTCCCCTGATATCTTCTCAATCAGATTGGTGGAGCTTAACAACTCACTTTTTCATTGCGGCCTAAGGGGGTCTCTAGAGATCGGTCGAAAAATGGCCCGCGGATCCTTTCACCTCGGATTCGACGATGTCGCGGCCCTTAAGAATATAACGGGCTTTCCCCTTTCCGGGAGACTATCCCTCACCGGCACCATGACCGGTTTGCTACAAGAGCCTCAACTCACGATCGATGCGGTAGCGGAACACGCGGCTATTGGTGATTTTGGGATGGAAGTTTTTCACGGTACCTTCCAACTCAATGCATCTCGGCCAGGGTTTGTGCCGTTTCAGGGCCTGCACGTAATCGGCACAGGCAGGATACGTAATCCCTCCTACCCCCCGTTCGATAAACTTCTTGAACCAGTTGTTCTGTGGACAATGACTGCGGAGGTGGACTCGGATGGATCTGTGAAAATCAGAGGCTTGGAACTTTCGCAGCAAGACCTTGTTATGTCGCTCTCCGGATCCGCCGACCTTAGAAAACAAACTCTTCTTGCCACCACGAGCATCAACAGTACCAACTTACCAAGGATCTTCGGAGCGGGGGAGATATTAGCCGCCGGGGAAGGCAGCCTCCGCGGACAAATCTCCTTTAACGGCGCAAAACCATCCCTCAACTCATGCATAGAAGTAAGACTGACTCATTGCGAACCTCGCCGCCGTTCTTTTTCGCCCCTAATCGGTGGAAACATGGATTCTTCAGCTTCCATAATCGTATCCCCCGACGGCACATGCACTATTTCCGACTTGCGCATCAACACACCTCACGCCACGCTGGATGGTTACGGAAGTTTTTCTCTATCGGAAAAATTACTCACTGCCCACTGGCACCTGCAAATCCCACGGCTTGAGGCTTTTTCTCTGCCGGTGGGTATACCTCTTCGGGGAAAACTATATATAGACTGTGAACTCGATGGTCCTCTCTCGGAACCGGATGTTCTCATTGCTGCGAAAGGAGAAGAACTGCTGATTAGTACGGTGCAGTTTGGACGTTTGGAAAGCCGTCTTCATTCGCACGGACGATTCCTCCAGTCCCAGGGAGAAATAGATCTTGACCTTTCTCATAAAAAGTTGTTGCTGCAGGCAAAAACAGATTTCGTTCTTTCTGACCATACGATTATCTTTTCCGGCCTCTCTCTGAATACAACCGGAGCGTCAGCATCAGGGAACATGAACATTGCTTTCTCTCCGTTTGCTCTCAAGACCTCGCTCAACGGTCACGCCGCGAAACACTCGCTTCTTGCCCACCTAACCAACGGCAAAATTGACGGTGCCCTTGTTTTCGATCTCCACGCTACGATCGATCGCACGCTCCGAGATATTTCCCTTTCTTTAGATGCAGAAGAGGCTTCGTTTCCCTTCGGAAAAGCACAGAAGATCACCACTCATGTCAAAATTAACGGACCTTCTCACCAACTGAAGGGCGTTGCCCAGATCCACATCAATGACTTCCGCAAGGATCGTCTCGTCTTCGACTCTGCCGATCTTGAGCTTGGAGGAAATACGCAACAAGTGACCTTTCATGGCAAGGCATCGGGAAAGTTGGTCGAAGAACTTGATCTAACGACGGCGGGAAGTATCTATCCTTCACACAAAAATGGCTCTCTGGTGGTAGATGTCTTAAAATGCCGGCATGGTCCGTACCCGTTAGAACTCCTCAAACCCGTTAAAATCCAGTTTGCCCCGAAAATATGTCACATCGGTGAAATCCATGCCAGCTTCGCCTCAGGACAAATCACCGCAAAGGGCCTGGTAGAAAAAGATTCTCTAACCATTGTCTCTTCTTACGCTAACATCCCCCTAAAGCCCTTGGAGTGGTTAGGGCTCCCAATTTTAGACGGCACTGCTACCGGTACCATTAATTGTAACGGTAATCTAATGCATCCAGTAGCAACAGTAGATTTTTCTTCCAACAATATGCGCCTCAGCAGCATCACCGCAAAAAAAATCTTCGCGCTGGAACTTACCATCTCAGGTAAAATCGAGAAAGGAACCTCTCAGTTCCTTATCATCCTCACCGATTCTGCTGGAGTATCATTTGAGGCTGAGACTAAGCTTCCCTTGATTTTCTCCCTTGTACCCTTCCACATTTCTGTCCCCCATAACGAAAACATCGGGGGATATCTTAAAGGCGCGATTGATCTCGCCATGATTCCGCCATTTTTTCATTTGGATGATCACATGGCGGAAGGGCGCTGTAATCTCGAACTCGCTCTGTCAGGAACACCCGAAGCTATCGCTCTCACCGGTTCCGGAAGCGTTCAGGAAGGGAGATATGAAAATATCCGTACCGGAACCATTATTAAAAATATCAGTGCAGGGCTGCAATCAGAAGGAAGAAAACTTTTTCTCAGGAGCCTCGATGCCAGAGACAACGATAAGGGCACGCTCGCTGCAACCGGGTGGTTCGACCTCGATCCGATCAATCATTTTCCTTTTTATCTCGCTTTGGATTTACGTAATGCATCCCTTGTTCGCCTGCCTGATTTCACTGGTACGGAAACCGGCACCATTCATCTTTCCGGCACATTTCTTGAGTCAGAACTCACCGGTACTGTCACGGTAGAAAATGCCGAACTCAGGTTATTAAAGTCGTACATGGCAGAAATAACCGACCTGGAGGTAATCGAAATAACCACCGATACCAAATCGCACACAATTGGCCAGCCCCATCCTTCGCCAGGATCCAGTCTTATGCTTAATCTTGAGTGCAGTTTTCCGGGACGTTTTTATATCCTGGGACGCGGCCTTGATTCAGAATGGAAAGGAGCGCTAAAAATCACCGGTCCTTTACCACATCCGAAATTCACGGGGGAACTTAACGTGGTGCGTGGATTTTACGATCTCTTTGATAAACGGTTTCGGCTGTCCCGAGGGAATATTACATCCATGGGAACTGATCCACCTTCTCTACATCTGAGTGTCGTCGCCGAAAAGAAACAGAACGACATGACCGCAAGAATTCATCTTCTCGGGAATCCGTCTGACTTACGGATAACCTTGGAATCGGAACCTTCTATGCCTTCCGATGAGATACTTGCCCGTGTGCTTTTTGGAAGAAATTCTGCAACGATTACACCAATCCAAGCGATCCAGCTTGCCCATGCAATGGAAACACTCGCAGGAAAAGATACCAATATTTTTGGCTTTATGGATTATACACGCAAGCTCCTGAAGGTAGATCGCCTCACGCTTGAGCAAAGGAGCGGTGAAAACACTGCCACTTCCCTGAACGTCGGAAAATATCTTCGCGAAGGAATGTATGTCGAAGTTGATAAACGATTGGACAGTCAGGAGGCTTCCATTTCTGTGGAGGCAGAGATAACACCGAATGTAACTGTTGAGAGTGAGACAGGAACACGCTCACAAGGTGGAATTGGATTAAACTACAAATTTGATTATTGACGTGATCCTTGATAAAATAAAATTCAGTCTCAAGAGATAATAGTCTTCGCCATACATACCTGCACATATCTCCTCGCTGCAGAATCTTTCTCTCTTCAGCAAATCGAATATGAGCAGGAACCCCACTAAAAGCAGCGGGACTTTCACAGTGTTCCTGCCTCCTAATATCTAACGCCGCCTTAGACGATAACGACCGAGTTGTCGCTGTCGCCATAAGGGCTCTTTACATACTTGTCAGCGTTCCAGTCGTTTTCCCACTTCACGTCATCGATAAGATACCGGAACTGATATTCCTTCCCCATTGGCAGATCAAGGGTCACCGTAAAATTCCCGTTTTTCAACTTTCGCATGGGGTTAGCGTACATGTTCCAATTGTTGAACTCACCCACTATATAGACATGCTTCGCTCCCGAGGCCGCAACTTTGGGCAATCTGAAGGTCACTCTACAGACGTTCTTGCCCTTGGGGTATTCCTTTTTAATCCCCTGCGCAGCCACCGTTCTTGATTCTTTCCCCTTTGCAGTCTTTTTAGCCTCCATGATTTCCCTCCTTTTAAAAGCGACCGATCCACCTTTTTACCCCGGTGTTCCCTATTCTCCTATATAATCAATAAATATTGCTCCATTCAAACAGTCAGGAACCCATCGGCTATAATAATGGCCTTAGCGAATTGTTTACTCCGAATATCTCACCTTGTCAAAACACTCACCAGCCATCGCTTGCCCCTCTCCAGCCAAGGTGGTATAAACTCATTAGCCTCAATCTCAGTTTGAAAGGAGCAGCATCAATGTCAAACATTATCAACCGTCTTCAGGTCAATATTCCCTTTGGTCTGCTTCGACAAGGGTATCTTGACCTTTTCTTAAAGCATCATCTTAATCCCGAAATCGGTTTGGATGCTACCGTATTGGACAATGTTTCTTTAAGTGAATTCTCCGCTATTGCCACCCTTCTCAACGCCCACAAGCTAACCGTCACCCTGCATGCCCCCTTTATCGATCTTTCACCCGGATCGCCGGATTCCTCGATACAGGCCGCAACCCGCCAACGCTTTGATCAGGTCCTTCGCCTTCTCCCCCTCTTCCAGCCCAAAGCCGTTGTTTGCCATCTAGGCTATGAGAAGAGGCGTTATTCATTTATGAAGGATACCTGGGTTGAAACCAGTTGCTGCCTCTGGCGATGGCTGGGAAACCGAATCGCCGAAGAGGGCGGACGGTTGATGCTGGAAAACGTCTATGAGGATGACCCTGCGGATATCAAAATTATTTTTCAAGAACTCGCGAAGACGAATATCGGTTTCTGCTTCGATGTTGGGCATCAGGCGGTCTTCAGCGCGGTGCCCCTTGCCGATTGGATAGAAGTTCTCGGGCCTTATATCGGAGAACTCCATTTACATGATAACCACGGAGCAGAGGACGAGCATCTTTCACTGGGACACGGCACAATAGATTTTCCACTCATTCTCAACTACCTTAGATCCCGCAAGCCTACTCCTCCCCTTCTCACTCTTGAGCCCCATAAAGAGGATCACCTCTGGCCCAGCCTCATTTACCTCGACAAAATGTGGCCGTGGAAGGAAGATTAAAAGATATTCGAGAAAATATACGCAAACGCAGCCAGAAAGAGCAGCGCCATAAAGACTGGAATTCCAATGGGAACAGTACTCACCTTTTCCGGCAGCGCCCGCGACTGAAACTCATCAATCGCCCCGGCATCCTTCCCGGAGAAGCGGTAGTACATGGTCATAAATGTAGTGACCGGTCTCTCACAAAATGCAGATAACCGAAGAGGAATCGTTTTGACAAAAACATACTCAAGCCCGCGTCCGACGAGGGATGCGATTCCCGTAACCACAAAAAGAATCAGCTTGGTACCCTTCCGATAAAACCAGTCGGTGTCCAACGAAATTGTTTCCGTCCGCTTTAGAAGCCCAAGGAACGCAAAAAACGCCAATCCCGAGAAGAGAAGCAATTGTAACATTCGAATCACGCTCATGAAAGTATAGGCATGGAATTCTTCCGCCACCAACGGATAGGGCAAAATATGATAGAGCGGCTTGGGGTAAACACCGAGAAAGATACATATAAAGGCGAAGAAAACCATGGCCCACTGCATGTTCGGACGCGGATCCGCTGCCCGCACCCCCTTATCCTTCGCGAAGAATACAAAATACGGGAACTTGATCCCTGCATGAAGAAAAACCCCGGCAGAGGCCACCTCCAGAAGGAAGTAGATAATAACCAGATGTTGATCCAGGGCTCCATGGATAATCATTGTCTTGGTGGTGAACCCGCTGGTCAGAGGAAATGAGGAGATGGAAGCCGCAGCAATACAACAGCAAATCAACGTCAACGGCATGGTCTTATAGAGTCCACCCAGTTCGGTGCATTTGGTTTTGCCCGTCATATAGAGCACCGATCCCGCCGACATCCAGAGCAGTCCTTTATAGATAATATGAGCGAACGCATGAGCGGACGCCCCGTTAAGTGACATCTCCGTGCCGATCCCGACACCCGCCACCATAAACCCCACCTGGTTGATAATACTGTAGGCAAGTATTCGCCTGCTGTCGTTTTCCATGATGGCATAGATTATCCCATAAAGGGTCATCAGCGTTCCCAGCCAAATGAGAACCTCCCAGCCGGGAAAGACCCGGATCAGAGTATAGACAGCGGTTTTGGTGGTAAAAGCACTCAAGAAGACACCACCGGTTGCGGTCGACTCGGGGTACGCATCCGACAGCCATGCCGACAGCGGCGGTACCGCTGCATTCAACATGAACCCCAGAAGGATGAGCCACGTGGCCAAGGTTTTCCCCTTGAGAGCCTGAACTGTCAGCGGATTCCCGTCGTAATAGAGCAGAAGCAGCCCTGCCAACAGTATCAGCCCGCCAAAAATATGCACCAGTACATAGCGGTATCCGGCATCCAAAGCTTTTTTGGTTCTTCGGGCCCAGATAAGCATGACTGAGGCAACAGCCATAAACTCCCAAAAGAAATAAAGTGAGATAAAATCACCTGAAAACACCACCCCGAGGGCACTCCCCACATAGATGAGCGCTGAGATGTGCTCCACATTTCCTTTGACATGGAGGGCGAAGAGGAAACTTCCGAACGCCGCAATACAAAAAATATACCCGAATACCTTGCTCAGTCTATCCACCTGCAGCAAATCCACATGGTACTGAAGCACCGAAAGGCTAAATGAGGCTTCCGTCGGGAGGTAGTGGACATAGGCAAAACCAGCCACAGGCACAAAAAGCAACCATGCCTGTTTAACCCTCCCCTTCAATACGAGAGCAACCAAGGCTCCGAACAAGAATATAAACGCGGGCGGAATCCAGCTACTCGTCATAATACTCTTCACCCTTCTTGAGCCACCATTTCCCTAGAAACTTCGAGAGGACAATCAAAACCACGCAAGAAATAAAGCCGAACATCGCATAAAAACCCGGGATTTTGTCCCACTGATGGGTGCTATCGCCCGTGCCCATCAATTCGGCCGCAACCGTCACCAGGAGGGTTAGTAAACCGTACACCTTGAGTTTCCAGATGTTCTCGGGCTTATCAAACCACTCGAACTCTTTTTTCACTTTTATCCTCCCAACATCGCATCTGCCGCCATCTTGGCAAGATCCAGAACAAAACTGGGATAAATAAACAACAGAAACGATATGAACGCCGTAAAAACCGGTGGTCCGACGGCACACAGCGGGGCCTCTCCCACCGTTGTAGTTTCATCAAAGTTTTCCCCGTGCGCAAAAAACGCATTGTAGGCTATCGGCAGAAAGTACGCTGCATTCAACAGTGAACTCGTCAACAAAACCGCCAAGAGCGGAAGATGATGCGTCTGAATACATCCCAGGGCGAGACACCATTTGCTCCAAAACCCACCGAAGGGCGGAAGGCCGATCACACTCAACGAGCCCAAAAAAAACGCTCCCATAGTATAGGGCATCTTTTTCCCGATTCCCTTCATCTGGCTGATCTTCTTCACCCCCGTGTTCACCAGAATCGCCCCGGCACAAAAGAAAAGGGTGATTTTGCCAAAAGCATGCATCACAATATGAATCATCCCTCCCGCCATGCCTAACATGCTTGCAAGCCCGCCCCCGATGACGACGTAGGACAACTGACTTACCGTTGAATAGGCCAACCTCGCCTTGAGGTCATCCTGGCGCAGGGCAAACAATGATCCTACCAGAATAGTAATCGATACAAAGTAAATAAGAAAAACGTCCAAGGACAGCTGCTGCATCAAGTCGATTCCGAACACGTGAAAACAAATCCTCAGGACGGAAAAGACACCCACCTTGACAACCGCCACGGCGTGTAGGAGAGCGCTCACCGGGGTCGGCGCCACCATGGCGGATGGAAGCCATGAATGGAGAGGCATGATTGCCGCCTTACCCACTCCGGCAATAAAAAGAACAAACACAACCGTTAGCATGCCGTCGGAAGCACTCCCTGCGAGAATACCGTGATCGGCAAAGTTCAGAGTCCCGGTGAGCGTATAGGTTAAAATCATGGCGGGGAGAAAAAACGCGATCGACGTACCCATAAGATAGGTGAGATACTTTCTCCCGGCATACCGTGCTTCCGCATCCTGGTGATGAGTAACCAGGGGATACGTAGACAACGACAACATCTCATAAAACAAATAAAGCGTTGCCAGGTTGGCGGCGAAAGCAACGCCCACGGCCGAGGAAAGTGCAAGGGCGAAAAAGGCGAAGTAACGCGTTTGGGAATGTTCCTTGAGGGGTCGCATGTACCCGATGGAATAGACCGTGGTAACAATCCACAACGAGGAAGCCACCAAGGCGAAGAGCAAACCAAACGCATCTACCTTGAAGGCAATACTTACTCCGGGCAGGACCTCGACGAGGCTCCAAAAAATCTTTCGGCCCGCCAAGATTGTCGGAACCATCGAGATAATGACAGCGACCTTAAGCGAAGCGATTAAAAAGGTGCATGCTTCCCTTAAGTTTGGGCTTTTTTGGAATACGATAATAACTACCGATCCCAAAAGAGATATAAGTACGGCCAAAAACGGCTTAACGGATACTATTTCCATACCAGCAGCTTACAGTGCGAAGCATTCGGACTCTGGAATAAAAATTATCCTATAATAAAAAAACTCCCCTGGAAATGTCAAAAGGATATTTCATAAATTTCATTTTTTTTGGCCAGCCGCATATGCAAATAAGCGAACCCGCCTTCCATCCCTGACAAAATACCATTCTCCGTCCCTATCCTGTTCCGCGAAAATGATTCCATGATAAAGCATGGCCTCGCGGAGTTCTTCTCTGGACATCGACCCCTGGCTCGAGGAGACGACCACCTTGTCCGGCTCCGTGCACGCATTCATCAACAATAAAAGTACAACCACAACATACCGCATAGACTATTCCGAACCTCCTTAACACTGGTAATGCCAACTCTATCTCCTCCTCTCTTTAATGTGATTTCCAAAACTTTTTCTTTTCCTGCCGACTTGTCTCTCCACTCGCCTCCGCAAATTCTTGCAGCAATTCCTCCTGACGCTTTGTCAGCTTTGTCGGCACTGTCACTACAACCTGAACGTATTCATCGCCCCGCCCATGTCCTTTTAAATGAGGAATCCCCAACCCCTTCAACCTGAATACCTTTCCCGTGGGGGTGCCCCGAGGAATAGAAACAGAAGTCTTCCCCTCTAACGTCGGCGCCTCAACCTCGCCTCCCAAGGCAGCCTCGGCAAACGAGATCGAAAGGTGGCAGGCGATATCATCACCTCTTCGCTCGAAAAATTCATGAGCCTCCACGAAAAGGACCACATAGAGATCTCCCGGAGGGCCTCCCCGAAGACCTTCCTCCCCTTCTCCAGCGAGTCTCAGTCTCGTCCCGTTTTCCACTCCAGCCGGAATTTTCACCATCTGCGATTTGCTCTTTTTGATCTTACCGGTTCCGTTACATCTAGAACAGGGTTCCCGCACAATGGTTCCCTCTCCATGGCAGTGAGGACAGCTCGTGCTGATACTGAAAAACCCTTGTGAGTGCATGACCTGTCCTCTCCCGCTGCAGGTCGGACACGTCTCCGGCTTGGTGCCATGCCGTGCCCCGGACCCATGACAGGAATCGCATCGATGCATTTTATCAACGGTTATCTTCTTTTCCACCCCAAAGGCGGCTTCCAAAAAAGAAATCTTCAGATCGTAGCGCAAATCAGCACCACTCTGGGGCGCTGTGCGGCTGCGCGTTCTGCCCCCCAAACCAAAGAAGTCCTCAAAAATAGAGCCGAAACTTGAAAAAATATCCTCAAATCCTGAAAATCCCGTAAACCCGGTTCCTTTCAGCCCGTCATGGCCGAACCGATCATAGAGTGACCGCTTTTCGGGATCCCGGAGTACTTCATATGCCTCCGCAGCCTCTTTAAACTTCTCTTCCGCTTCCTTGTCTCCCGGATTTCGGTCCGGATGGTATTGCAGGGCGATCTGACGATATCGTTTCTTTATTTCGCCATTACTGGCGTCCCGTTGCACGCCCAAAATTTCGTAATAATCTCCTCTTGTCATCAGCACTCTCTCGATCAGGGCACGTATCCCCGTTCCATAATTTCTGAGACCCTCGTATTATCGTATCATGGCTGAAGTCGCAGGATGCAAATAAAGCAGCTTCCGTTGCGTTCAAGAATAACGAGGTTCCGAAAAAGTTGATAATAGTCCAACGCCGGTGATATTATTCGATGGATTTCATTGACTTATTAATAAATGTTTTAATATATTTGTGACTCTCCCAATTGTCAATACTAATTTCCATGCAGAGCTGCGACCGTTATGCTGTTATACCCGAAGGAATATGATGTAATCGTAATCGGCGCCGGTCATGCCGGCTGCGAAGCCGCACTTGCTTCATCCCGGATTGGCTCTACCACTCTGCTCGTTACCATGAACCTCGATACCATTGGGCTCATGTCATGCAACCCAGCCGTCGGAGGACTTGCAAAAGGACAGATTGTGAAAGAAATCGATGCGCTGGGAGGTGAAATGGGAAAGGCAACCGATAAGGCCGGTATCCAGTTTCGCCTGCTCAACACTAAAAAGGGTCCGGCGGTCCGTTCATCCCGCGCTCAGGTCGACCGGCAAGCGTATCGCCTCTACATGAAATCTGTCGTAGAGGCACAGCCTCGTCTGGATGTGAAGCAGGCTACTGTCGATCAGCTGCTGCTCAAAAACGGTACCGTGTATGGGGTCAAAACCCATACCCAAGAAGGATTCCTCGGCAAGACGGTAGTAATTGCCCCCGGGACTTTTTTCAATGGTCTTATCCATATCGGTTTGGTCAACTTTCCGGCTGGTCGCATGGGCGATTTTCCATCGGTCTCTCTTCCTCAACACCTTCGAGAATTGGGTTTTGAGGTGGGCCGACTTAAGACCGGAACTACTCCCCGCCTTGACGGAAAATCCATTGATTTTTCACAACTTGAGGGTCAGCACGGAGACGAGCCCCCGAGGCCTTTTTCCTTTTCCTCCGATTATGCCACCCGTAACCAAGCCGTCTGCTACATAACCTATACCAATGAGAACACCCATGAGATAATAAGGGCCGGTTTCGACCGATCTCCCTTGTACACCGGTGTTATTGTCGGTACTGGTGTCAGATACTGTCCCTCCATAGAAGACAAGATTGTGCGTTTCCCGGACAAGGAACGCCATCAGGTATTCTTAGAGCCTGAGGGAATGGGAACATGTGAGTATTACCCCAATGGCTTGCCCACCAGCCTCCCTTACGATGTCCAGGTTAAAATGCTCCGGACCATTCGGGGTCTGGAAAGAGTTGAGATCATGCGACCCGGATACGCCATTGAGCATGATTTTGTGAACCCTCTTCAACTTAAACCGACATTGGAAACAAAGCGCATCAGTCATCTCTTTCTTGCCGGCCAAATCAACGGGACAACCGGCTACGAAGAGGCTGCCGGCCAAGGTTTGATGGCTGGTATAAACGCAGCTCTCCTGAGCCAAAATCGCCAACCGATGATTCTCGATCGCTCTGAGGGATATATAGGGGTGTTGATCGATGACCTCGTGACAAAAGGGACAAACGAGCCCTACCGGATGTTCACTTCCCGAGCCGAGTATCGTCTACTCTTGAGAGAGGATAATGCTGATCTCCGCCTTCGGGAAAAAGGTTGCGAGGTTGGACTGGTCCCCAAACACCTCTATGCCCGCTCTTGCGCCAAGAAAAAGGCGATTGATGCTGAGCTGACTAGGTTGCGATCCATCCGTCTCACTCCGGATCAAAAAACCAACCGCATATTGGTTGCTCTCGGAAGCGCTCCTATGAGAAATTCCACCACCGCAGAAGAACTGCTTCGGCGGCCTGAAATTACTTATGAGACAATAACCTCCCTCGGCCATTCGTCGCCGGACATCACCCCTGAAGTGATTGAGCAAGTGGAAATCCACCTAAAGTATGAGGGTTATATAACCCGGCAACTTGACCAGATTGAACGATTCAACAAAAGGGAACGAATCAGAATTCCCCCTGATTTCGACTATACGTCGATTCCGGGACTCTCCCGGGAGGTTAGGGAAAAGCTCCTCGCTGTTCGCCCCGTCTCTTTGGGCCAAGCTTTTCGCATTTCCGGCATTACCCCTGCGGCGATCTCGATTCTGATGGTCTACCTCAAAAAACTCGGGAAGCTGTGATCTCGCCCAGGATCTAAAAACTACCGGTTCGGTCACCTTGTTGTGTTTCCACCCCTCGGCTACATGTAATCGCTACATAAAATTACCGCTCAGCCGGCTCGGAGTACGATGCCAAAAACTGTTTTGAAGGGGAAGGAAGATGTGTTAGACTTCTTTTTCAAACCTGGGGGGTAAGGTATCGAGCACAACCTTATCCGGGTCTGTAAGCAACACGCTGCCGATAATGATTTGATTTACCGCGTTATCTTTGAAAACGCCTGACGCAGAAACATCTTTTTAGCATTGGAGGGTTAAATAATGGACAATGAACTGCTGAGCCAACGCTTTGAAATTGAAAGCAAACTTTACTTTCTTGATTTTAAGGAAAATCCCAACGGCAGGTATCTCAAGATTACGGAAAAGTCCGGGGACAAAAGGAGCTTTATTATTGTTCCTGAGGGCGGACTCACTGCTTTTGTCGATCAACTTACCGAATTTGTAAAAGAATCCGGAAAATTATGAAAACCGGGGTTGCCAGCCTGCCACTCCATTACAGCAAAGCACCGCCGTGGCTCTTCCCCAGGATCGTGTCCCTGCTACGGAAAATCACTATCCTCATGACTGTCAAGTTAGGCACAAAGGCCCTACTCTCAAAGCTCTCCGATCCGCACTGGCTCAAGGCCTTGGGGTGCAAGCACCTCTGGCGTTCGATTGGCATTCAAGCGGCCTCATCGCGAGAGTCTACGGAGCCCTCAAGGAAGGCATCCCGGGTTTGGAGAACGAACTGTGGACCTTTATGCTGCGGGCGGGAAGGGCCAGGGTTGGCCGAAAGGACAAGACTGATGCCATTAAACG